>NZ_BDHE01000487.1:0-315810 GCF_054786175.1 Treponema sp. R8-4-B8
ATTTTACACAAAATATTATAACCAAAAAATAAAAGAGGTGTTTGCTGTCAGATACAAGTAGGCTGCTCTAATCCTTTATGGGATTAATCCTTAAATTATCTGCGGTTTTTTCGCATAACGTTCCGGCGGTAACTGACGTTTTTGCTTTTGCGATAAGGAAACTGCGAAGCAGTTTCTTGCAAAAGCAAAAATGTGGCGGAACAAAAACGCACAAAGGGCGTAGCCCGACTGCGTTTTTGTGTAGCCCGAGCCGCCGTAAGGCGGCGAAGCAGTTACCGACCTGTTAGGCGACGTACCACCCGTATTTTATATACATATATTTTATTGTTTTATTTTTTGTTGAATAATTTTATTTAAATTTTCCCTACATTTATCAATCCATGTTTTTACATTTAAATTTTTACAAAGATTATCACAAAATAAACTTACATCTTCACCTGTAACGCTAATAACATTACGTCCATCAATTGATGCTTTTGAAAACTTTTCCAATATATCCAATAAAACAATCATCGAATTTCCATCATAATTAATTGACCAAATGTATTTTTCAATTTCCCTAAATACAAGACGATATTCTTCAGGCAAAGATTTATATAATTTCTTATATTCCTTATATCCAGCCCTACCATTTTTCCATTGTTTTATTGAATTAATTAACTTTTTCATTTTTACTCCTTATTATAATGTATTTAACCACCTAAAAATACTATATTCCCAAAATTTTATTATGTCAATCCCTTATTTATTCCATTTAGCGGCGATAGCCGCTTGGTATAATTTTCCAACCAATTTAGGGTGGTATGTTGCCTAACGTTCCGGCGGTAACTGACGTTTTTGCTTTTGCGATAAGGAAACCGCGCAAGCGGTTTCTCGCAAAAGCAAAAATGTGGCGGAGCAAAATACCACAAAGGGGCGAAGCCACGACTGGTATTTTGCGTAGTCCGAGCCGCCGTTAGGCGGCGACGCAGTTACCGACCTGTTGTGCGAAGCTTTTTGCGTAAATAAAGTTTTATACAATAATATATTATTGTATATTTATCCAACCTGATTTTGTATTTGCTGTATTAAGTCTAATACGTAAGTTAGATAGTACAGTATTTTTTTTAACCTCAACTGTTATCCAACCTCGTAATACATCACCCTTTTCAATTGTACCATTTACATCTATTTTTGGTTCTGCCACATCCCAAATACCAGGAGTATATGTAAAACCTTCAGAATCCTTTATCTCAAAACTGCCCAAAAAAAGATTAAGGCTTATGTCTGATTTCCCCTTCTCATTATCAATAAATATATCAAACCCAACAAATTTCATTCCCTCTTCTGGTTGAATGAATTCATTCTTTGATACAAGCTCACGTGCTTCTTTTATCGTAATTAAGCCGCCATTTTCTATCTTTGCTGAATCTTTTGAAATGTTTTCAGACTTTGCAGAACCATTTGAATTGTTTCCCGAAGCTGATTCTGCCGTCCCAGATTTCTTACCTTCACAGGCAAAGAATAAACAAACTAATGTAACAACTAAGATAAACCCAAAAATATTCCTTCTCATTTTACCCTCCTAACGGTAAATTATTTATATTTTACGATGAAAATGTACACCGCAATAATATACTATTTCAAGTTTTTAAATAATACAATATTTTCATTTTATCGTCAATATGTAGAATTACAATATTATACCAACTCAAAAAGTTTCGCACAACTCCATATTTAAGCAATGCGTGTTATTTTTCCAATAATAGTTAATTCAAAAGATTCGGTTTTTCTATTGCGCTTAATATTTTCTTTAAATTTTGGCCAATGCCTTAAGTCTCCATGCTATCTCCCAAAAATTATAATTCATCCAAGGATAGATGCTCTACAACAATACCATCATCTCCTTCCAGAAATTTGAGAGTCTTTGCAAGTTTGGGCAGAATATTATTATCAAGCAGCTTTATTCAATCCGCAATTTGCTTTTTTACAAAAGCGCTATTTTTACGCATATTGACAAAACCTACCTGAGAAATTATTTCTACGAAGTTAATTATTCTATTTCTATTGAACCAAACAACTCTATTTCTTTCCGTCCTCATACCCGGTTTTTCCGCAATTTGTGCGGGAGCCGTCTTTCCTATGGTACTCCTGACAAGCCTTACAGTTTCCGTGCCTTGCACAGCCATAGGGGCATTTACATTCATTGTTTTTTTCAGGCATATTTTTCTCCTTCTTTTATATACTCCATACAGTCTTTGGCCGACGGGGAACAATCAACCGCGCCCCGTCAAGGGGCGTAGCTGAACTAAATCCAAACGTTCTCTGACCACTAAAACATCACAGAATGTTTATTGTAAATACATGAATAATTGTGATGTTTTAGTGGTCAGACGGGCAAAGTGAGGTATGCAACAACCGCAAAGTCTGTAATGAACACTAATAAAACTCCTCGACTCCCGTCTTAAACTTTTTTATAAAATTAACAAAAACTATAAACCAGTAACAGTTTTTAGTTAATTTATTCTAAAGCGGCCGACGGGAGTCGAACCCGCGTCACGAGCTTGGGAAGCTAGGGTAATGCCGTTATACGACGGCCGCAATTTTTCAAAAAGCCTTCAGTACTTTAATCTTGCAGTTTTGCGCCCCGCGCAAAACTGCTAAGCCAGACCACATAAACGAAGTTTATGTGGTCTGGCAATGATCCAGGGCTGACTCGAACAGCCGACCTGCCGCTTAGGAGGCGGCCGCTCTATCCCCTGAGCTACTGGACCTGTATAAACAGATTATCACCCTGTATAGGTTATTGTCAACGAGCTTAAATTATCTGTAAAACGCTTGCAATAAACCTTGATTTTAACTAATATAATAGGATAAAATTGTTTGCAGAGGTTAATTTTGATAAAACGAGGGATATTCCTGTTTTTTATATTCATAGCGTGTTTAGCTCATCTTTTTGGCCAGGAAATAATAACTGCAGAAGCGTACCTTGGAATGGTATCGGATAATTACTCGACTATCAGAGATTATGAGGCTTCTGTCACTATCCGTTCTGGAAATAGCGAAATGGCGGGAAACGTAAGCTATCTGTCGCCATGCTTTATGCGTATTGATTTTACAAGACCGTCGGGGCAGGTTATTATTTTTAACGGCGATGTACTGATTGTCTACCTGCCTGAATTCAGAGCCGTGTTAAATCAGAATATTAACAGAAGACCGGGAACATCCGGAGCGGGATTGGCAACATCCCAGGGGCTTTCACTATTAAAGCGCAATTATGTGGCGTCGTTTGTTACAGGTCCCAATCCAGAACTTTTGGATGGCGGGTCGGGAGAGAGAGTCGTAAAATTGCGCCTTACAAGACGTTCTGTTTCGGAAGGCTTTAGGGAAATTATTTTAAATATAAATCCCGAAACAAAATTAATCCGCCGGATTGAAGGACGGACAATTGGCGAGAGTGAACTGCGTTTTGATTTTACGAATATCAGATTAAATGTCGGCATTCCTGAGGCGCGTTTTGCCTATGATATCCCGCCTTCGGCAAATATGTATGATAATTTCTTGTTTAGAGATTCTAATTAGAGCGGAGGAAAATTAATGGAATCTCTGGGCGAAAAATTAAAAACAACGCGCGAAGAAAAAGGGCTGACGCTTGATCAGATCAGCCGCGAAACAAATATTTCTATTCGTTATCTTGAAGCGTTAGAGACGGAAAATTTCGCTATCTTTCCGGGCGAACCGTATGTAATCGGCTTTATAAAAAATTATGGCTCGTATCTTGAACTTGACAATCAAAAACTAATATCGCTTTACAGGGCGCTCCGTATTCAAGAACAGCCGATCCCTGTAGAACAGCTTTTAAAAAGTCCACCAAAACTGCCAAGGTTTATCATTCCTATGGTAATAATACTGGCAGTTTTAGGCGCTGGCGGTTGGCTTGTCCGTTCTATAATTTTAAATAAACAGAATAATCCTGTTCAAAGAAAACCCGCCGGCCAAACATCCGCCGAATACATAATGGAAGGCAATTCCATGAAACGGCGTTTGTACAAAAATGACTCTGTTTTAATTTCTGTAGATAATGAAACATACAAACTGGAACTTTACAATATGGGCGAAGCTGTAACAATTCGCACTCCGGCGGGTCAGGAAATACTGGATTTAAGCCAGGAAGTTACAATCGATCTTAACAATGACGGAATTCCCGAATTGCGCGTAACGTTAATTGATTTTGCTAAAAATAAAGCCGATATGGGAGCGTTACTCGATTTCTATTTGATGGACGCCGCCGCTTACACGGGTTCGGAACCGGAACAACATTCTCCGCGAACAGAAAATACGGTAACCGCCGCAAGCACTACAATTTTTCCCGCTTCAGTAAGCGCGTATCCTTTCACTTTACAAATCGGTTTCCAGGGGTATTGCATGTTCCGTTGGGAAATCCTTAATGAAAGGGATCGCAGAGGTTCTACCCAGCGTTATTTCCAGCGCTCGGAAGTTCTTGATATTCAGGCTCAAAACGGCATTCGCATTTGGGCGTCTAACGCTCAGGTTGCGAAACTTCAGGTAATCGGCGGCGGGCGTGTGGTACCTGTAGAAGTTGGCTCTGCTGGCGAAGTTGTCGTAGCTGAAATCCGCTGGGTAAGAGATGATGAAAACCGTTACCGGCTTGTTCTGATGCGGCTGGAACTATAATTCTCCACCGTTAAATAAATGCGCTATTTTCTTGATCCTTTCGGCTGTGTAAAAAATCAGGTTGACGCTGAAAACATGATGGCTCACCTTAACAAGGAAGGATGGGAAAGCGTATCCGAAGCGGAACAGGCAGATTTAATTATAATCAACTCCTGCGGATTTATTGAAAGCGCGAAACGCGAATCAATTAACGCGGTTTTCGAATGGCGTAAACTCTACCCCGGCAAAAAAATACTCCTTGCAGGCTGTCTCGCGCAACGTTATGCGAAAGAACTGGGCAAAAACATGCCGGAAGCGGATGAGTTTTTTGGCGTGGAAGATATTTCGCAAATAACCCAAATAGCTGCAAGCCTTGTAAACGGCGAAGCGAAATTATCACATAACGCTATTCCGTCTGCGGGAGAGCGTCCGCTTTTATCACTGCCCGGTTCGGCTTATGTAAAAATAAGCGAAGGGTGTAACAACCGCTGTTCTTTTTGCGCCATTCCGCTTATTCGCGGCGGCCTTGTAAGCCGTAAAATACCCGATATTTTAGAAGAATGTAATACGCTATTGGATCGCGGTATTAGGGAAATATGCATCATCGGACAGGACATTGGCGCTTTTGGGACAGATGCCGCTAAAGGCTTCGCCTCAGTCTCGAACTCTGCTTCAAACGCCGCTAAAGAGTCTGTCTTTAACATTGCCGACGAAATTGTTACAGGCGCAAATACCGCCTCAAATTTGCCGGAACTGCTTGAGGCGATTTCTTCCCTAAAAAGGAAAGAGCGTTTTTGGGTGCGCCTGTTGTACATTCATCCCGACCATTTTCCTTTAAAAATACTCAATCTTATGGAAAAAGATACGCGTTTTCTTCCCTACTTTGACATTCCCTTCCAACACGCATCTTCCAAAATACTTACCGCTATGAACCGTCACGGAAACGCTGAAAAATATCTTGCGTTACTCGAAACAATCCGCGCAAGACTGCCAAATGCCGTTATACGATCTACTTTTCTGTTGGGTTTTCCCGGCGAAACAGAAGAAGATTTCGCGCAGTTACTCGATTTTCAGGAAAAAGCCAATTTAGACTGGCTTGGCTGTTTTGTGTATTCAAGAGAAGAAAGCACTTCGGCGTATTCGATGAAAAAGCGCGTTCCCGTTAAAACCGCGGAAAAACGCAAACAAGTAATTGAAGAGCGGCAAATCCCTATTACGGAAAAAAATATGGATCGCTTTGTTAGTCAAAATATGGAAGTGTTAGTTGAAGAGCAATTTGCCGCAGACGAAACCGACACCGACAGAAATGCCGCCGGCAGAAATGCCGCTGACTCTATCTCATCAGAAGAAAGTGAGACTCTCTGGCTGGGGCGGCTGTACTGCCAGGCGCCGGACATTGACGGCGCGGCAGTAATTGTAAAAAGTAAAACAGGCAAATCAAATCCCCAGCCGGGAACTTTCGTAAAATGTCGGGTTGTATCGCGGCGGGGATTTGATTTGGAAGTGAGCGTTTAAATAATTCTCCAAAATCCTAAGCTGTTTATTTTGACATAACGCTAAATCGTGTCACGTTTTAGTCCGCGGAAATTAGTTGTTTAAATTTGATTTTTTTTATATATTTAGATATATTGGTAAATAGTGCAAATAAGATTTATTTATAAGTGATATTAACGAGTTATATTATGGAAGGAGAATTCATTATGATAAAATGTAAAAAATCATCAGTTAAGTTATCGATACTTGTAACGATTTTTGTTATTAGTTTATCCGGCTGTTTTAGCGAATGGCAGGGAGATTTGGCGAAAATCGTTATTTCATTCGGCAACGCGGAACGTGCCGCTTTTTATAATACAAATCCCGAAAACCCTTAACCAACTTAGGCATGATATTGTACTTACAAGCGCTACGGGAAAACTGGAGTTCAGTTTTACAGGCACAACCTTTGAAGCCTATATAGCTCCGGGTAAGTGGAATGTATCGGTTTATTCCTGGTTGGGAGATGATATTTATGCGGTAGGCTCCGAGGATGTAATTTTAAAATCAGGGCAGGATAACAGAGAAAAAATAAAAATGTATCAGGCGCACATGGTAAAATTTAACTCCGATGGCGGGAGTAATGTGCCGGATCAGATAGTGCGTCACGGCTTCCCCGCTAAAAAACCTGACCACAATCCTACAAATCCCAATAGTACTCTCAACTTTGGTGGATGGTATTATGGGACAGATGATGAAAGGCAACTATTTGATTTTGATGATGTTGAAATAAATAAAATAACGAAAGACATTACTCTTTACGCGTACTGGAGCGAAGACTATTTCGTAACATTCCACTCCAACGGCGGCATTTTTAAAGAGGGATCGTCAATACACACGTCAATACAAAAACAAGTAGTTAAAGGCGGCAGGTTGACCGATTTGCCCCCTAATCCTACTCGTAGAAGTTATGAATTTACTAAATGGACGTTGGGACTTAATGGGCCAGAGTTTAATTTAAATAGTGTAATAAACAGTAACATTGATCTTTACGCGGCATGGGGAGACTTCATTACTGAAGCTCGCGGCAGTACGCTAACGGACAAATTAAACTGGCTTTATGATAATGCGATTGTGGCAGGGAACTATACCGTTACTATTACAGACACTCAAAACCTTAATTCTGAAAGCTTGCTTAGTTACAAGGATGATTATGATCATGCTATAGAAAATGTAAAAATCACCCTAACTGGCAAAGGTACTGTTCAGTTAGGAAGCAGTGCTACAAGTTATGGATGGATTAAAATTGATTCTGGAGTTACGCTTACGCTTGAAAGCATTACGCTAAAGGGCTTTACAACTAACGTTAATCCTGCGGTTTATGTAAGCGGCACGCTGATAATGAATAGTCTTGAGGCTGCAATCACTGATAATACAAATAATAGCGCAACAGAGATGACCGGCGGCGGCGTGTATGTTGCCAACGGTGGAAACTTCACCATGAACAATGGAAATATTACCAATAATAGCGCTGATAATGGTGGCGGCATAGTAGTTAGCAATGGCGGACAATTTACTATGAATGGGGGAACAATCAATCTGAATAATGCTGACTCCGGCTTGGGTGGCGGGGTATATGTAAACGGTGGAACCTTCAATATGAGTAGTAGCGGTAGCGCGGAACTCTACCATAATACAGCCAAATACGGCGGCAGCGTGTATGTTGCCAACGGCGGAATATTCACTATGAGCGGCGGAGAAATCAAAGAAAATACAGCCACTTATGCCGGCGGCGGCGTGTGTGTTGCCAACGGCGGAATATTTAATAAAACAAGCGGTACAATCTATGGTTACATTTCAACTAATAATAAAAGCAATAAGGTTGAAAATAATAATCAAATTTTAGAGAAGAAAGGTCATGCGGCTTGTGTCTTAGATCAAAATAATGGAGTACCTTTATGGAAGGATTCTGATGTTGTAACGACTGCTCCTTTGGCTTATAACGGCTCAACTACTCCACCAACCTATAGCGGAGGTTGGGATGAAGAACAATTGACTCCAATTACTATTATTGTATCAATTGGCGATATAAATGGAGCGACTGACTCTGAACCGCTGAAAAATGAGCCTGTTTATGTTGATATAAATGATTCTGCGGAATTAACAGTAATTGGACATAGCGCGGATTTTGGCTATACATTTGCTTGGTATATAGGAGGAAGTCTTCAAACAGAAGTAACAACTTCTTCCTATACCTTTACTGCTGAAACGGCAGGAATATATGACATAACCGTAGTTGTAAAAGACAATAGTCTTGATTGGGAATGGAGCGTATCTGGCTCCTGTACAATAATAGTACGCTAATTGGGGGAAAAAATGAAGGAAGTAATTATTAATATGGAAAAAATATTAAAGCGGACAACGGTTATTATGGGAATAATAATCTTTGCGTTGGTGTTTTCAACCTGTAAAGAAGGTCTTGAGAACTTGCAGGAGCGTACAACTCCCCCTGCGGGAATGGTAAATGTTACAATTAATATTGTTAATAATAATGAAAGGACAGTATGGCCTAGGGTGAATATAGAGGATATAACCAGTATTAAAATATCTATTTATGATTATATAGATGAAAAAATAGGAACATTCATAGGTGAATCTTCCCCTGCATTTAATATTAATATGCCTATCACTGTGTATGTTTCAGTGCCGCTGGGGGGGGGATTATATATTTTTTGTGGAGGCTTATAATAGAGATAATAAAAAAATATTTGCTAACGTATCTGATCCTGTTTATACCTCTTTTCAAAGTGCTACTAGTATTCTACTTAATCCCGTGGAAAGTGAAGGAGGAACAGGCGCGATAGACCTCACTTTTACATTCCCTAGCTATGCGGGGGTTACAAAAGTTATCGCATTTTCCAATAAATATTTGCCTGACTTCGAAACGACAAATGGCTCTAGGCAAGAGTTTGATATAAATAATACAGTTGTCTTCGAAACTACAGGCGATGAAACGACATTTCGTTTTTACAAAGATAATGTTGATGCAGGCGATTATTTTGTCACTTTTATATTTTACAAAGGCATTAAAAGATTAAGAGTAATCTCTGAAGTTGTAAAGGTGTGGAATAATTTTACTAGCGCTAAGGATATAGATGTAAAGATATTTCAAATAAATGTTCCGACAGTTGATAGTTCTACCAGTGCTCCTCTAGCTTTTACAGACAGATTGGATTGGATTAAGACCCACGCACAGAGTGATGTTGAGTATATTATTGAGGTGATTAGTGTTTATGGTGCGGATTTTGTTGAGACAATTGCTCCATATACTCTTTATCTTAACAACGGCGCTAGTAATGTAATTGTAACCTTAAAAGGAATTAAAGATGATGAGAGGTCATCAACCCCAACCATTAAGCTTTTAAGTAAAGGCTCGCTATTTATTGTGAACCAGGGCATTACGCTAAATTTGGACGGATACATTGACCTTGAAGGAATTGATGGTAATATCGTCCCGCTTGTTAATGTAAGTGCAGGGGGGCATTGGTTATACGTGGTGGATTAAATTCAGAAATAGTTATTCATTTTAATAAAACCAGCACCTATGGCGGCGGGGTATATGTGGCTGAGGGCGGAACCTTCACCATGTATGGCGGACAAATCGTTTACAATTCTGCATCTAGCGGCGGTGGTGTGTACAATTTAGGAACCTTCAATATGTATGGCGGAGGAATCCACGACAATTTTAACACCAGCAACGGTGGCGGTGTGTACAACGAAGGAACCTTCAACATGAAAGGAGGAAATATTTACGAAAATACAGTCAGTATTAACGGCGGCGGTGTGTACAACGAAGGAACCTTCATCATGGATGATGGAAAAATTTACGAGAATAAAACCACTGGTACTGGATCGATTACCAATACCTATGGTGGCGGAGTATATATTAGCGCTAATGGAAGTTTTACCATGAATAGCGGAGAGATTTATAGTAATGAAACCACTAAGGGTGGCGGTGGTGTATATGTGTCAAGCTTAGGAACCTTTATCATGCAAGGCGGTAGTATCTATTCCAATAAAACAAAAGGAGATAATAGTTTTGGTGGCGGTGTGTGTTTGAACGAATGGGCAAATTTCTCTAAAACAAATGGGATTATTTATGGAGGAACTGGTATTAAACCTAATATGGTGGTAAATTCGAATAATACTACTATTAATAATAAAGGTAACGCTGTGTGTATTATAGACAGTAACATGGCCGTCATTATATACAAGGATAGTGACTCTGACGAGAATGATATTCTGTCTTATGACAATGAAAATGGAGCTACCCCTTCTGCTGCATGGATATCATCACCTTAATAGCATAAGGACTATAAACAACATGAAAAAGAACGTAATTATAACAATCTTTCTCCTCATCATCTGCGCCGCGTTACACGCGCAAACCGCTGATGAAATACAGACGTATTTAAAAACTCCTGCCGTAAGTTACGCGCAGGCGGCGCGTTTTGTGCTGGAAGCGGCGGATGTTACGGGAGATTATGATAAAAAAGACGGACAGGACGCGGTACGTTTTGCGATTGAAAAATATTGGCTGCCAAAAAAAATCAATGCACAGGACGCTATTACTTTGGAAAAATTTTCTCATCTTGTAATGAAAGCTTTTGGCTTGAAGGGCGGGCCGATGTATACTTTGTTTAACAGCGCCCATTACAGTTACCGCGAAATGGTTTTTCAGGATTTGATACAGGGGCGAATCGATCCGCACATGAAAGTGTCAGGCGAAAGAATGCTTTTTATCGTCAACCGCCTGTTGTACCGTATCGAAGACAACCCTTGGGAATTTCCGCGCGAGTTGACGGCGGAAGAAATCAGGAAAGAGGAAAATATCGCGCTGGCGGGGCAAATAACCGCCAAACTTGAAGCGATGGAAGTCGCAAATACTGATGTTCGCATAACGGAAGAAGGCGTAACAATCAGCATTTCCAACATTCAATTTTTGGCTAATTCTTCGGAGTTGCCGGAAAAAGAAAAAGCGGAAATTGCCGAAATCGCGCGGATACTCAGTTCCATTCCCGGCAGAAAAATCCTTGTTGCCGGGCATACCGCGCTTGCCGGAACACCGCAGGAAAGACTTCGCACGTCGCGTGAAAGAGCGCAGGCGGTAGCGGATTATCTTGTGCGTTTGGGAGCGCGAAAAGCGAATGAAATCGTCGTTAGGGGATACGGTTCTGAAAAACCCATCGCTGACAACAACACGCCCGAAGGCATGGCGCTTAACAGACGTGTGGAAATTACATTGCTGGAGGACGCTCAATGAAAAAATTATTACTCATCCTTGCCGCTATTTTTCATTTAGGCGCGTTTTCGCTTAACGCTTTTGATTTTGGGCTTGTTTTCAGCCAGAGTGCGGACATTGACGTGCCGTCCTTTGATTTTGAAAAAACCAATTTCGACATATATGGCGTTTTAATGCCGAGGTTTACCGCGCTGATTGGAGAAAAAGGCAGTTTGTTCATTTCCGCCGCGATAAATTATGAAGTTGAGAGCAGTACTGATTATTTTGCGATAATACCGGAACTGACAAGAACCGATATTAACTTTAATTTGGGAAGCATAAATTTAAATATAGGACGGATGTTCTACAGCGATCCATTAAGAATTACAGCAAACGGCCTATTTGACGGAGCTCAGGTTTCATTTATTACACGTAACGGAAATATCAGCGTCGGCGGCTGGTACACCGGCCTTTTATACAGGGATAGAGCGGCGATTACAATGACACCTAACGAATTGAAATCCAGTAATGATAAAGTTGATTATGAAGATTTTGTCAACACCTACTTTGCCCCTCCCCGTGTTTTAGCCGCCCTTGAATACGATAACCCGTCTCTTGCCGGATTCCTCGGCTTAAAAGTTTCGTTATTATCCCAGTTTGATGCGGGCGACGAAAATTTAAACAGCCAATATCTGACGGCGGCATTATCTGTTCAGGGAAAATCCCTTATTTTTGATTTAGGCGGATGTCTGGAGTTAATCGAGTATAACGATGAAATAACTCCCGCGTTTGCCGCGGATGTTGCACTAACATTTATATTACCGACAAAACTGGAAAAACAGATAAAATTATCGGGGCGCTATTCAAGCGGGGTTAGCGAAGATAAATCAATAGGCGCGTTTTTGCCCATAACAACAGTTTCTCAGGGAGAGCTTACAGAAGCAAAACTTTCAGGCTTGTCTTTATTATCCCTAGACTTTACGGGCAGACTGACAAACTCATTATCCGCGAATATGGCTATCACGTATTTTATCAGGAATGATTTGGGAACATACAAGTATTATCCCGTAATCGAAGAAGACTCAAAAGGATTTTTTCTTGGAGCGGAAATATTCGGGCGGCTTATATGGACTATAACTTCAGGCATCCGCTTAAACTTTGGAACAGGCGTATTCATACCCGCGTTAGGCGACGCCGCCCCCGACGCGGATATTTTATGGCGCACAAAACTTAATTTGGTATTTTCAATATATTAATTATAGGAGTAAGAAAATGAAAAGATTATTGTTTGTAACAATCTTTATTTTAACAGGTTTGTATGTGTTCGCTCAGGACGCGTTCATTGAAGAGCTTACAGGCACGGTAGAAATCAAGCAGTCAAAAGACGCTTCGTTTAAAACAGCTAACAAAGGCGATAAAATTTTTAAGGACACTGTTATAGCAACAAGTTTTAAAAGTTACGCCATAATTAAAATTGGCGGCACAACAATAACGGTGCGTCCTTTAACGACTTTAACGTTAGCTGAAATACAAAAGATAGAAGAAACTGAAACTCTGAATGTAAATTTGCAATCGGGAAGGGTCCGCGTAGACGTAAAGCCGGCTGCCGGAACAAAAGCGTTAACCACGGTAAGTTCGCCGTCTTCAACAGCGTCTGTCCGTGGAACCAGCTTTGAATTTGATACCAACAACCTTTATGTAAACGAAGGCAAGGTCAGTTTTGCCGGTAACAACGGGCAGTATGTTATTGTCAGCGCGGGCGGAAGCAGCCAAGTGGATCAGACTGGACAGGTGACAACGCCAAGAGACGAAAGAACCGCAAACTTAATGCCCCCAAGCCCGGTAGGAACAAGCGCGAGAGAAATGTCCGCATCAACCCCAGCCGCCGCGAATACGCCTTTTACTTTCGAGCTTGAATATCAGCCTTAACAGTGAACTAATCAAAAAATTTCACACAAAGGACACAGAGGAAGAGAAGAACACAAAGAGGAATTAAAGGTTTTTGTCCGTTATCTTATCGTGAAACTCACGCTTAGATTTGAACAAAAACACCTTCCCTCTTCTTTGTGATCTTTGTCTCTTTGTGATCTTGGTGTGAATCTCTTGCGATAAAACTTATTTCTGTTACAATTAGCGAATGCGCGAAGCTGACTATCCTTCTTATCTTGACACGCTCAATAGCGAACAACGCCGCGCCGTTCTGCACACGGGGAAACCGTTGTTGATACTGGCGGGCGCGGGTTCCGGCAAGACAAGAGTGATTACCACAAAGATAGCGTGGTTAATCAGGGATAAGGGAATGGATCCGCGTTCAATTCTGGCGGTGACATTTACAAACAAAGCGGCAAGAGAGATGGCTGAACGCGCAAAGCAAATTGACGAGCGCGCGGGAGACGCGATGCTGCGGACTTTTCACTCTTTTGGAGCGTGGTTCCTGCGGCGTAATGGCGCTCTTGCCGGTCTTGATTCGGGTTTTGTCATTTACGATGATGATGATGTCGTCTCCCTTCTTTCATCAATTTTGGAAAACACGCCTAAAGCCGACGTGAAACATTACGCGCACAACATTTCCAGAGCGAAAGATTATTTTCTCACCCCCGACGATCCCGCGCTTGCGATTATCGATCATAGTAAAAAGTTCCGTGACATTTACAAACGCTACGAAGAACGCATGGCGCAAATAGGCAATGTCGATTTTGGCGACTTGATAAAAAAACCGGTTGAGATTCTCCGCAGTCAACCGGAAGTGGCGCGGCGTTTCCGCGAGCGGTTTCGGGCAATAATGGTAGACGAGTATCAAGACGCGAACGTGGCGCAATTCAGTCTGTTAAAAGAACTGTGCGGTCCCGATACTTATGTTTGCGTGGTCGGCGATGACGACCAATCCATTTACCGTTTCCGCGGCGCGGAAGTAAAAAACATTCTTGAGTTTCCCAACCGTTTTTCTGGCGCGGACGTTATTCGCCTTGAGCAAAATTACCGCTCAACATCAAACATTTTAAAAGTAGCGTCCTCCGTAGTCGATTACAATCACGACCGTTTGGGAAAAACCCTTCGCGCCGAAAAAGGAGACGGCCCTCTGCCCGTACTTGCCTACCTTCCCGACCAAAACGAGGAAGCGTCTTTTTGCGCGGATAAAATCATCGCCTCCGTAAAAAAGAAAGAAACAAATTGGTCGGATTGGGCAATCCTTTACCGCACCAACGCGCAATCAGCGGGGTTTGAAACTCATTTCCTGCGGAAAAACATTCCCTACCGTGTTGTCGGTTCATTAAAATTTTATGAGCGCGAAGAAATAAAAGACTCCATCGCGCTTTTGGCTTTTCTGGTAAATCCCCGCGATGAAGTAGCTTTTCGCCGCATAGTGAACAAACCCACAAGAGGCGTAGGCACGGCAACAGTTGATAAGCTGACAGGAGCTTCTGGCGAACACGGCGGCAACTTGCTTGAATCAAGCCGCGCATTGGACTGCTCCGCAAAAGCGCGTAAAGGCCTTGATGAGTTTATAAAGGTAATTGAAGACGCGAAAAAATTGTTAGCTCAATCTGCGCAACATCAGGAAGAAAATGTAAATGACGAAACGAAACACCTCACTGTAAAAAAAACCGCGATAAAGAAACTCAAGGCGGAAACTCAGTTACTGGAAAAACGCTCGTCAAGAAAACAGACTGAACTTATTTCGGGCGATAAACTTTCGGTTCTTGTTACAAAAATTATTAATGATTCCGGCCTTGCCGAATATCACAGAACGCAGGATGATGTTTCCGGAAACAACAAAATTGGCAATTTACAGGAACTTGTGAATTCGGCAAGTGATTATCCGCAAACCTACGAAGGTCTTGCTGAATTTCTTGAGAACATAGAACTTGACCGCTCAATGGAAGACAAAGCAAACGAGGACAAATCCGGCGGCGCGCAAAACGCCGTAACGCTGATTACTTTTCACAACACCAAAGGTTTGGAATTCAAGCGCGTAATAATGACAGGGCTTGAGCAAGGCATCTTTCCAAGAGAAGACAAAAAAGACGACGAGCTTGAAGAAGAGCGCCGTCTCTTTTATGTAGGAGCCACCCGCGCCATGGACGAACTCTATTTAACAACCTGCGCTGAACGGCGAATGTACGGAAAAACCGCGCAAATGCAGCCGTCGTTATTTTTGCGCGAGATAGACAGAAATTATTTGCAAATAAAAGAGATTGAGGTAACGCGGAGTTTCACCGCGCCGCAGTACTCAGGCGGAAGACCATTCATCGGGAGAAATTTTAACCCGCTTAATCCGCAAAACTTACGCGCAAGCGGCGCAAGAAGCGGCGCAGATAGTGGCGCAAGCGGTTACGCAGGCAGAGCAAGCGGCGCAAATAGCGCGTATAGCGGAGCAACCCGCGCAAATAGCGACGCAAATAGCGAACTTGAAAAACGCGCCGGTTGGCAAAGGGGACAGCGCCTGTTTCACGAAGATCACGGTTACGGCGCGGTCATGGGAGTAATGGATAGTGAAGACGGCCCTGTTGTGCATGTCCGTTTTGATTCAGGACAGGACAAACGTTTTTTAAGCGAACATCAGGGCAGAGCTTATGAAAAAATTAGAGATAGTGATTAAAAGACTTTGCGTTTTTGCTATGACAAATTAAGGCTAATGAGTATAAAATAGATAGTATGGAAATAAAAGACGATCTTAATCTTTTAAGAGAAATCCCCACTGTTCTTCGCGCAAGAGGCTTCCGTCTTTATTTATCCAACGGCAAACGTTTAGTCGATCTTTGGCTAAACGGCGGCGCGGCAGTCTTGGGTCACACTCCGCCAAACATTTTACGCGAACTGAAAAATACCGCGAGCAGAGGCTTATATGCGCCCTTCCCCCACTTCACCGAAAGCCGTTACCTGAAATCGCTGTCAAAAATTTTCCCGGGACGTGTTCTTCGCCTATACGCCGCGCCGCCGCAGAAA
The DNA here is from genome assembly GCF_054786175.1 of Treponema sp. R8-4-B8. NCBI lineage: Bacteria > Pseudomonadati > Spirochaetota > Spirochaetia > Treponematales > Treponemataceae > Treponema > Treponema sp. R8-4-B8. Next base: position 16,355 of record NZ_BDHE01000487.1, read on the forward strand.
TTATCCCTACTTTTCAACAACGGAGACGCCAAACTTTGGCGCCCTTTTTCCAACCCAACATCACCATTCGCGGTGACAGATAACGCCCCTATTCTTATCCCCGTACTCCCCGGCATTCAACTCTGGCGCGGCGGACTGCCGCTTGGCTTGTGCATAACAGCCATTGAATCTGGAAACCAACTTGCCAATTTACCGCAAAGCGACATTCTTCCCCCCGTACTGCTTGCAACCGCTACGCGCGGAATCTACGACCTGTTCGCCGCGCCGAATAGGGCAACCCCTCAATTACAGCGCGTTGAAAAAGTTTTAAAAAAAAGCCGATGGCAACAGCGCGGCATTTATCTTGAGTTGAGAGAAAAAGCAGAAACAGAAAATTGGACAACGCTATTTCAAAAATTTATGGAAGCGGGATTTTTATTGCCGCCCGCTCAGTCATTTCCGCTGATTCTTCCGGGAGAGCTATCTGACGGAGAAGAGGCGAAATTGGCGGCGGTGTTGGGAGAGGGGTAGAAAGAGGTTTTCATAATTTCACACAAAGATCACGAAGGAACAAAGAACACAAAGAAGGAAAAAGATATTTGTCCCTCATCTTATCGTAAAACCAACGCATAGCCCTCGAACAACAATACCCCCTTTGTGATCTTATCTTCCTTTGTGTGCTTTGTGAGAATCTTTTCGAGTAAATTCTAACTATTCCTCTTTTCCCGTTCTAGTACTATTCTCATAATTAATAATTTCCAGCAGCTGCCGCTTAAAATAGCCTTTAAAGAAGGGATTTAACTGGCGGTAAAGATTTACAATTTCCTCAATTTCCCGATCCGGCTCGCTTGCGAACATTTCCCCTTTTCCGGTTTCCAGCCATTTTGCGCTGATGCCGGTAGTTAGGTTGATGAGCTTGATCATACGGGAATTGATTTTACGCTCTCCTATCTCCATAGAACATAAAAATCCCGTACTAACACATATTTTTTCAGAAAATTGGGCTTGGGTTAAGTGCAGTTTCTTTCTGGCGTAGGCTAACCGCTCATTTACCTTCATTATCATAGTTTAGCAAATATCATCATAGAGAACAAGAAGAGTAAATTTTCAAGGCAAAATTACAGTTTTAAGCAGTTGACAAATATTTTCTATGAGAATATTATTATTCCTATGAAAATATCGGGAAATATTATTTTGGACGGAGATAATTTAATTCTTATTTACTCAGGTTTAGGCAGTATCAGCGACAAGGGGCGAAAACATCTTAAAAACATCGCTCAATCACTTATTGCAATACAGAATCGTCCGGGGACTCCTGTGCCTGACAGTATTGGAAGGGAAATCATGAGGGATTCAATGAAGGATTTATTAATGGAGGTGAAATGAAAAAATTTAATTAAGCGTTTAGTTATGTGCCATAAAATTTAAATTTATTGGGGATAATTAAATTATTTAATTATTACGGAACACCCAAAATATTGAGATTTTATAAATTTAAACACATAATATATACTTTGTTGCCAAGGTAAGGAGGAAAAACTATGGTAAACAAAAGATTTTGGCTGGGAATACTGGTACTGGTGCTAGTATTAGGATTTACGGTTATTGGTTGTGGGGAAGAGGATGTCCCACCGCCACCACCACAGCCACCGCAGCCTGGTGATACCTCTTCCAACCCGATAGACCGTGTTGAAAGCATTGATCTGGGAGATATGACTTCGGAAAACAGCGGTTGGAAGCAATTACTTAATTCTATTCAGAGCAGTATGAAGTATATCAATCTTGATCTTTCCGCCTGCACAATGGACGGAACGTCATTTGATCCGGCCCCCACCGTAATAGATGCAACAGGAAGGATAGTTTCTATTATTTTACCTGAAGCCGCAACAAGCATAGCGGATGGGACTTCTTCTTCAGGGACTTTTAGAGACTTCTTTAATCTTATATCCATAAGCGGGGCAAATATAAACACAATCGGAAAATATGCTTTTAATTATACTGGTAGTGTAAGGCTTCAAACTGTGAACTTTCCAGAGGTGACAACCATTGACGAGGGTGCATTTTATTTGTGCAGTAACCTAACTACTTTGAATTTTCCAAAAGTAACAACTATTGGCAAGAGTGCATTTGGTGGGTGTATTAAGCTAACTACTTTGGATATTCCAAAAGTGACATCTATTGGTGAAGAGGCTTTTATGCGTACATATTCAGAAAGTACATATTTGACTATTACCATGGGAACTACCGCACCTACTCTTGGTACATCTTTATTTAGATTTCTTAGTTCTTCTATAACCGTTACGGTTAAAGTTCCTGCCGGCGCTACCGGTTATACTCCATTTACTGGTACAACTATTACTGTCTCTTCCGGTAATACACAAAATTGGGCTAACGGTTTCCGCGGAGCTGGTTGGAACGGGTCTGCTTTCGTGGGCGAATATATTTACCAAAACATCACTTTGACTATTCAATCGCAGTAAGGTAATGGAGTATAAAAATGCCCAAACCAATTTGCCTTGACAGGAGTAAATACAATGGAAATTGAGCCTGTTACTGTAAAAACTCCGAATAAAGGCGATGTGGTTTGGGCTTTTCGTTTTCCTTATTTCCATTGCGGTATATATGAAGATGAAAATTCCGTTATTCATTTTACACCGACTGAAAATGCTTCAAAATCAAAGGAAACCGCTATTATATGTAAAACATCTCTTGAAAAATTTGCTGATGGTTTTCCTGTTTTCGTTGTTGAATTCCCAAATGAGAAATGCTTTTCTCCCGATGAAGTTATAAACAGGGCTCGCTCACGTTTAAATGATACTGGTTATAACTTGCCTTTGAATAACTGCGATCATTTTGCCACATGGTGTAAAACAGGCAAGCATAACTCTATTCAAATTGGTTTTATCAAGGAAATGGTTATAGCTATATGCAAAGCATTGGACAATTCAGGGAATAAGAAAACAGAATTTGCAAAATATGCGGAAATTGCCATTAAAATATACGAAATTGCGGAAATATTTGTATCGCTTGAAATCAAAAATAAACTATAGAATATTGAATCGTATGTGGAGGAGCATAAAACTTCCCTCTTTCCCCCTTTGTGATCTTTGTTCCTCCGTGTTCTTCGTGAGAATCTTTCCTAATAAAATACCTATTGATTAAATACAATTATTATGATATAATATTGATATATAATTTTTAGGAGGGTTTTATGCCTACAATTAGACCAAGTGCGGATTTAAGGAATAAATATAATGAAATTTCTGAATTATGCCATAAATACGCTGAACCTGTCTTTATTACCAAAAATGGAACAGGCGATCTTGCTGTAATGAGCATTGAGACGTATGAATTTTTGGCAGGCAAACTGGAGTTGTATACATTAATTGATAAAGGTCTTGCACAAGTTAAAGAAGGACGAGTTAAGCCAATGAAAGGGGCAATAAAATCTATTCGAGAAAAAATTAAAAAATGAAGTATTCGTTAAATATTACGGATATAGCCGAAGAAGATATTTTATCTACAGTAAGATACATCGCCAATGAGTTAAAAAACAACGTGTAGAATGTTGATTTTTTCTATTCTCTTCTTTGTGGTCTTCTTTTCCTTTGTGTTCTTTGTGAGAATCTTTTCGAATCAAATCCCTACGTACGTTGTACTAACCACTTTTTTACGATATAATTAAAGCAGGAGGATCGTATGGGAAGTGTATCCGCAGAAATCACCGTTAAAAACGCAGGTGATCTAATTCGTCTCAAAGATGGACATATAACCGAAAAAGAAGTCCGTACCGTAACATTAACCGCCGTAGTCGATACCGGAGCCACAACATTGGTAATCACAGAGGACACATTCAAACAGTTAGGAGTGTCGGAAGTTGAAAAACGCGAAATAAACCTTGCCGGAGGCGGAAAAATAGAATGTAAAGTTACCGATCCTGTACAAATTCAATGGAAAGACCGTTTTGCTTCGGTTAATGCGGTAGTATTACCCGGCGGGAAAACGCTTCTTGGCGTAATGCCATTGGAATTTATGGACCTGATAGTTGATCCTGTCCGCCGTGAACTGGTCGGCGCTAATGGCGATAAAGCAGTTTTAATGGCAATGTAAGAAATTCCTCAAAAATAAATACCTACTGTTCCAACCGCACAAGCCGCCACTGTTCACGCTCAATCTTGTACAGGTCATAAACATAACCACGACAAAAAGAAATTATCTATTGACAGTATTTTATTTTCATAATAAAATGTAAGGAAAGTAAGGAGTTTTTATGGAAGTTGCAAGAATTACCTCAAAAGGTCAAGTAACAATACCTCGTGATATAAGGGTAAAAATGGATTTGAAAAAGGGGGATAAGATATTATTTTTTGAAGAAAACGGGAAATATTTTCTTCAAAATTCGGCATCAATTGCATTAAAAAATTTTCAAAACATTATGAAGGGCGAAGCAAAACAAGCCGGGTTTAACGATCCTGATGATGTTGTAAAATATATTAAATCTCGCAGAAAAATAAAAAATAAATAATATGCGTATAATGGTAGACGCAAATATTATTGTTTCGGCAGTATTATTTCCAAAATCAATAATCTCAACTGTACTTAACCATTTGATAGACAATTATTCTTTAGTATTAAGTGAGTATACTATTCGTGAAGTAGAAGATGTATTTAATGAAAAATTTTCACATAGAATATTTGAAATGAAAAGTTTTTTGCAAAAAACACCTCATGAATTATTTATTTTTAACAAAACCAACAATAAAAAATATCCAAATATAAGAGATATTGATGATTTACCTGTATTGGCAAATGCAATTGAGTCAAAAGTTGATTTGTTAATTACAGGAGACAAAGATTTTGATGATGTAAAGATTGCGAGACCAAAAATAATAAATCCTCGTAAATATATAGATGAATATATGTCCCAAATTGAAAATAATCAGGAAAAGACAATAATACATTCACTGGAAAAAATAAATAAAAAATACGGAGCTGTTTTAAGACGGCTTGGTGAATGAAAATGGTCAAATTTTTGACATTATCTGAAGTATTGCTCATATTGGATGATCAAAAAAAAGAGAAAAATAAATAAATAATAAATCGAATTTACGTTTTTTCCCTCTTCTTCCACGGATAAACAGGCGGAATCAACCACCATGTCATTAGAACGGCTATCCCAAAAACACAGTAAGCAATTGTGAATACAATTTGCGGAAAATTATAAAAGATTAATAGATGAATCAACCTCGCGATAAATGATCCACTTGCAACATTTTGTTGTCCTGCCGCAATACGGAGTTCGTATTCCCAATCCGTCAACGGGCATGAAATTCCAAATAGCGTTTCTAAAACAACGAGAAGGATCATCGCAAGATGAATTGCCCTGAACCAAAAATTTTTGATAAAACGCCATTTAAAAATGCCTCCGAGTATAATTACAAAAAGTCCGCCGACAACAGTTATAACATATCCAAAGTGAATCGACACAATCAAGTCGGCAATTAAAGTCCTATTCATATACAACCGCTTCCGTACAACTCCCTATCATTTACTCGTTCTGCACAAACTCCGGTAAAGCCCCTCCTGTTCAATCAATTCCGCATGGCTCCCCGATTGTACAATTCGCCCTTTTTCAAAAACGTAAATAACATCCGCGTTACGAATGGTAGAAAGCCGATGCGCGATTGTTACGATGGTGCGGCTTCCAGCTATTTCATTGATCGCCTGCTGTATCTGCTCCTCGGTGTGTACGTCAACAGACGCGGTCGCCTCGTCAAGAATAAGCACCGGAGCCTGGCACAGTACCGCTCTTGCTATCGCTATGCGTTGCTTTTGTCCGCCTGACAACTTAACGCCGCGTTCGCCTATCTGCGTCTGATACGCTTCCGGCATCTGCATTATGTCATCATGAATCCTTGCGGTCTGCGCCGCTGTTTTCACCTCTTCAAACGAAGCGTCCGGTCTTGCAAACGCGATATTCTCTTCAATAGTTCCGTTAAATAAAAACGTGTCTTGCAAAACTAAAGAGATATTACTTCTCAGGCTTTCCAAAGTAATGTCACGCAAATCATGTCCGTCAAGACATACCTTTCCGCCTGTCGGATCATAAAACCTTGATATAAGTTTGCTCAATGTGGTTTTTCCCACGCCTGTCGCTCCTACAAACGCAGCCATTTGCCCGGGTTTAATTTCAAACGATACGTTATCAAGAACAGAAACGCCTTGAATGTAAGAAAAACTGACATTCTCAAAAGTAATTTGACCCTTCACTTTTCCGATTGCTTTTGCCGTGGGGCTGTCCTTGACGCTTTGCGGCGCGTCTAAAATTTCAATCACGCGCTCCGCTCCGGCAAGCGATTGCTGGGCGGATTCCAAAAGCTGGGCGGCGCCTGTAATCGGCGCGTAAAAAAGGGCAAGGTACAAAAGAAAGCCGACAATTTCAGAGACGGAAAGCTGATTTTTATACGCTAAAAATCCGCCGAAGCCGACGACAATTACGCTGCCAATGGAAGTTAAAAACTCCACGCTTGGATGAAATATGGCGCTTAACTTCAAGGCGCGGAGCATGTTATTTGTAAAATCCTTGCCTTTTTTTAAAACTTTTTCAGACGCGTAAGTTTGTCTGCCAAAAGCCTGTATCTCCTGAATACCCGATAAATTATCCTGTAGCTGCGCGGATAATTCCCCCTGCGACTTCTGCGTTTTTTGAAAATTGGGGCGCACCTTGCGGATAAAAAACCACCCTGATAGCAGAATGAACGGAATGGGAATACAGGTGATAAGCGCAAGACGCGCGTTTAAATTAAAGAGAATAATTGTCACGCCTGTGAGTGTGACAAAATTTGTTATAATATCGGGAGTGATGTGGGCGTAAATCAATTCAAATGTAGCGACATCGTTCATTACTCTGCTTAACAACTCGCCCGTTTGCTTGTTGTGAAAATAGTCCATGGAAAAAGATTGAATCGCGTTGTAGGCCTTTATCCGCAGTTCAAGCACAAGCCGCCACGCCGCCCTGTGCGAACAGTAATTGGATAAAAAACGGAACAGAATGCGTATCAGGAATAAACCTAACAATCCGCCCGCCATCCACAGTACGGAGATCAAATTTTCCCGCGTCATGCCGGCTGCCACAAGTCCCGTCATATTCGCCATTATTCTTGGGGCAATCAGATTGACTGTCGTCAGCATAAGCGTGCCAAAAATAGCCAGCAACAGCCAGCCTTTGTATCTGACAGCTTCTTTTGCTATACGCCATAAAGTTTTCATTTTTTCCTTATAACTCTAACCGCGTAAGGCAGCCGTTTTACGCTCAATTTGGCATTGGTCATGTTTAGATTATAGTCAAAAACCTTGAATTTGTCTTGTATGGCGGCTTTTAGAGCCGCTTTTGCCTATTTACCGACTACTTGAAACTCCTTCCAAAATCCGCGATAATCTTATTACATGAACAAGTTTATTTTCGTCTCGGGCGGCGTTTGTTCCAGTTTGGGGAAGGGTGTTGCCGCTTCTTCAATAGGAGCCTTGCTTGAAAGCAGGGGGCTTAATGTCCGAATGGTAAAATGCGACCCCTATATCAACGTTGACGCTGGAACAATGAGTCCCTATCAGCATGGCGAGGTCTACGTTACCGACGACGGGGCGGAAACCGACCTCGATCTAGGCAATTATGCCCGCTTTACAAAAGGCCGCCTGAGCAAGGCAAACTCAATAACAACGGGACAAGTTTATGAGGCGGTAATCCGCAAGGAAAGGGAAGGTCAGTACCTCGGCAGATGCGTGCAGGTAATCCCCCACATCACCGACGAAATAAAAAGCCGTATTTTGGCGGTATCAAAAGAAGAAAACGACACCGATGTCGTCATTGTAGAAATCGGCGGAACTGTCGGAGACATTGAGTCCATTCCGTTTTTAGAAGCGGCACGTCAAATTATCCACGAGCAAAATAAAAACGATGCAATCTCAGTTCACCTAACATTAATTCCAGAAGTGGCGAGCGGCGAATTAAAAACAAAACCGACACAACACTCCGTAAAGTCAATGCAGGAAATGGGAATTCAACCCGACATTTTAATCTGCCGCGCTCCGGTAATGTTGGAAGAAGCGACACGGCGGAAGATCGCGCTTTTTACCAATGTTGACATTGACGCTGTGTTTACTTCACCGGATATTGATACGACCATTTATCAAATACCGATGGTTTTCTTTGATCAAAAACTTGATCAGGTGATTCTTCGCAAGATGGGCGTTGAAAGCCGCCATGCCGATATGCGCCCGTGGCATTCAGTGATGGAACGTTTCATGGCGCGTAAGGGAAAAGTGAGGATCGGCGTTGTCGGAAAATATATGGAGTTACACGACACTTACACATCGTTATACGAAGCGCTGTTTCACGCAAGCCTTGAGTGCGGAGTGAAAATGGAGCTTGTAAAAATAGACTCGTCTAAACTGGAGGAAACTGAAAATACTAACGCTATTTTGGGGCACGGAGACTCCGCTAAAAACAGCATGTTTCAGGTTGACGGCATTTTGGTTCCCGGCGGCTTTGGCGAGCGGGGAATCGGAGGCATGGTAAGAGCGGCGGCGTGGGCAAGGACAAATAAAGTTCCGTATCTGGGAATTTGCCTAGGTATGCACATAATGTTAATTGATTGGGGACGCAATGTGCTTAATTGGGCAGACGCTGATTCAACTGAATTTACCCGTGACTCTAAACACCCTGTTGTGAGTCTTCTTGAGGAACAGGTAAATGTAAAAAATTATGGCGGTACTATGCGTCTTGGCGCGATGGAAACGGTAAACGAAGACGGCACTCATATTTTAGCGGCATACGGTGAAAAGCGCATAATGGAGCGCCACCGCCATCGCTATGAATTGACAAACCAGTACCGCGAAGAAATGACAAAGACCGGACTTATACTTGCCGCTTTTAATTCAGACGGTTCTTTAGTTGAATGTGTTGAATGGCCTGATCACCCATGGGGCGTAGCTGTTCAATTTCACCCCGAATTTAAATCTAAACCGACCGCGGCGGCTCCACTGTTCAGGGATTTTATCGCCGCGGTTAAGAAGTGCAAATGAAAAAGAGAATAAATCCCGTGTATGGGGCAATTTGCATATTGATATTTCTCATAACGCTTTCATGTACGTTTGATTACGGGGAAACAGACTCTTCGGAAAGAGTACTGCCCGATTTAGTAATGATAAATGTTGAATATATACGCGTAAGGTCGGCGGATCCGATAGCGAGGGTTTATGCGGAACGCGCGGAACGTTATGAGAAACAAGGCGTCATGAAACTGGAAAACTTTACTTTTGAACAATACGGAGATAAGGGCAGCGAAGTAAACACAATGGGAAGCGCGGGAAATGCTTCGGTAGATATTAATTCCGGCGATATTCAGATGACAAACGGAGTAAGGCTTGAAGTTGAATCTGAAGATATTATAATAGAAACAAACCAGCTTGATTGGAAAGATGAATCGCATATTCTTTCAACGGGAACTGAGGACGAGGTTAATATTTACCGCGAAAACGGCACGCATTTTTTAGGCACAGGCCTAACTGCGGACGCGCGCAAGCGTACATTTGAATTTTTTAGCGATGTAAGCGGCTCTTACATTCAAGAAGACGATAAAGACGATGAAATCGGTAAAGTTGGTGAAACCAATGAAACCAATAAAGCCGATGAAACCGAGAAACAGGAAGTAACTGGTGATGAATAACTATAAATTATCAAATTTAAATCTTTATAAACCTGTACAAGAAAAAAAGAAATATCAATATATACGTTTGTGCGGCTTGTGTTTAATTTTCTTCTTTTTCTTTCGCGTTCAATACGTTAACGCTGACACTTTTACTTTTAAAGCGGATAAAATGTCCGGTTCAAAGGCGCTGGGCAACGAGACGACAATTTTAATAGGGCATGCGGAAGTCCGCTCTGACAATCTGCTGTTACGCGCCGACAAAATAGAAATACAGGGAAAAAATAACCAATTTATCGTATGTACAGGTAATGTGTGGGGACATGAAGAAGATAAGAATATTTTATTTTTTACAGACAAACTTCGTTACGACCGCAAATTAAAAATAGCGCGGCTTGAAGGCAATTCATCTATGGAGGACAGAGATAATGAGATTGTAACAAGAGCGCGATTTATTGAATATGACGATAAAAAAGAAATCGCTGTTTTTCAAATTAACGTGCGCCTGTTCAAAGACGACATGGTTTGCCGTTCCGAATACGCGATTTATCACCGTAAAGAAAAATTACTAGATCTTTCAGGTTTTCCTGTAGTATTTAAAAAGGACGATGAATTCCGCGCGGATAAAATCCGTGTGGATTTAGACACGGATGACGTTATTATGGAAGGAACCGTTTCCGGAACAATAATGAATTAAATCTTATGACATATAACAAAGCTTTAACAAAGGAGAACGTCCCGGAAACAGAAATCCCGTCTGATATTTTAGCGGCAATCATAACATCGGCGTTAACAAGGTACAATGCCGACAATGAAAATGAAGTTGAAGTTGAAATTCCGCTTGCTATTGAAGTTATAAGTGAAAAAAAACCTGAGCCGAAAATCCAGGAACATACGTTAGGCGTTTCAAATTTATTTAAAAGCTTCGGGAAAAAACTGGTTGTAAAAGGCGTTAATTTTACAATGAAAAACGGCGAAGTAGCAGGGCTTCTTGGCCCAAATGGAGCGGGTAAGACTACAATTTTCTACATGATTGTAGGTTTCTATCAGCCTACAATGGGTTATGTGACAATGGATGGCGTTGATATAACTCAAAAACCGATGTACCGCCGCGCAAGAATGGGCATTGCCTATCTTCCGCAAGAAAAGTCAATTTTTCGCAAACTTACCGTTGAACAAAACATCTGGGCAATTCTGGAAAGCCGACAGGACATTGAAGAAGACGAAAAAAAAGAAAAACTGGAAAGCCTTTTAGAAGAATTCGGCATCGGGCGCATCCGCACTCAGTTAGGCTACACTCTTTCTGGCGGTGAGAGCCGCAGAACGGAAATTGCCCGCGCCCTTGCTACAGAGCCGAAGTTTCTGCTTTTAGATGAACCTTTCGCCGGAATTGACCCAATCGCGGTTTACGAAATTAAACAAATAATCCGCAAACTTGCCAAAAAAGGCATTGGCATCCTTATTACAGACCACAATGTCCGCGATACTCTGGAAATTACCAACGAAGCGTTTATCATCGCGGACGGTAATATTTTTGCGAGAGGTGATAAAGACGTAATTTTGAATAATGAGATGGTAAGAAAAGTTTATTTGGGCAGTGAGTTTAGGATGTAGGAGGAGAAAAATGAAAGTCTTTCATATTTGTCTGGAAGAAGAGAAAGAAAAAGCCTTACAGCTTGTGTCTTTCCTTGAAAAAACAGGTGTTCCCTCGGAAACGCTTATTATTAAAACCAGGGATGAAGGACCGAAAGTCATTGAAAATTTCAGCCATGTTGCGGTTCTTTCGGCGCTTGGACCGGGGTGGATAGATTTTTTTGCGGGTTTTTTTTGCGGTTCGCATCTTCCTATTCTTGTTTGCGGGCAAAAAGCTATAGAAAACATTCCGGATGTATATTCCTTTTGCTTCAAATTTTTTGATACTGAAGAAAAATTACATGGCTATCTCGCCGAAGAATACGAAAATTTTAAAAAAAATGAAGCCGCGTCGGAGACAAATCATGCCAGGCAAACCTTGCTTGATATGGGCATTTCCGTGACAAACGACTCACTTTCCCAGTGTGTTGCCGAAGATAAAGCTGAGGAAGTTTCTCTCTTTTTAGCCGCAGGTTTTTCGCCCGATACAAAAGACAAAAAAGGAGTTCCCTTGATCAGTATTGCCGCCAGAAACGGGCAATTAAATACCCTTGAGCTTCTGCTCAAATCCGGCGCTCAAGTGAATCTCATTGCCGAAGACAGGGGTTCTACCGCTCTTTTTGACAGCGCTCTTGAAAAAAATAAAGATATGGTAAAAATCCTTATTGAAGCCGGAGCGGACGTGAATATTCAAAGCAAGGACGGACAGACCGCGCTGGTTGTCGTTGTAGGAGCCGGAGATGAGGCAATTGTTGAAATGCTGGTTAAAGCCGGCGCAGACCCTGACATTAAAGACGCCCTTGGCGTCAGCGCAAGAAAGTATGCTACGATTTTTGGTAATAAAAATATGTTGGCTATGTTTGAGGGTAATGAGTTAGACAAGGCGCCGTAAGTATCAATCAATAGTTAGCTATTAGCTTAAGATTTCACACAAAGAACACCAAGGAAGAAAAGAGCACAAAGAAGAAAAAAGGTTGCTGCCCGTTATCCAAGCGTGAAAATTTACACTTGGTTTGCGAACAACAACCTTCTAAAATACTGCAACCATGCAGTTTGCACAAAATGATTCGAGTATTATTTTAGAATTGTGCGTATATTTGGTCCAATCCTGATACCAAAATAGCCGTGCGTATTTGTGATAAGCCAAGTTGTCTCAGCCGCGGCTTGCGCGTCAGTAAGCCCTAATTCTTTTATATAATTTTTAAGCTGGGCCTCAGTCCATTCATTTGGAGTTACATTCTTAAAGTTTTCTGTTAATTCAAAATTGAAGCTTTCGAACCCATTATGTAATTCAGAATGTAAAAAATCTTTTTCTTTAATAAGCGTTCCAAAGTAAGAATCAGTAGCACTCCAGCCAAAGGATTTTACATAAACTGTGTATGTAGCTGATTCATCGTTATCATTGCCGAGTCCGGGCTTGTAGTATTTTCTTGCTGTAATGGGACCGCCTGTGCTGATGGTCAATTCTGTACCGGAAATAGAGAAATTTGCTGAACCTCTTGCTGCATCGGATAACGTTGTAAAAGTAATGTTTTGTCCGGCTAATTCATATTTAAATGTAGTGTCGCTGATTTTAAGTTGCCCGTCACTTGTAAATTCGAAAGCTACCACGCTATTTTCATTGTTTGCTGCAGCTTGCGATGTGTACCATTTTCCAATAAGTTCTTCGTTTTCAAGAAACATATCACAACCGGTCAGCATTATTCCGAATACCAGTATAACTAACGGTATTCCAATCCATAATTTTTTCATTTTCTCCTCCTTAAATAACCCTGCCGTAAGGCGGCGGTCATAGACTCGCTATGCTTATGGCAGATTTTCGTTTTTTTGTCTTTTTTCAACCTATTATACTAATACATAACTTGTGGAATAATGTCAAGTGTTCGCGCTCACAAAGCCCGTTCAAAAAACACTCAAAATTCGCGGGTTTTTTGCCCAAAATTCGCGTTTTTATCACTTTTTAAACTTTTTCGATTTTTTTTATTATATTCCCTTGACACCCAACGTAAATTTAGTGTATTCTTACAATAGATTTTGAAATTATCTTCGGTAAGGGGTGAATTATGTGGATATGGTTTATTATCCTCCCTCTTGCCGGGTTAACTTTAGGCTGGATTATTAGATGGCTATATGCCAGATTTCAACTTACGGCATCAGAGCAGTTCGCAGAACGAATAAAACAGGATGCAATAAAAGAGGCGGAGGCAAAGAAGAAAGAGATTCTTCTTGAAGCAAAAGAACAGGTTATCCGTGAAAGGAACCAGCAGGAGAGAGAGACCCGGGAACGCAGGGCAGAATTACAGCGGTATGAACGCCGCGTTGTAGTTAAAGAAGAAGCGATTGATAAAAAAACCGCTCAGATAGAAAGAACAGAGCAGTTATTCGCGGAAAAGGAAAAGTGGTTTATGACTCGCGAGGACGCGCTTTCCAAAGAGGAAATGCGTTATCGCGCCGAGCTTGAGCGTATTTCGGGGTTAAGCTCCGAAGAAGCCAAAGCTCTGATAATCAAAAGCCTTGAAAACGACGCGAAACACGACGCGCAATCGCTTATTAACAAGATCGAGCAGGAAGCCAATCTCGCGGCTGAAAAAAAGGCCAGAGATATCCTAGTAACAACAATTCAAAGGCTGGCGACGGAAGTTACGGGCGATGTTACCGTAACCACCGTCACTTTGCCCAATGATGAAATGAAAGGGCGGATTATCGGCAGGGAAGGCCGTAATATCCGCACCCTAGAAACCTTAACGGGCGCTGACATCATCATTGACGACACGCCCGAAGCGGTTGTTATTTCCTGTTTCGATCCGGTGCGCCGTGAAATTGCCAAGATCGCCCTTGAGCGGCTGATCCTTGACGGGCGGATTCATCCGGCGCGTATTGAGGAAATTGTCGTCAAAGTAAGCAAGGACATTTCGCAGAAAATTTTTGAAGAAGGCGAAAAAGTTCTCTTTGACATGGGCATTCACAACATAAAACAGGACGCTGTCCGCGCGCTTGGCCGGCTTTATTTCCGCACCAGTTACGGTCAGAACGTGCTTCACCATTCAAAAGAAGTGGCGGTAATCGCCGGTATGCTTGCGGCTGAAGTAGGCTGCAACCGCGACCTTGCCAAACGCGCCGCTTTGTTACACGACATTGGAAAAGGCACTGAGTCAAATTCCGACTTGAACCACGCCGAAATCGGTATGGACATGGCGCGTAAAATGGGAGAGGATCCTCGTATTATAAACGCCATCGGGAGCCATCACAATGACATTGAGCCGACGTGCATAGAGGCGGTTCTTGTACAGATAGCCGACGCGATTTCGGCGGCGCGTCCCGGAGCGCGAAAAGAAACCCTGGACAACTACATGAAGCGCCTTGAAAACCTTGAAAACATCGCCACCGGCTTTACCGGCGTAGACAAGTCCTATGCTATTCAAGCGGGTAGAGAACTTCGCATAATAGTAAACAACGAAGCGGTCAACGATGAGCAAACAAGAGAGATGGCAAAGGATATAGCTAAAAAGATCGAAAACGATCTTCACTACCCAGGCCGCATCAAGGTTACGATGATACGAGAGACAAGGATTACGGAGTACGCTAGGTAGGAAGAGGAGTGAAAAGCAGTGAGCAATGAGCAGTGAGCAGTGAGCAGTGAGCAATGTTGTTGTTCGTTATCTATGCGTGGACTTCACGATAAGATAACGGACAATAACCCCTTCTTCCTCTTTGTGTTCGCGAACCGAAGGTTCGATTGTACCTTTGTGATCTTTGTGAGAAGCATTTCGAAAACAGTCTAATGAATTGCCCCATAAATCAAATCCACCAAAACGCCGCTGACAAACGCGAATACTACGGTAAATAACAAATAGAAAAAAAAGTGTTTTACGCCAAGTACGATTTTTAACGCTCCAAGGTTTGTTATTTTGGTGGCGGGGCCTGTAATCATAAACGCGGCGGCGCTGCCCATGCTCATGCCGTTGCGTAGCCATGTTTGAAGAAGCGGGATGGTTCCGCCGCCGCACATGTACAGGGGTACGCCTATGGTAGCCGCCATTAATATGGCAAAGCCTCTTCCTGCTGGGGTAGTGCCGCCGAAAAGTCTTGCAAAACCTTCGGGCGGAACATAGCGCTGAAAAAGAGCGGAAAGTAATACGCCAATTAGAAAATATCCGGCGGTTGCTTTTACATTGCGGGCGAAATTTTTTAGAAAGCGTAATACAGGGTTTGGGTGGGTGTCTTTGTTTGCGGGGGCGGTAAGACCGGAGAAATTAAAAAATTGTTTGTTTTTAAAAAAGAGCCTTATCACCGCCCCTGCGGCAATGCCGCACAAAAAACAGATAACAAAACGTATAACCAGCGCATCCACTCCAAGAGCGGCGCTGTAAAAAAGAAGTTGCGGATTTAACAAAATGGAAGCCATCATGAAGGCGGCAAGCCAGTCTTCTTCCATTCCCTTTTCGGCGAATGACGCCGCTATCGGGATTGTTCCGTACATGCACAGGGGAGAGGCGATCCCTAAAAGCGAAGCGGGTATAACGCCGAGGAAGCCGAGTTTTTTTTCGCGCAGACGCGAAAACATTTCGTGGATTTTTTCTTTGCCAAATACGGAAATAAAAGAGCCAAGCGCCATTCCTATCGCCCAGTATCCAAAAATCTGTTCAAACTGAATCGAGAAATAATACCATATATAAATAAATTCGCGCTTTAAAACTTCAACCATCAATACGGATTAACCTGTAAGTCTTGCTTCCCAAGCCGATTTCTTCCGCGTGTTTTATCGTTAAAATACCGTTCCTTGATTCTATCCGCGCGATAAGGTCTTTGCCGTCTTTTGCCTTGTACACAAGATCAACGCAGGCCTGATCAAGAGCGACGGGATCAAGAGAGGCTAGTATGCCGATGTCTGCCATTGTCGGGGCGGCGGGTCTGCCGTTGCAATCGCAGTCTACGGAAAGGTGGTTCATCACGTTGATGTAGAGAATTTTTCCCTTGTTAGCGTCGGCAACCGCTTTGGCGGCTTCTGCCATTGATTCAAGGAAGTCGTTTTGATCGCCGCCCCTAATGCCGCTTTTGCTTTTTCCCGCCGAATGAATCCATGACTTGCCGGCTGATGACGCGTAACCGATGGACATATTTTTTAGCGCTCCGCCGAAGCCGCCCATTTGATGGCCCTTAAAGTGAGATAGCACAATGTGAAAATTAAAGTCTTTAAAACGCGCGCCTACAATATCTTCTTTTAAATGTTTGCCGCCTGTAACGGGAATACTAATCTCTGATTTTTCGTCCAAAATCACGACAGGCGCGATTGCCGTAAAACCGTGATCCTTCGCCACCTGATAATGGGCGGCTGTATTTGCGCGTTTTCCGCCGTAAGCGGTGTTGCACTCAACAATAGTGCCGTTCACTTTTTGCACTAAATTCTTAATTAGCAAAGGAGATAGAAAGTGGGGATTGCCCGGCTCTCCGGTGCTTATTTTTACCGCGACATTTCCGCTTGCCTTCAGTCCCAGAGCGTCATAAACCGCAAGCAAGCCTTCGGGGGTTATTTTGTCTGTCATGTAAACAACAGGCGTACCCGTTTGCGGCTGTTCGCGCGGTGTGTCCTGTGTTTTCGGTTTCTCTTGCGCCTCAGCGCGTAAACAGCCGGTAACCAATACCGCGCATAAAACCGCGGCGGTCAAAAAAAACGACGCTATTCTTTTACTTTTCATAACACCCTCCGTTTAAAATGAAATTACTTTTTCTTGATAATTCTCATCACTATATGCGCGGAATGTTTAGACGCGATTGGTAAAAATTCATCAAAGGTTAACGGCGACTGCGTACCTGCAATGTCAGATAACGCGCGGATTACTAAAAAGGGAACGGAAAAAAGACGGCAGCAATGCGCTATTGCCGCCCCTTCCATTTCCACCGCGTCAACATTGGGGAATAAGCGGCGCACCGCGGCTATACGCTCAGGCTCGTGCATAAAAATATCGCCGGAGCCAATCATGCCTCTGCGGTGGGTAAATTCGGCGGGAAGAACATTTTCCGCTTTTAATTCATCAACGGCGTTTTCCGCGAGCTTTACAAGTTTTTCATCCGCTGGAAAAACTTGAGGCTGACCGGGAAGCTGGCCGGGCGCATAGTTAAACGCCGTAACATCAACATCGTGGTATAGAAGTCCGGTGGATATAACAGCGTCGCCAACTTTTAAATCGGAATGAATGCCGCCGGCGGAACCGGTATTTATTATGCAGTCCGGGGAAAATTTTTGAATGAGCAGGGCGCAACCCACCGCTGCGTTTACTTTGCCAATGCCGCATCTAAGTATCGTAACATCCTTCCCTTCGAGCTTTCCCGTAAAAAATTCAAATATCCCTATTTTTTCCGTGGTAAATTTTCCCATAGTTTCGCAGAGAAAAGTCAATTCATCTTCCATCGCTCCGATAACGCCAATCATAACATCTCCTTTTACGTAATCGAAAAATATTCGCTTATCGGGCGGCGCCATTCGCTTTCAGTATCTTTGGGTTCCCATTCAAATATTTTCTTAATGACAAATTCTCTTGTATCAAGAGGATTGGTATAATGAATTATTCCAAAACGTCCGCCGCCAATATAGCAAATGCTGTCATTGTGTTCCAGTTTTTCCGTTTCAGCAATCCGCGCAAGTACGCAGTCAAAATGTACTGGGCGGCCTGTTTCTTTATCTGAAATGGCGGTAGTAATATCTTTTATTTGCTTTCCGCACCAGGGGCAGTCCGGAGTAGTGATGGGGTTTGCGGGAAGTTCCGGCGTTGTCCATTGAGGCCGCTCGTACATGCTTGTTTTGTTCTTGTCCGGTTTTCCGTCATAAAATAAATTTTCCTGATCGTTTGCCGAAGTATGTTTCTTTAAATGTTTTTGTGGATCATCTCTCCGTCCGGAGAAACGCTGACGATTTTTTCGGTTATTTCCGCCTTTTCCGCTGCCGCTCATAACACCCGCCTTCATGGGTAATATCCATAATTTCATTGCTCAATACAAGAGCCAGTCTTTGAATAGCGGCATGAAGGTAGTTTTCATCATTTATGCGCCGCCGTAATATCTCCAGCCTGATGTCAGGTATTTTGGAATTCAAAGCCTGTTCTATCATCATACACTCTCCGTGAAGGCTGACGCAAGATGGGTATATTGAAATCCTTCAGATTTCTTATTATTTTTGACAAATATAACGTCAAAACGAATTGCCATATTACTATATTTTCGATTTTCAGACAGAAAATACTTAGCGGTTTTAATGATTTTATTCTGTTTTTTGTTATCAATGCTGTATTGCAGGTCTTCCATGCCAAGCGAAGACCATGTTTTTACTTCCACAAAGACGATTGTTTCACCATCAAGGGCGATAATATCGATTTCCCCTGTTTTTGACCTGTAATTTTTATCGATTATTTTCATTCCAGCGGTTTCAAGAGCGGCGGCAGCCTTCTCTTCCCCTACTTTTCCCAATCCACTGCTATTAGGCATAATCAGCCGGATCTATCGCCTGCTTAATAAACAACGTTCTTTCTTCCAAAAGATCGACAATTGCCATACTTCCGGTAGTAAGGCCATTTCCCTTTCTGTCCGTCAGCATTTGGACTTTTGGCCGCATCGGAGCGTCAACGTGTATGCTTACAACCCTCGCTAAAGATCCGTCATTAAGGCGAAGAATTGAACCAATAGGATAAATCCCCATTATTTTTGTAAAAGCGATAATTACCGCTGGATCAAAACGGCGCGCGTTATCAGAAAGCAAGTTTCTTACCGCCTGATAGCCAATCATGGAATTCCTGTAGGATTTCTTGCTAACCATCGCTTCAAACGCGTCGGCTACCGATACAATCCGGGCGCCAATATCAATAGCCTGACCTACAAGTTTATCAGGGTAACCCTGGCCGTCCCACCGCTCGTGGTGCTGAAGGGCGATTAAATTTACCTCATGAGGACCGAATAATTCTTTTGTAACGATTTTTGACGTGTGCAAAGGATGGCTTTTTATTTGTTCAAGCTCTGCTTCGGAAAGACCGCCTTTTTTCTCGGTTATGCCTTTTGATAATCTGAGCATACCAATATCGTGAAGCAACGCCCCCGCGACAACATTATGTATTTTATGATTAGGCAGTTTAAGTTCCTGAGCTGTCAACGCGGAAAGAATCGCGGTATTAACGGAGCTTTTTGCCAATTCATTTCCTGAAACTTCTCCGCCAAGAATAAAGCCCACAAAACTGTCCGGATTCTCCCGCAAATCCTGAAGCAATCGAATGCAGATATTATCGACCGTGCGCATTTCAGTATCTGTTCCTGATTTTAAACCGGTAAATAAAGCGTTTAGTTTATCAATAATGGTTTTATATTTTCTGTACGGACTGGAATTTTGACGGACGTCAGTTATGGAAAATTTAATATTTGCTTTTTTTACAGACTTTTCATCTTCTTCGGGAATTTTCTTTGAAGGTTTTTTTTCAGGAATAATCTCCTCAGGAATAATTTCCTCAGGAATAGTCTTTTCAGGAATAGTTTCTTCAGGAAGAATTTCTTCCCGTTCGCTTATTGCTTCTTTTATTTGTTCTTCTAATACTTTAAATATTACTTCGGTTGATTCATCTTTTAAATTCAACTTATGTTTAGTCTCTGTCATTTCTCCGTCTGTTCTGACATATTCAATACCCCACGTATTTAATACGTCTATATCTCTTTGGCGAAGGGGAACATTGGCTGATACGAGCATATATTCACCTTCTGAATACACCGGCGCGGAGAAAATCTGTCCGGGTCTAAGGTCGCTGGTATTTACAACATTCATTCTAGTTTCCTTGGGGATTAAAATTGATAAATTTACAGTTCCCCTTATAAATTTCGGCTTAAAATGAGGAGGTGTAAAGAAAATTTACAAGAAGTTATTCAGCGGCGGTATTGCTACCGGCGGCTGCGGCGCCGGTAACAGGCACATGCGCCCCTTTGGAACCCTTCTTGATAATAAGTTCTTTAATTTTAGCGCCCTTGCCGATTTTCTCACGGATATAGTAGAGTTTTGCCCGTCTGACTTTTCCGGGGCGCACTACCTCAACCTTTACAATACGCGGTGAATGAAGCGGGAAAACCCTCTCTACGCCAACCCCGTAGGAAATTTTCCGCACTGTAAAGGTTTTTCCAACTTTGGAATTTTTCATGGCGATAACAAGGCCTTCGTAAGCCTGAACACGCTCGGTTTTTCCTTCAACAATTTTAAAGTGAACCTTAACTGTATCTCCAACTTTGAATTTGCCCGGTTCTTTTTTCATTTGGTCGGCTTCAATAGCCTTAATCTCGTTCATCTCTCTCTCCTTAAACTTCCCGACTCAATCGGTCTATTATTTTAATAATTTCATCGCTAAAAACCCTGCTTCCGTCGGGAGCCGGTTCTCTGCCTCTCTGTATCAAGTCCGGTCTTTGACGCAGGGTTTTTTCAACCCGCTTTTCAAGCCGCCAAAGACGTATCTGCTCATGATGACCGGACAGCAATACTTCAGGGACTTTCATTGTATCAAAAACTTCAGGTCGTGTAAACTGGGGATACTCCAAAAGTCCGCCGGAAAAGCTTTCCTCATCAAGAGATTCCGCGCAAATTACGCTGTCCACAAGCCGGTAGGTAGCGTCAATTACTGCCAATGCCGCCACTTCGCCCGAAGAAAGAACATAATCGCCCACCGAGATTTCATCATCCACGTAACGGTCGATTATCCGTTGATCGATACCCTCATAACGCCCACAAATCAGTATTAATTCCTTTTCAGCCGCCAATTCGCGGGCAGTTTCCTGATTAAATGGGCGGCCTGAGGGTGAAAGGTAGATAACGCGCGGTTTTGCGGCTGTATTTTCGCCGGGAAGTACGCTTTTAATAGCCAAATCTAACGGTTCTGGCAGCATAAGCATCCCCGGACCGCCGCCGTAGGGCGCGTCATCGCAGGTTTTATGCTTGTCTGTAGCAAAATCGCGTATATTTATTGCCTGATAGTCAATAATTCCCCGTTTTATTGCCTTTGCCATGATGGAATTGGCGAAGAAAGCGTCGGGGATTTCTGGAAATAGGGTTAAAAGTGTGTATTTCATTCTAATTAAACCTATTTATTCTAGCCTGTTTTGGGGCTGTTTTGCAAGTTTTAGGATTGTTTTTTCTAAGTGAGGGCAAGATGTAGACTTGAGAATTTTCTTTAGTACAGGTGGGCAGGCTACGCGCAGTAGCTCACATAGAAATATATGTCAGTATCGAAAGAATTTTTTATCAGTTAAGCGTTGTCTTGTAGTGGAAAATTTTTTCCCTAGAAAAGCAGAAAAAACGGAAACAAATACTGTGCGTGTCCCAATGTCTGCGATACCGGCGGTTGACAAAAACGGCGAACATTAATATATTCAGAATATGACAAAAACCGCACTATTAATGAGAGAGATTGAAACCATGCTGGAAGAAACGGCCGTTGAACTGCTTGACTTTGCCATGTTTTTAAAGGGCAAGCAAACACTGTCGAAACAGCCACATAGAATAGCTACAAAAGACGCTTATGGCATTTTCAAAGGAATTAACACGCATTTTGAGCGGGATGAAGATCATTTACGCTACCGCTGTCTTGCGGGACGCTGATCTATACACTCAGGACAAACATTTTGAAAATCTTGATCGTGTCCATTATTTCTCAAAATATTCTAAACAGTGATAAAGGTGAGTGTCAGGTACAGTTGCGTTTGCCACAAGTATTTTATTTGGCATACATCTTAGAACGCAGGTGGGGCATGGTAGCTCGTGGGAGCAATTCGCTATTAATAAACAAGGGGTTTTCTTAAGTTTCAGTAACAGGATTATCCCAAGGGTTTACGAGTATAAGATCGGGTATTTTCTTAAAATCGCTAATATTACGAGTAACCAAAGTAAAACCTTCAAGCAAAGCGGTTGCCGCGATTATTGCGTCCGGTAATTTAATTTTAATCTGTTTGCATAATTTAATAGTGCGTTCAATAACATTGTTGCTTAAAGGATAAATTTTAGACATATTTATAAATTCTTCCAAAACAGCTTCATTTTCCGGAGTATCGTTGAATCTTAATACTTCTATCTGTGAAATAACGGAAATATTAGGTCTATTACTGATAATTTCAGACACAATCTTCATACCATGTGAAGGAATTCGCCCTGCGAGGTATCCGATAATAACGTTTGAATCTAAAAAATATCCCTGTCCCATTCGTTCCGACCTTCCTGCAAGGTTTTTTGATAACATTCATACTGTTTATCAGAGAGTTTTAACGCTCCTGCTAGATGAGTATATGGATTCGGACTGGAAGTGGTTTGAGGCGGAACATTTACCCGTATTAGATCAAGATGTTCCATATCTGAAAGGAGATTTAACGCTTTGTCATTAATAACTTCAACTGTTACTGTCATATTACAAGTATATACTGTGTTATAAAACTTTTGCAAGTTACTTAAAGATTGGGGAGTTCTACTGTTGGTTAGGGAGAATTTACCCCGATTTAAGCTGTTTTTAGGCTTAATGTTATCTTTTTATTCGTTTTCATCATTATTGGCATTTGCCGCCTGAAGATACATCTTAGAACGCAGGTGGGGGCATAGTAGGTAACTCATCTGTGTCATTATTTTGGTGTCAGATACAGTTGCGTTACTGGGAGATTATCTTACTTACCAGACTTACTATTTACTATTCACTATCCACTATTCACTATCTGCTATTCACTAATCACCTACTTGACAGTTTTTGTAATTACAATATAATTACAATATTGAGGTGTAATTATGTTGGCTTCTGTTATCCAAATTGGCAATTCTCGCGGTATCAGATTACCTAAAAGAATTTTCCATGAATTGAAAATAAAAGATGAAGTGGAATTAATTATCAATAAAGATAAATTAATAATTAAAGGCGTAAAAAAAAGGCCACGGCAAGGTTGGAGTGAAGCCTTTTCAAAAAAGCCGGATGACAAAGCGGAAAAATTATTACTTCCTGAAAATATTGACGACGAAACTTTTGAATGGGTTTGGTGATGGAACAATACTCAATCTGTCTTGTTAATCTGGAACCAACGATTGGGCATGAGATAAAAAAGACTCGTCCTTGCGTGATTATTTCCCCGAATGAAATGAATCAACACATTTCAACTATTATTATCGCGCCAATGACGACAAAATCGCACGCTTACCCTACTCGCGTACCGTTGACATTTAAAGGCAAAAAAGGCTGGATTGTCCTGGATCAAATCAGGGCTTTAGATAAAAGACGCGCCATTAAAAAACTTGGAAAGCTCAGTCCAAATAAAATAACAGAAGTAAAAAATGTTATTAATGAAATGCTCGTGGAGTGAGACTGTTTAAATGTAGTAATTAGCGGATAGTTTTGTTGTTTGGGAGATTTATCTGGCTTACAAAAATTGCTATTCACTACCACTACACCGCCCCTAGCGTATAAATGTCGCCTGACGGCACTATGAAAAAGCGGTAACAGACAGTTGCGTTACCTAATCCATTCGGAAATCCGCATTTCTGGCGATATACGTTTCATTTTTTCAGTATTACCATCAACGCCATCATTAATAAATACTCCTGTAAATTTATAATTATCATTGGGCTTTTTTGAAAAAATAGCTCTTTCTACATTCAGCGGATTGCTTATATGGCCTTTTGGCTCACCGCAAAATATTTGGTGCAAGTGCAGTTCATCCGGCATAGTATTTATCCAAACACCATGACGTTTATCAAGAGGAGGAAACCATATATATTTTTTCTCACTAATTTTGAAGTAACATTTTCCAAAGCACGCAAAACCTTGTTTATAATTTTTATTAAAAAGGCTATTAAAAACATCGACCTTATTTTTAA
Source organism: Treponema sp. R8-4-B8 (assembly GCF_054786175.1). Taxonomy (NCBI): domain Bacteria; kingdom Pseudomonadati; phylum Spirochaetota; class Spirochaetia; order Treponematales; family Treponemataceae; genus Treponema; species Treponema sp. R8-4-B8. The sequence continues at coordinate 40,529 of NZ_BDHE01000487.1, forward strand.
AACTTATATTATCGTTTATATGAAGTATATCTCGTTCAAGAATACCATGTAGAATATTCTTATCTACAACATCAGTTATATTATGAAATACTTTTCCTTTATCCATTTTCCTTCTCCTTGTTTGTTTTTCTCAACTTTATCTTCTAAACAGGGAACGACAGCTAACAGCTCTGCTCCCTGTTTGATAAGACCTTCACCACCAGTAGTGTATAAATGTCGCATAACGGCACTTGGCAAAAGTGGTGACAATCACCACTGCGTTACCTACTACCACTTTTCCCTAACGTACCCTACCTTCCCCGCGCCTTCCGCGCGTTTTCAAGCAATGTCTTTGCATTGGCATCGTTCGGGTTAATCCGTAGCGCCGCCTCATAGTCCGCGATGGCCCGGTCATAGTCTTTATTCATGTGATACGCCATGCCCCGGTTGATATACGAAAAGGCATCATTGGGGTCTAGCTTGATAGTCTGACTATGGTCCGCGATGGCTCGGTCATAGTCTTTTTTCATGTAATACATGTTGCCCCGACTATAATACGCAACGGCGTAATTGGGGTTAAGCCGGATCGCCTCGCCGTAGTCCGCTATGGCCCTGTCATAGTCGCCCTTGGCATCGTATGCAGAGCCCCGGTTGTTATACGCGACGGTGTAATTGGGGTTCAGCCGGATCGCCTGATTATAGTCCTCGATGGCACGGTCACAGTCTTTATTCATGTGATACACCATGCCCCGGTTGTTATACGCGACGGCGTAATTGGGGTTCAGCCGGATCGCCTGATTATAGTCCTCAATGGCACGGTCATAGTCGCCCTTGTTATAGTACGTATTACCCCGGTTGTTATACGCGACGGCGTAATTGGGGTTCAGCCGGATCGCCTGATTATAGTCCTCGATGGCCCGGTCATAATCGCCCTTGGCATCGTATGCAAAGCCCCGGTTGTTATACGCTTCTGCGAAATAGGGGTATAGCTTGATAGCCTGGTTATAGTCCGCGATGGCCCGGTCATAATCGCCCTTGTTTTTGTACGCAATGCCCCGGTTGTTATACGCATTGGCATAATTGGGATTCAGCCGGAGCGCCTGGTTATAGTCCGCTATGGCCCGGTCATAGTCGCCCTTGTCGCTGTACGCATTGCCCCGTTCAATGTAGATATGGGCGTTATTTGGATCAAGTTGGAGCGCGGCGGTAAAATCCGCTATTGCTAAATCGTAAGCGCGAGTCTGGTCCGCCGTAGCCTTTCCGTTGGTTGAGATTGTATTGATGTAGCTGAAATTAGTGCCTACGTCGGTTACTCTTGACACGCTGGCGTACCATGCCCTGCCTCGCAGACTATAGGCTGCGCCCATGTTCGGGTTCAGCTTCAGAGCTTCGGTAAAGTCGGCGATTGCCATTTCGTAATTGCCCCGGCTGGCAAACAAAATACCTCGGTCAAGAAAGGTTCCGGCTGTCTGCGGCGTGGTTGTTTCGGTTACTCCGTACTTGGCGGTTTTAACAGTAGTCTTTTGTTTGGCAAGGGTCGCAATCATGTTTTTCGTTTCCCTGTCGTTACGCACCATAAGCCGAGTAACGCTACTCAGCGTGTCCTTTTCCACTTGGATCGCGCTTGCCCTGAAACGGTAGGAACCGCCGAGGCCGGTCAACTGCCCGGTTATGACCATCTGCGCCCCAAGGAACTTGCCAACGGACTGGGCGGTCTCATCACTTACGTCCCCGGACATCTGGAAGTTAAGCTCCTTGTACACGTAGGCAAGGTTCTGCCTGTCCGCCACCTCAATGCCTCGGTCAACGAGCGCACCTGTGAGTTCTTCCATAATAAAGTCCGAAAGGTTGTCACTCTCGGATTCAAACGCGACGATAGCCACGCGGCTGCCTTTGGGCAGGTTCGTCGCGATTTTATCCGCCGACTGCTCCACAGCCTCCAGCAGGGAAACACCCGCCCCACTCCCGCCGCCTTTGCTAACACTACCTATACTGGCGCAGGACGACAATAAAGCCATAATCAAAAGAAACAGAATTCCCCATCGTTTTTTCATAGCGGTACCTGATACTGTTTTAGCATTTATATCACTCAAAAAAACTTTCTCATTTTTATTATCATTGGGCTTCATTTCTAGTCTTCGCGTTCCTTTATAACCGACATCCACACGACTATAAAGTTTATAGAGCGTAAGTTTCTTTACGCCGATAAATTTACTTTTCATGTTATTCCTTGCCTACCCGTCCAAGGTTTCCCCCATCCTCATACGAAGACAGATCTCCTCCATCCTCAACTAAAACCTTGTTTTTCCTCTGGATTTCCAGAAGTTCGCTTGCCGTCATATTTACCCTAACACGCATTTCGAGAGGTAAATCCTTGTAGGCTTTACTAACATAATCAGATACTTTTTGGTCTTTGCTGTTCATATTACACTTCCTTTTAAGTACCCATAGCAATATATTAAGATTGCATAGAGTATTTGTCAATAGTTCATGCGAACTATTGTTTTATGCCTTTGGGCATAACTATACACGGCCAAATAAATGGCAGAAAAATGAGATTGCTTGCTTTTTCCTTTTTATTCTTCTATATTGATAAGGGAAAAAGTATGATTGCTACGATTCAGGACAGGTTTATCGCCGTAAGGGAAGCATTAGGCATAACACAAAGAGACTTTTGCAAGGGCATCTTTGTGAGCCAGTCCTATTACGCTCAAATAGAGGGTGGAAAAAGACCTGTCAATGACCGTATTATCGCCCTGATTTGTTCACAGTATGGCGTGAAAAAAGAGTTTCTTCTTACTGGAAAAGGGAAAATGTTCAGAGAAGACCTGCCTGATATACAACTTAAACAACTTTTGGATGTTTTTCATGAACTTGACCCTCCTTTTAAGGACTATATTGTCTTACAAATTAAACAACTGGTAGAAGCTGTTAAAAAACAAGGGGCGGATTCAACCCATAAGGGTAAAAAGCGCTCCCATGATTAACAGTAATTACATATAATATAATAATACGAGTGTATAATTTTTTATACAGAGCCGTAAAACGTACATGTTTAGGCGCAAAGGCGTTGAACATCAAAAAAAGGGAAAAACAGCAATGGAACCGATAAAAACAACCGGTTTTTAGAGATTCCCATTTTTCATTCTAAAACACAAAGATAAGGAAGCTCTCTACATCGCAGTTACCCTTTATGAGCAACAAGAGGAACTTTCAACGCAGACCTCGTGCCAGAAACAGAGTCTGCCACTATCCGCTGGCGCGGTTTTTTGGTAGCCTTTAAAACCGTTGTTTTGGCATTGGATTTGGTTTTAGGTTTAGCCTTGGCTTTTGTTCGCAGTTCTGTAAAATAGCCTTTCGCTTCCATTTTTTCAAATGCTTTGGCAAATACAGCTTCATCTTTTTTCGTCATTTTTGTTCCCTTATTATAGAACGGGTAAAAGCGATTATTAAGCTTTGGCTTATTCGCCCTCTCGGTTTTATTATATAAACCGTTTCCCTATTAACTTTAATTTCTAATGCTCCTTCAGCGTTTTCAATGAATGTAACTGGTATACTCTTTGATTCAATCAGGATTTTTGTTGATAATACCAACTTTTCATCCCTTCCTTTATCTTTAGTATACGCACTCCTAAAATCATTTTCGGCAAAATCAACTTCCCACTGAACTTTTGTAGACGTATGTGCCTCATAATACTTGGGAAATCCATCTCTTATTGCTAATATCTCCCTTGTGTGGTTAAATTTGATTGCCACAATATCTCCCACCGCCCCAATATATTATGTATATCACTATGTTGATTGTATGTCAATAAAAAAAGCGTCGGTAATTTCGGGAAATAGGGTTAAAAGTGTGTATTTCATTCTAGAATCCAAAGATAAGGAAGCTCTCTACGTCACAGTTACCCTTTATGAGCAAAAAGAGGAACTTTCAATGCAGATCTCGTGCTTGAAACAGAGTCTGCCGCTATCCGCTGGCGCGGTTTTTTGGTAACTTTTAAAGCCGTTGGTTTGGTAATAGATAAAAAAAAGCGAATTACTTGCCCACTAAAACACATCAAAAAAAGACTTGATAAAACAGTCTTTCTTTGGTATTATTAAAGTACTTACCTTTGGAGGTTTTTATGAATGTTAATTTAAAAGAAGATGTAAAACCAATTTCCTATATAAAGACAAATGCGGCGGAAATGATTGACTATATCAATAAATGTAAAAATCCAATAATTATTACTCAACATGGTGAAGCAAAAGGGGTCTTTCTGGACATTGAATCATATCAGGATATGATCAATGCATTATCTTTAATGAAATTATTACAGTTTTCCGAGAAATCTATCCGAGAAGGAAAAGTTTATGATAATGACCAAGTATTTTTAGAATTAAGAAAAAAAATTGGTCAAAATAATGGATAAAAAATATTTCATAAAATGGACTGCGCCCGCAAGGGAAGACATAAACGATATTATTGATTATATCTCAAAAACAAATATAGATTATGCAATAAAAATATTAGACAGTATAGAAAAGAATGTTAAAAATTTGGATATGTTTCCCGAGCGGTATAGAATTGTTCCTGAATTGGAAAAATACGGATATTTAATTTATAGAGAAATAATAGTTGAATATTGGAAGATAATATATAAAATTGAAAATGATTATGTATATATAATGCTGGTAATAGACGGAAGAAGAAATTTAGAAGATTTGTTGTTAAAAAAAATAATTTTAAGAGAAAATGAAATATAAAGCAAAAAGATATACGTTCTAAAGTTTGAGCGAGATTATTTCTACTTTTTTCTAAGAGGTAAAACGATGTATGCCCAAAGAATTTATTTAGTACAGTCAGGGCAGGGCTGCGGGTGGCAAAAACTCTGGGGGAACCCGACTCCGAGCCTTTCCGGCGACTGAACAGCGTAGGTAGAAAGCTTTATCTAGGGTTTGTCGCCGGACATTATTCTCTGAATTTTCTTTGTTTTATTCCAAAGTCTCTACGTCGGGGAACCCACAGAAGATGTTTTTGCCACCCGCAGCCCTGCCCTGACTGTACTCAAGGATTTATTGGGCATACATCTTATGGCGCTAATAGAAAAGGTGTCAATCATCATCCAATTTGTAGAAACACCTACAGTGTTTACGCAAGCCTCAGGGTGTCAATCACCTAATAGTGCCCTATGTTATTCAACCACAATGAGTATATCACTTATCCACATATTATCAATAAATGGAAGGTCTGTACGCTTTGTTCCAACCCAATAATAAGGTCTGAACATAGAATTATTTATATGACGACCTGCAATGTAAATTGTGTCGTTTTTAATAGTGATTCCATCAGCTAATGATTGCGAATCCAAGTCTGTACGAGTTGTATTTGTCCAATAACAGGCTTTATCAATATTGGACTCTTTATAATTACCTACGGTGTATACTGTACCACCTACAACCATAATTGCAACAGCAGAAGGGTATAATACCCCAGCAGGAATATTCAGGTTTGAACACGATGTGCCAATCCAATAACAAGGCTTCCTAAAACCAGAATCAACATAACTGCCCGCAGTATAAACTATGCCGTTTTCTATTATAATTCCTTCAGCCCAAGAATTCGATGCTTCAGCAGGATGCAGATTTACATACTCTGTTCCAATCCAATAACAGGCTGTAGCCCAACCTGTCGATCTTGTATAATAACCTGAGGTAAATATTTTTCCGTTATAAACTGTGATTCCAGTGATAACAGGACTTTTTGCTCCAGCAGGGATATTTAAGTCTGTTCGTACAGTATCTATCCAATAACAGGCTTTTAAAACACCAGATTCTCTATAATAACCGCCTACATATACTGTACCATCTATAACTGTGATTACATTTGCCTTGGAACTCTATGCTCCAGTAGGATGCAGATCTGTACACATTGTACCTGTCCAATAACAAGCCTTTGTTGAATCCCATCCCAAATACCCTGCTGTATATACTGTACCGTTTGCGATAGTTATTCCACTTGCGGTAGAAGTTGTTTCTCCAACCGGGGTTTTGAGATCTGTACGCACAGTGTTTTTCCAAAAACATGCTCTCCAATTATTATTAGAATTTGCATAATAACCAACCGTGTATATAGAAATGTTTTTAGTATCCTCTCCAAAAATGTTTGAACAAATAGAGATTAATATAAAAAACAAAATTGTTTTAATATACTGTGTTTTCATTAATTTTACTCCTTTATATAATACCATATATTACTCATACGGTAGTATTTAATTATTTAAAATAAAAAATTTTAATAATCTTTCCGTAGTTGTCCTTCACCGGAAAAAAAGTAAACTTCATTACTTTGTCCAGTTTGATATTCATTATCATGAGTCATGTAGAAAACATGTAGGGTTCTTGGATTAATATATGATAAACTAATAACAACAGCACGTGAATAATTCCAACTTTTGCTTACAAACGAATAAATAAGATTATTTCCAGCGTAAAGATAATAATCTTCATCAGTCTCAGACGGAATCCATAACTCTTTACCGTTGTCATCCCAAGTTTTGTTATATGAAATTACTCTACTATTAGTTATTTCTATCTTTAAGAAGACCTGATCTCCGCCACCAGAGCCACGCCCAATAAAATTACCGCTCCATGTACCATTAAATTGATTTCTTACAGCCGGATCAGCATAGGTAAATCCTATGAAAACAAAAGATAATAAAATTATTAAAAATACCTTTTTCACATTATCCTCCATGATATTTACAATCTTCAATAATTAACCAACTAACTAGCAATAAAACTTGAAACCGTAAAAATTTATTTTTAATTAAAAACTCCTTTCTTTTATATAAATCTTATATTTCAATAATATATAGAAGTATAAGATTGTTGTCAAGTGAATATAAACAAATTTGAATTAATAAAGCGAATATCATATTATGGAAGAAAAGAAACTCAAAGGGATTTTAGGGAAAAATATAAAGTTTTTTCGCCTTCGCAGGCAGTTTTCACAGGCTGATTTAGCTGAAAAAGCCAATATTTCAATAACATTTTTATCAAATATTGAACGAGGTAATAACTATCCGCAAGCAGGAACACTTTGTAATATAGCAAACGCTCTTGAAATTGAAATTTGGGAATTATTTAAAGGAGACATTTCCTTTAATGAGCAAAATACCATAATTAATCGAATTTCCAAAGATTTTAAGAAACATGTAAACATTGCTCTTGAAACAGTTTATAAAAGTTATATAACATAATCCGAAAATGAAATGCAATTCGTAAAATTGTTAAAAATATTGATTAATTCCTAATCCCTCTTTGTGTTCTTTGTCCCTTCGTGATCTTAGTGTGAAATTTTTCGAAAAATTTTCATTTTCGGTCAAGCAAAACAGCACTCTCACGCCATATATAGGAGCCTGACCGCTTGCAAGTGGTCAGGCGGGAAAAAACTATTATGGAGTTGTTTATGGAAACAATCAATCAAAATCCTGCTATTTACGAGTGGGGCCCCTTCCCTTTCAGGGACGGGGAGCGTATCTTGGACATCCGCTATGACCCGGTGTTCAAAGCCGTATTCACCAAAGACACGTCAGCGTCAAGAGGCGCGTTGTCTGACTTGATTTCTGCGCTTATAGGGCGAACTGTTGAGGTGGAAACCATTATTGCCAATGAGCCGCCTGTTGACGATTTGAGGCAGCGGTATTTGCGTTTCGACGTAGCCTGTAAAACAAAGAATGGCGAGCTTGTTAACGTTGAGATGGCATTCAACCCAATCGCGAGCGAACCTGTACGGCTTGAGTATTATGTTTCAAAGTTATTCGTAGGACAGGGCATTCACGGAATAGATAAAAAATATAATGATTTGAAGGAAACCTATCAAATCGCGATTCTGGCGAATAAGAAATTTTACAATGATGAAAACTTCGTTCACAATTTCTCGTATTGCGATTTGAACAATCGTATTTCGCTGGGCGGAAGAACTAAAATAATCACCATAGAATTGGTAAAAACAGAACTCGTAGCCGAAAAGTCTGTTGAAGAAATGACAAACGCGGAACTGTGGGCGGTATTTTTTCAATATTTGACAGATCCTGAAAAAAGGGCTAAAATAATTGAGATAACCAACCGAGAGGAGGGCATAGCGATGGCGGTAGACACTTTGATAAATATCACCAAAGACGAAATAGAATATGCGCGAATGACTACTCTGATAAAAAGCGAACTTGACTGGCGGAGCGGCATGGCAGATGCTGAAGAAAAAGGCCGTAAAGAAGAAAAACTCGAAAACGCCCGAAAAATGAAAGCTGATAATATGCCCGTATCTCAGATTAGTAAGTACACCGGTCTCTCCTCGGAGACTATTGCCCAGTTGTAATAAAGAAGTGGTTAGTAATTAGTGTTATTGCTAGTAAACTGGAATTGTTGCCAATACTCTTAGCTTACTAACAGCACAAACTACCTACTAACCACTACTATCCCTCTTTCACTCCAAAACCCAAAGATTTTTAATCACCACCCTACCCCTCTGCGGGCTAATCTCAGAAAAAAACTCCTTTCTAAAAGGAACCAAACGTTTTTCGCCGTTCAAAAGTTTAATTTCCGCCAGTTCCCCGTTACCGCCTTCGATTATATCGGTAATAGAACCGACAATTATCTCGCTTGCGCCATTTTCCTCTTCCGCGCCGGAAAAAATTACCGGAAGCCCTTTTAAATCTTCTATATAAAACTCATCATCGCCTAAGGGAGCGGCTTGCTCACGTCCGGCGATTAATTGCGCCCCGTTTATGGTTTTAGCCTTTTCAGGGCTGTCAAATCCGGCAAAACGCATCAGTACTGAGGGCGGAGCGGGGGTAATTTCTTCAATTTGAAGAGATTGCTCTTTGCCGTCCTTGCTAACGACTACCGATTTTAATTTTAGAAGGTGACCGATTTCCCCGGATAAGGGATTAACTTTTACAAAACCTTTAACGCCAAAAGGAGCACCAACTAGTCCAATAATGAACTTTTCGGTCATTTGCCGTATCAGTCCAATATTTCCAGTACTGTGTGTTTACCGGTTCTGGCGCTGGCCGCTTGCAACACAGTCCTTATTGCCTTTGCGATGCGTCCGTGTTTGCCGATTACTTTGCCAATATCTTTCTCAGCTACCCGCAGTTCCAAAATAGTGGATTTTTCGCCCTCGACAATATTTACCTGCACCTGTGAAGGATCGTCCACAAGGGATTTCGCAAGATATTCGATTAAATCTTTTTCCATTGTATTACCTTTGCCCATTACGGGCATACAAACAATATGTGTTTCTTTATTATTTTACGGAAACATTCTTTTTGTTGAAGAGTCTGCGTACCGTATCGGAAACAATCGCGCCTTTCGCAAGCCATGCTTTAGCCTTTTCCACGTCAAAAACAATCTGCTTGTCTTCCGCTTCGATGGGGTGATAGTAGCCAAGCTCCTCAATGGTTTTTCCATCCCGAGGCGCTTGTTTGTCCATAACAACAATGCGGTAATAAGGCCGCTTCTTTGTTCCAAATCTTTTGAGCCGTATTGTGGCGCTCATAAAAAGTCCTCCATAGTCTGACAGTTTGAATTGGGCGGCAGCTCAGACATACTGCCAGTAAGTAAAGTGTAGCGATTTTACGGGGGTTTGTCTAGCGGTATAAAGTCGAACATATCAATATTAACCATGTTGGATATTATTAATGTGGAATTGTCAAATTATCAAAAATATGATAATATTATTTTTATAGGAAAGATATATGAGTAAAAAACAAAAATCCTCAAATCCAAATTCATTTTTGGAAAAATTGACGAAAGCGATTGGGATACAGCTGACGCAGAGTCTATTTTTTATTTCAGCATTGATGGTGCTGCTGGTTTCGATAGTGGTGAATATTCATGTAAACCATTACGAGAAAATGATTACTGAGGCGACTCAGAATCATTTAATGGCAGTGGCGCAGGCGGCGGCGCAATATGTCAGCGTTGAAGAATTGGATCGTTACCATACTGTTGAAGATACAAAAAATCAGAATTATCAGGAGTTAAAAAGGCGGTTGGATCAATTTGCCAAAAAATATAATGTTCTGTATGTCTCCTATCTGCGGCAATACGATCAAGACAATTTCCAATAAATTATTGACAATGACTTTGATCCCAAAACCATAGTAGGTCCCGGAACTGTTAAACCAATTCAGGATATCGCTAGGGCAGCTCTTTCCGGAGATGTAACAGCGACAGACCTGGGTAACTATAACGAAAGCTGGGAAGACCTTCTTGCCGGTTTTGCTCCGGTGTATGATAAAGACGGCAATTTCTACTGTGTCGCGGACGTGGATATAAGCGACAAAGTTATCAGGGAACAGCGCGGTTATTCATTGACTATGACGATATTGCAGATTCTCGCCCTTTCCGTTTCAGTTCTTTTCGGCGTTTTAAATACGATGTTGTACCGAAGGAAAGCGCAGGAAATTGAAGAAGCCCATGTCAAGCTTCAGTATTTCAACAATAATATGCGTCAGGCTTTTTCAACATATTTGTCAGAAGATGTCGTAGAAGAAGTTATATCCGACCCCACCCGAATGCAGCTTGGCGGAATTAACCGGCACATGACAGCTTTGTTTTCCGATATAAAGGGATTTACCGGTATAGCGGAAAAACTTACGCCAGCTCATTTAGTAGATCTCCTTAACCATTATCTTTCCACCATGAGCGATATTATTCTGGAAGAAAAAGGGACTATCGACAAATATCAGGGAGACTCAATTGTTTCTTTCTTTGGCGCGCCTCTGGAACTTGACGATCACGCTCTGCGGGCATGCACTGCCGGAATAATGATGAAGCGGATAGAGAATGAAGTGAATAGGTATGTCCTTGAAAACGGAATAAGCCCTTCGCCGCTGTTGACCCGTATCGGCATTAATACCGGAGAAATGGTAGTAGGAAACATGGGAACGCAAAAAAAGATGAACTACACTATCATCAGTAACGCGGTAAATTTGGCTTCCCGTCTTGAAGGAGTGAACAAGCAATACGGAACTTGGGTGCTTGCCTCGGAATCTACGGTACAGGAAACAAAAGGCAAGTTGCTTACCAGACGGCTTGACCGTGTTAGAGTTGTGGGCATTAACGAACCTGTGCGTATCCATGAAGTATTGGAATTAAAAGCCGACGCGTCTGACGCTTTATTTGAACAAATTTATCTTTTTCATAAAGCGATGGATCTTTTTGAAGTACGCAACTGGAAAGACGCGGAGAGCGCGTTTAAAAAGGTATTGGAAATATACCCCGAAGACGGCCCTTCCAAACATTTTATTGAACGCTGCCGTCAGTATCAGGAATATCCGCCCGCTGCCGATTGGGACGGGAGTTTTAATATTACGGAGAAATAGGAAGTATCTGCCATTAAAACGGCAGATACTTCCACGCTAAGCGACATTAAAACGTCGCTTAGCGTAGCGGTTTACGGCTTTTGCGCAGAGCGCAAAAGCTTAACATTCCGCCTGCGGCGGAACGTCGTAAACCGCCATTGGGGAATTAGCGAGTTGCCTCAATATAGAAATGTTACCGAAATGACTGGTGAGTTGCTTAAAGGCATATATCCTGTTATAGTTAGTTAAAGGAGAGCGGTATGGAAAAAATAGCTAGTTTTCAGGTTGATCATCTTCGGTTAAAACCCGGAGCTTATGTTTCACGGAAAGATCAATTCAAAGATGTGGTGCTTACCACGTTTGATCTTCGTTTTAAAGAGCCGAATAAGGAGCCGGTAATGGATCAGCCGGCGGTGCATACAATTGAACATTTATGCGCGACATTTCTTCGTTCACACAAAGTATGGAGTCCAAAAACAGTATACTTCGGCCCAATGGGTTGCCGCACCGGTTTTTATTTAATTCTGGAAGGAGACTATAAATCCCTTGATATTCTTCCCCTATTAACAGAAATGGCTGAATGGATAGAAAAATTCGAAGGCCCCATTCCCGGCGCTTCCCCCGCCGAATGCGGCAACTGGCGCGATCAAAATATCGACATGGCAAAATGGGAGTGGCGCAGATACATCGCGCTTTTGAAGAAAGCGTCTAAGGAAAATTTGGAGTACCCTAGCGAAATGGTGTAGGGGTTGCGGGGTGAAGCAAATTTGTAATTTTATTTATTATTTTGATAACAATAGAAACTACAGTTTTTTGTAACTATCTCGTTTTTACATTTATTAAAATATTTCTCACCAAAATAATTGATTAAAAAAAGAGGAAAAGGTGACAATGCAACAATCTGATTTTTAGGCAAGATAAAATTTTTGTATTGCTTTTCCTGTATTTGTTTTATAATTATCGCATTGTTTTCAAACCAATGTTTTATACTTTGATAATCAGAAACCGTCTCATAAGTATTATTCACCAAACAAAATGTTCGTTGAATGTTAATTATAGTTAAATAATGCCAAGTGTTTTCATCATATTTTTTTATATCTTTATAATTACTTATTTTATCAATAATATTTTTATAGTTAATATTATTTGACATATCAAGAAACGCGTCTTTGAAACAATCAGCAGGGTTATTTGTACAATGTTTAATGGCTTCTGTCATAGGATAACTAAGCCAAAGTTTTCCTTGCTCAAATTCATTATTAAAAGTGTTAAGTAATTTATTTATCATTTCATTGTAATCTTGCGGTGACATTGTATCTGAATGGGAATGACCGTCATGATCGAAAAAGAGATGTACCTCTGATACATTTCTTCTATCAATATCTCTAATATCTGAATCGGGTCTTTGTTTGAGAACTTCTACAATATCAAGATTAACATCATCCTTAACTTCATTCCAAAGTTGATAAATTTCAGCTTTAAAACTGCTTCTAATAATTTGTTGTCCATTGGAAGCTGGGAAAAAATATTTTTCGATGCTCTTAAATATTTGTCCCTCAATTATTTCTCCTTCAAAAATAAGCAGTATAGTATTACTCATCAAAAGCGCCCGCACGGTACATTTTTTCTATATTATGGGCAAACCGCAACTCTTTATCTGTCAATGAGGATAAAGCTTCGATCTTGTCTTTATGCATCAAAAAGAGGCAATCAGGGCGCATAATATCATTTGACATTACACCGGTATCATGCGTAGTAAGAATAAATTGGCAGTTATCTATTTTTTTTATTTTATTTATGACATATTCAGACAAACGCTGGTGATAAAAAGCGTCAAATTCATCAATGAATATAAATGAAGGCGATGAGGTTTTCTCGAATATCGCATTTTGCAACCAATAAAATAACACAGTCAATGACTTCATTCCGGTAGAACAATTGTCAAAGAAATCAATAATAGAATTTCTTTTCTGTGTAGTTTCATATTTAAAATAGACTCTTGTCCGATTTGCCATTTTTGTGAATATTATGTTTGAAGGAACATCTGCATCTGCCAAAAAAGATCTGAAATTATCAAAATGATTTTTACTTACTATCTCGTCAAATAATTGATGACCGCCAACTTCATATCCTGCATAATTTCTATCATCAAGATTGCGAAAAAACAACATTCTGTCTACAAAATCAAAAAATGAAAAAAGGGCATTTGTTTCATCAGATTGTTCTAAAGAAGCATTTGATTTTATATATTTCAATATTGAAATTGTTATTTTACTGATATCTTTATTCAATGTCTGAGCACCAGGCAAATTTATTTCTAACGGTTCGCCAGTAATTCGATTATAAGAAACAACACATTTTTCATTTATAAATAAACGTTCATAACAAATAGATTCAGGCGCATTTTTCCCATATTGGTATTCAATCATAGTCTCATTAAATCTAAATTTATATTTAAATTCGACTAATTTACTTCCGCTCTCTGCATTACAATAGTTATTGGTCAGGAGCAAAGTTTTATCTTTATCTGTAAGGTTGATAATAATATCCATTATCGCCAAACCTAAATTTGATTTCCCCACTCCGTTATAACCGTAAATCAAAGCTTTATGGGCATAGCCATCCTTAACGCATTCTTCGTTAAATCCATAATTGGACGAGGTAAGATCGAGCGTTATAGCATCTTTGAAACCACGGTAATTCTTGACAGAATAAAAACACAACATATATATATTATCGTAATCAATAGGCAAGAAATTTACAAGTTGCCGTAAAAAAATTACGGCACCATTTTATAATTATAGCCATTTTTTAGTAAAAGTAACATAAATATTACGAAGATAATAAATATATAAAACTTTACAGCGAACAAGTGAATAGTGATTTTTTGTCAGAATGTTATGCTTGAGCTTCACGATTAAGCTAACAAACAGAAACCTCCTCTCTCCTCTTTGTGATCTTCTCTTCCTTTGTGAGCTGTGCACTGCCGGCAGCCTAAAGGCAGCCTTGCTTTAATTACAGACAGCAGCATTTATTGATGCTACGCTATGTGGCATTATTGATCCACACGGCTACGCCGTGCGTTTATTGAGCGTGTGTGAGGTCTTTTATCTACCTCCCTAATCCTTCCACGGAAAAATAAAATTCTTCAAAGTGCGATTCCCTGTTTTTTCGCGTTCATCTATCAACAACGCGTCCCATGGGATTTTTTTGCGGTCGGCTTCGGGGTTGGCTTCTAGGTAATCGTATTTTAACAAACGCAGGCGGAGGGCTTCGTCAAGATAAAGAAGAACGCCTATGGGGCCGGGAAACATAAAGACAAATATTACGGAAATCATTAAAGCAAGAATATTGTGAATAAATAAAAAAATTGACATGCCGGTATTGTCTAAAGAAATTAACATGCACTTTCTAAATGATTTCATTATATTAGCGCCTAGCCTGGCGTAGACTGCAAAATAAAATTGAAAAGAAAGGAAGGCGAATATCAGTACCCAGATAAGCAATGCCGATAAAGCTAAACCGATTAATGAAGCCATAGCGGCATAAAACGGAATTACAATTGATACTACAATATAAATAATAAATAGAAACACAAACATGGCAATGCCGGCGGGCCACGCTGTTTTAAGGTTTGCGAGAAAATCGCTAAAAGTAAAAGTCCCATAATCAGAAATTGACTTTATTGTAAAAGCTGCCGTGGCAAGATATATCGAGCAAATAAGGGTTCCCAGAATGGCAAATACTATAACCAACAAATTAGAGCCGAAAATGTTGGGGAACAATAAGGGAAGAATCGGAATTGCGGTACAGGCCAAAAAGCCTAAATTAAGCGCGACAACCTTGATCATATTGTCCCATAAATCGTATATAGTTTTTTTTATTAGAAAGCCAATCATAGGGAAATAATAACAGAATAGCGTATTACAGTCCATTGCCCCAGTTCGCGTTTTTTTGTATAATTGCGTAAAAGCGCCATTACAGAAAAAGGCGGATAAAAAGCAGCCTGTCTGTATCAGGAGAAAGAAATGATAGTGATGAAATTCGGCGGAAGCTCAGTGGCGAACGCGGAAAGAATACGCCATGTTACAGGCATAGTAAAAACACAAATGCCAAAACAACCGGTGCTTGTGTTATCTGCTATGGGAGATACGACCGACCATCTTCTTGAAGCCGGAAATCTGGCGTTAAAAGAAGGAAAGGTTGATATTAAACGCATAGAAAAACTTCATCAGGAAACTATCAAAAATTTAAAACTGCCCGCTCAGAAAGAAGTCGTAAGCCTTTTTGACGAGCTTACCCGCCTGTTATCGGGAATCGCCCTTATCAGGGAACTTACTCCACGGACAAAAGATTATCTTGTCTCTTTTGGCGAGCGGCTTTCCGTGCGTGTCACTGGCGCTTTTTTAAAAGCTTCCGGCATGAACGCAATGGCTTTTGACGCGTGGGAGATGGGATTTATTTCCAATTCCGATTATACCCGCGCCGAGTTGCTTAAAGAAAGTTGGGACTTGATTCCAGAAAAAATTCTTCCGCAGATAAAGGGGAATGTTCTTCCCATTGTAACGGGGTTTCTTGCGAAAGACGAAAAGGGCAGTATCACGACGCTTGGGCGCGGCGGATCGGATCTTTCGGCGACAATGATCGCTGCGGCGTGCAGAGCCGAAGAAGTTCAGGTTTGGAAAGACGTTGACGGAATACTGACAGCGGATCCAAGGATTGTAAAAGACGCGAAGCCCGTACAATTTGTCACTTACGAAGAAGCGTCGGAGCTTGCGTACTTTGGGGCGCAAGTACTACATCCAAGGGCAATGCAGCCGTGCATGAAAACTGGAACTCCCGTTCTTGTAAAAAATTCGTATAACATCGAAGCGCCCGGCACTCGGATTGAAAACGCGTCAACGGCTGCAAAAAAAGGCCCGCCCGTCCGCGCCATCACTTCAAAGCACAATGTAACGCTTGTGGATATTGTCTCTACAAGAATGTTAGGCCAATACGGTTTCCTTGCGGAAGTTTTTTCAATCTTCGCAAGACACAATATTTCGGTCGATATGGTAGCCACCAGCGAAGTGTCGGTATCCCTTACATTGGATACCGCTTATGATTTAGCCGAAGTGAAAAAAGAATTAAATAAAATCGCGGGCGTGGAAATTAAAACAGGAAAAGCGATAGTTTCCGTCATCGGCAATGTTAAGCGCTCTTCTGAAATACTGGCAAGGGCTTTTAGAATTTGTCAGCTAATCGGCGTGTCCGTGCAAATGATTTCTCAGGGCGCGAGCAAGGTGAATATCAGTTTTATAGTAAACGAAACAGAAGCGGCGGAAGTTGTTAAGTCGCTTCATCTGGATTTTTTTGAGTCTCAAAAAAGCCCCGCTTCAAGCGGCGCGGAGGAGAAGGTATGAATATCGCGTTAATCGGTTACGGCAAAATGGGAAAAATGGTAGAACAGGCCGCCCTCGCTAAAGGGCATAAAATTTCCGTCATTGTAGATCCGTTTGCAACTAATGCCCAATCGGCAATAAAAATATTAAAATCAATCGCGGAAGCAGACTTTAGTTCCGTTGACGCCGCTATTGAATTTACCCAGCCTGATACAGCGGCGGCAAATATCCTCGCCCTCGCGGAAAGAAGAATCCCAATAGTCGTAGGAACTACTGACTGGCATGTTCACCTGAGCAAAGTAACTAAGACGATTGATATTGCTGACACTTCCATGATTTGGGCGTCCAATTTTTCAATTGGGGTAAACATATTTTACCGTATCGCGTGGTACGCCGCTGAGTTAGCAAATAATTTTCCCGAGTACGACGTAGGCGGCTTTGAAATTCATCATAACAAAAAAATTGACAGTCCTTCGGGAACGGCAAAAATTTTAGCGGAAGGAGTACTTTCCAGAATCAGCCGTAAAAAAAGAATGGTATGGGAGACGATGAACAACAGGCCGGAAGATGACGAGTTTCACTTTCCAAGCCTGCGGATGGGCAACGTCCCCGGCACTCACAGCTTGTTTTTTGATTCTCAAGCGGATACAATCGAAATTACCCACACGGCCCGCACCCGTGAAGGATTTGCCTCAGGCGCGGTACTGGCAGCGCAGTGGCTTACCGCGGAAGAGCGGCACGGGGTTTTTACAATTGATGATATGATGAGTGATTTATTTAAGGAGAATTTATGACAGATTTTCGCGGTGCATATACGGCGCTTGTTACGCCGATGACGGAGTCGGGGGAAATTGACTATGAAGGTTTCCGCAGGCTTATCAAGTTTCAGATAACGGAAGGTATCGACGGCATTGTCCCCCTTGGAACAACCGGCGAAAATCCCACTCTTGACGAAGACGAAGAAGACAAGCTGATAGAAATCGCCGTAAAAGAATCAGCCGGTAAAATAAAAGTAATCGTAGGCGCCGGCTCAAACGACACAAAGCACATGGTTAAGTACGTTGAGCGCGCGAAAAAATTCGGCGCTGACGCGGCTCTTGTAGTAACTCCCTACTACAACAAACCCAACGACAGCGGTATGTTACGCCATTTTGAAGCCGCCGCAAAACCCGGCATCCCTATCATCGTTTACAATATCGCCTCCCGCACTGGCAAAAATATCCCCACTCCCCTAATGAAAGAAATCGCCAAAATTCCGGGCATTGCCGGGGTGAAGGAATCTTCCGGTGACATTAATCAGATGGGAGACGTTATCAGGGAAATCGCGACGCCGCGCAAAAACACTCAGGATAAATTCTGGGTTCTTTCAGGTGACGACAGCATGACTCTTCCTTTAATAAGCATGGGCGGCGAAGGAGTAATCTCGGTCGTCTCCAACCTGTTACCCGCAAAAGTAAAGAACATGACGCAAGCCGCTCTTGACGGTAATTTTGAAAAAGCCCGCGCTATCCATTACGAAATCCTACCCTTTATGAAAGCGGCTTTTATCGAAACAAATCCTGTCCCAATCAAACAAGCCCTTGTCTGGGCGGGTCTTCCAGCGGGGCCTACGCGCCTTCCTCTTGGCAAACTTGAGCCGTCTAGCGAAGCGATTCTTAAAAAGGCGATGACGGAGTTGGGGATTTTGAAGTAGGATTGATTGGAAAGAGGTTCTCACAAAGAGCACTAAGGGACAAAGATCACAAAGAAGATAATATCAGCTTTGCTGCCATTGTTTTATTTTTTCGGTAACGGTTTTTTCAAACAATTTATAATCATTTTCAAACTTTTTAAAATCAATTAAAATTTCCTGATACAGACGTTCAAGAGTTTTGTTGCTATTGGTCATAAATGTAACAGTATTTGTTGTAAAAAGTTCGGGAGTGTCAACATTAAGAGCCAGAGCGATCCGCTCCAGCATACCGGCGGAGGGGAATTTTTTGCCTACTTCTATCATAGCTATATAATTCGGGGCTGTATTCATTTTTTCTGCCAATTTTTCCTGTGAAAGCCCCAGAATTTTGCGGTATTTCTTCATGTTTTCTGCCAAAATCAGGCGAATATCGGTCATATATCCTCTAAACTTATCCATTAGATTGGTATTTTTTCATTTTATCTTTACTATAGGGTATTGAATATTTACTGTAAGGTGTGTTATTATCATATAGGTTGGTGTATGAGAATTTGTAGCTAAATCTAAGTTTTAATTAAGAAAATATGTAGGCATAAAAGTGTCTTATAAAAGGAGTTATTTATGAGAACGACACTTACCGGAGTTACCATACCGAAAGTGCTACCAGTATTGGGGGTAGCACTTTTCTATAATTTTTACAAAAATACCAATTTTTGGTTTTTTGAAAGGCATATCTGTATGGATCTGTCATATTTTATTTAGGTTTAAAAAAATAAGCCTAGGGAGTTTTTATTATGAAGAAGGTGAATGTGTTTCTTTTGGGATTACTGGCTGTTCTGCTGGCAATGAGTCTGGTTTTCATTGGATGTGGAGAAGGTGAAAAAGAGTCTATAAAAAACCCAGATCCTCCACAAGGCGTAACTGCGACATCTGATTCAACAAATAGTATCACTGTTGTTTGGGGGACTGTCTCAGGAGCCTCCGGATACAACATTTATCGTAGCAGTGCGCTTACAGAAGTTTTCATAAAGATTGGTTCTTCTAAATCAAGTGTATATACAGATACCGGGTTATTACCTGGTACAACATACTATTACAGGGTATCTGCCTATACCGAAAATGGAGAAGGCTCTCAATCATACCATACATCTGCAACAACAAAATATGGCGCACCTACCGGCATAAATGCAACGGCTGTATCGGAAAGTAGTATCACTGTTAGTTGGAACGCTGTCTCAAATGCTACATACTATTATATTTATCGTAGCGATATTTCTTCCGGCACTTATACTCAGGTTGGTACTTCGGTGACAACCTCATATACAAACACCGGACTAACACCTAACACAACATACTATTATAAAGTAGCTGTCTACACAGCACTTGGCATGGGAGTTCAATCAAACTCTGTTTCTGCAATAACAAAACAAAATGCGCCTACCGGCGTAACTGCAACGCGTGCATCGTCAAGCAGCATTACTGTTAGTTGGAACGCTGTCTCAAATGCTACATACTATTATGTTTATCGTAGCGATAGTTCTTCCGGCACTTATACTCGGGTGGTACTTCGACGACAACCTCATACACAAACACAGGACTAACACCTAACACAATATACTATTACAAAGTAGCTTCCTATAACAGCAATGGAGAAAGTGTTCTATCGACAGCCGCAGTAGCTACGACGTACTAATAACAGAACATGCCTGGCGGCAACGCTGGGCGCCAGATACCGCTTTTGGGGTATATCAAATAGTGATGTTACGTATGATTGATCATAAATGTCAATCAATAATTTTGAATTAGTTAACCTGCATTGAAACTACATCATTTGGAAAAAAATATTAAATAGGAGGCAAAAAATGAAGTCTTGTAAATTATTTGGGCTTATCATCCTAACATTGGCAATCGGGTTTTTGACAGCGGTTTGCGACAGCTCCTCAGACGGCGGCAATCCTGACAAATCCAACACTGGTTCCAATACTGACGGTACTGGCAGCGGCGCCGTTAATAATAACTCAGGAGGTAATACTTTATCGGGTATGTATTATCGCGAGTTTGAATATAATGAAAATCAAATTCATTTTAACAGCGACGGTTCTTATACATTGACTAATTCCATGGGTACAGAAACAGGCACATACACTGTATCAGACAATAAAGTAACTATTAAGAATTTTACTTTTAATATTTACGATTCAAATACTCTTACAGTTTCGTCTATCGGCAATTCGAATACTTTTCCTATTACGTTTCTTAAAGATGGCAGTTATTATCCTGTTTCTGGTACATATAGCGCAACCGTTGGCGGTACTCGCTTCTACTGGACTTTTGACAGCGATGGCACTTGTGCGCTTGACACAAGCGCAAACAGCAGCCCAAGCCGCTTTAAATGGTCATACACAATTTCAGAAAGAATGGTATATGCGACTTATATGCCTGTCAACAATACTAGCGAAAATTATAAATTTGTAACTATAGATTCAAATACTATTAAAGATACAAATGGGTACCTTTGGAGAAAGCAGTAAACGCGACAGGGGGTTATGCGAATGGATATAATATCACGTTGGAATATAAATGAAGCTAATAATTTATTTCATAAATTTTGTGTTTTTTTATGCCGTTATAACCAGCGGCATAACCTAAATAAAGCGGGATAATCCAGTTTGACCCTTCAAAATCAGGGTATTGGCACTGGCACTGGCTGTGGAGGAGTAAAATAATTAAATTTAGTTTAGAAAAACAACGTATTTTTGTTTTTTACTAGCAATAATGCTTATATTAGTGATATAATTAGTTTATATTTAAAAATTATAAATTAACCAAGACTTGGAAGTTACAGTAAAAAGAAGGTTTTCCATGAACGGGAGGGGGGGAATGGAAAGTCTTTGGCTCCTTGGCATATAAAAATGCTCAAGGAGGGATCTGTATTATTCCCCCAGCGTTATTAGTTTGAATTAACTGGATGGTTGGAAGCCAAAACGGTTATAGCCGTTTAATGGTTAACCTTCAAATCCAAATTAGGGGGAAAAATGGAAAAAAGCGAATTTCTGCATAATTTTACTAAAATTTATTTTTCTGAAGTTGTAAAAGAAACTATCCTTATTGAGAATTGGGAAGAAGGCGATTTTCAATCACGATATGTTGAGTATGCTGATACTTTTACCAGGGCAAGCAATGGATATTTTACAGATGACGCAACAGATAAAGAAATAATTTTCAATCTTTCAAATGATAAAAAGAATATAGTAAAAGCATTTAATGATAAAATTAGTGAACATTTTTTAAATGAAATGAAAAAACAAGGTATTGATGAAACAACAGCAAAACAATTCATTAATCAGAATATTCCCTTAGGAGATAAAATTAGGCCTGATATCCTTGAAATTTTTAGATCTTTTGAGGAAGAATCCCTTAAAACAATAATAGGAGTTGCTTAAATGAGCCAGAGAAAAAATTTATTATTACTTTTAAAACTTCATAATATTATTACTAAAACTAATATGAGTTTAGAGGAAATTGTTAATAATCGAACTATAGATCCAGATATTTCTCTCATTGACAATTCTGATCTTGGCGGCAGGGTTAGTTACGGTAAAAAAATTCCAATTACAAATTATTATTCTCTGGGGGAGCATCTTGGCAATAGATTATCAGCAAAAACTCAATGATATTGCAGAAGATATATTTTCTTATGCTGATGAATTATGGGTTATTAAAGATATATTTGACAGGGAGCTTTTCAACAAAGTCAATAAGAAAATAACAATATCATCTCCCCATTACAACTTCCGTGACGCTTTATTTCATTATATTAAAATGTATGAGGCGGCGCAAAATAGCAATGAAGAAATATTTAATAAGCAATATGCTTGTGTCGCGGAACATCTAAACAGGGGATTAAAGGATTTTATTGTTTATCTTTGTTTCAACTACTATACTAATATATTACATAAAATGCTTGATTCAGGAGATCCGTCAATAAACGGTAAAACATTATTAATTCTAAAAAATATTTATCATGCTTTTAAAAATCTTGTAGTAAAAATGCGTTTAGGAGGACAAGACGTACAACAGCTTGAAGAACATGAAACTATATGGTTAGAGACTACAAGTAAAATAATAGAACAATTGTCAAGCCTACTGCAAGAAAACATACAATTGAATAATTTATATAAATATTATGCTAAAATAGTAGCAGAAGAAATCTCAGAAAAAATTCATATTTGATAACAACCGACCCTACCCGTTTTGTCCGCTATTTTTCGGCGCCTTAATCCCCTGCGTTTTAAATGCCGATTCATACAAATCCACGTACTTTTTCGCAGAAAGCTCCCACGAAAAATCTTGCGTCATCCCGCGTTCCTGCATTTTTTTGATTTCCTTCTTTCTGTTGTGCCATGTCCACACTGCCCATGTGACTGTGTCGTAAATTGAAGAGGGGCTTAGGTAATCAAACATAAAGCCGGTGCCGCTGCCTGTCTTTTCGTCGAAATTTTCTACGGTATCCGCAAGACCGCCTGTTCTGCGGACGATTGGCAGTGTTCCATAAATAAGCGAATACATCTGGTTCAGGCCGCATGGCTCATAACGGCTTGGCATCAGGAAAAAGTCGGAACCCGCTTCGATAAGATGGCTGATTTTTTCGCTGTAACCGATTTTTGCCTTGAAGTTTGATAATCGCGAAGAAAGACCTGAAATTTCGTTTTCGCACCAGTATTCGCCGGAGCCTAGCAGAACCATTTGCATTTCAAGGTCGCGGCAAATTGACCATGCAGAACCGTAAGTGGGACCGAAAAGATCGCCCACTCCCTTTTGATCCGTCAGGCGCGTAACCATTCCGATAATAGGCACATTTGGATCGGGGGGCAGATTAAATTCCCTTTGCAGGGCTTCTTTTGCTTTTGCCTTGCCCGACATATCTTTTACGGAGTATGGTTCGGGAATATGTTTGTCTTTAGAGGGGTTCCATACGTTTGTGTCAATACCGTTTAATATGCCGCAATAGTCGGCGCTGCGGTAACGTAAAACTCCGTCCAGTCTGAAACCGCCGGGTTGCGTTTTTGTTTCTTCGGCATAGTTAGGTGAAACTGTGTTGAGTTTGTCCGCGCTGTAAAGGCCGGCTTTAAGCATGTTAAGCATGCTCCAGTCTTCAAAACCGGCGTTGTAAAAAACATCCCAGCCAAGCCCTATATAGTCATAATTAGCCTTGTTGTAAATGCCCTGATAGCCGAGGTTGTGGATTGTAAGAATCGAAACTGTTTTTTTAAAGCCTTTGTCGCCGCCGGGGACTCTTTCTGCAAATTTCAGATAGACGGGCGCGATTGCCGACGGCCAGTCATGGGCATGAAGCACGTCGGGGTACCATTCAATTTTACGGCAAAGCTGAAAAACGGCGCGGCAGAAAAAAGAGAAACGGCGCGGGTTATCCATAAAATCGCTTTCTGCAAGGCTCCCGTAAATGCCGTCCCTGCCAAAGAAAATTTCATGATCAATAAAATAAACTTTTACGGGATTTTTTTTGCCTGTTCCGGGCATATCGGTGCAATAAACCGCGCTCCATTCTTCAATGCCGCCGCCCATTGGCGTACCCATCGCGCCGGGAAGAAGTTTTAATTTGGCGCGGTCAATCGAATAGTAGCGCGGTATGACGATTTTAACTTCATGGCCAAGTTTTGCGAGGTTTATCGAAAGAGCGGAAACCATATCGGCAAGGCCGCCTGTTTTTGCCCAGGGAACGGCCTCGCTGGAAACCATCAATATCTTCATTAGAAGTTATCCGCTATTTTAAAACCTTTAGCGCTAAGTATTTGGTGTCCTTTGTCGTGATCCTTCAACTTGAAAATTACTACGGCTTTTCCGACTTGCCCCTCAAGCGACGCGTAAAGGTACTCGATATTTACCTGCGACTGCTGGAACAGTTCCATCAGTTTGGCAAGGCTGCCAGGCACATCTTCAATTTCTACCGCTACCACATCGGTCTGCCGCGTGGTAAAGCCCGCTTGAGTCAGAGTGTCAACCGCTTTTTCGGTCTTATCGGCGATAATGCGTAAGATTCCAAAATCCGCGGTGTCGGCAATACTGATTGCCCTAAGGTTTACTCCGGCGTTGGCGAGAGTTTTTGTAACCTCGCTTAACCTGCCCGTCGTGTTTTCCAGAAAAACCGATATTTGTTTAATTCCCATAACTAACCTCTTTTTTTTAGCCTGACCACTTTTAAGTAGTCAGGCTGGTTTAATCGAAGTCTCCGCAACGCGGAGACCATACTCCTTAATATAAATTATATTTTTCTGTTATCGATAACTCTCTTTGCTTTTCCGATTGAACGTTCAATTGTTTTTGGTTCAACCAGTTTTACTTTCAGTCCGATTTGCAGTTTGCTCTTCATTACATGTTCAATACGGTTGCGAAGATTTTCAAGACCGCGCGTCTCATCGCTGAAAAGTTCTTTCTTCACTTCGACCTGCAATTCCACTTCGTCAAGATGGCTGTCGCCTCTGTTTACAATGATGAGGTACTGTGGCTCTGTTCCTTCGATCTCGATAAGCGCTTGCTCGATCTGGCTTGGGAATACGTTTACGCCGCGAATGATCAACATGTCGTCTGTGCGGCCAAAGAGGCGGTGCATCCGCCTTGTCGTGCGTCCGCATGAGCAGGGTTCTTCAATTATGAAAGTGATGTCCCTTGTGCGGTAGCGCAGAAGCGGGGTTCCCTCTCTTGTTATCGTGGTGAAGACAAGCTCGCCTTTTTCTCCGGCGGGCAAAACTTTTCCCGTGCTTGGATCGATAATTTCCGGGTAGAAAAAATCTTCGTTGATATGGAGTCCGTGCTGGGCTTCACATTCAAAAGAAACTCCAGGCCCGATAATTTCCGTAAGGCCGTAAATGTCGTAGGCTTTCATGTTGAAACGCTCTTCGATTTGAACGCGCATATTTTCGCTCCACGGTTCAGCGCCGAAACAGCCTTTGCTGATAGGCAGTTTACGAAGGTCTATTCCGGCTTCAACGGCTTCTTCGGCAAGGTAGAGGGCATAGGAGGGAGTGCATGTGAGCATGGTCGATCCGAAATCGCGCATGACCATAAGTTGCCTCTCGGTGTTGCCGCTCGACATGGGCAAAACTTCCGCGCCGATATTAAGAGCGCCGTAATGCGCTCCCGGCCCGCCCGTGAAAAGCCCGTAACCGTAGCAGTTCTGAACAATGTCATCGCGCGTACAGCCGGCTGCCGACAGAGTTCTCGCCATTGACTCCCGCCAGATGTTAATGTCTCCGATGGTGTACTCATTGACGACTGGCTTTCCGGTAGTGCCGGAACTCATGTGGACTTCCACGATTCTTTCCTGAGGACAGGCGCGAAGACCGTGGGGATAATTTATCCGCAAGTCGTCCTTCGAAGTGAAGGGTAATTTTTCAATATCCGCTAAACTGTGGATATCCCGAGATGTAATTCCCGCCGCGATTAATTTTTCGCGATAAAACGGCACTTTTGAATAAATGGATTCCACAAGATTTTTTAACGCGGCAAGTTGAAGTTTTTTTCTCGCTTGTACATCCATACATTCGTATTCAGGGTTAAAAATCATATTATCTCCTTATAATAATATTGGCGCTGGTGAAGCAAGTTTTTCATCCGTTTTACATAAACGGCGGCAAACGTCCCTGGCAAGATTCATAATTATCAAGGCAAAAACTTTGATATCCATCTTGTAAATTTCCCGCAAAGCTTTATTGGAAATCGTCATAACCGTAGCTTGCGAAATGGTTTTAATCGACGCGATAGCCGGCATAATATCAAGCACTTCCATTTCCCCGAAAGCCTCGCCTTCGCTAAAGCGGGACAGTTCCACATCTTTTTTGCTTACCGATACCTGCCCCTCAATTATGAAAAATATCTTGTCGTTTGGGCTTCCCTCGGTAATAATGTATACATCCGGGTCGTATTTCTCTTCCTGCATAAGCGGGATAATGGCTTCAACCTGTTCTTTTAACAGTCCGCCAAAGAGTGAATATTTCAGCAGAATTTCAGGTTGTACCATTGTCTTATTTTATCAATATTAAGGGGTTTCCGCAAGGGCGCAAAGAACAATATTTTAATAGTAGTATTGATCTATATAAAAAACACAAATATACTTAATTTATTATGATAAATACAAACGATAATCCGGATATGGTTATCTGGGACGAGAAGTATGCCACGGGGATTCCACTAATTGACAGCCAGCACAAAGAGCTTTTTTCCCTTACCAACGAGCTTTTCCACGCCTGTCTGGGCGAAGAAGAGGCGCTTAAGGAAGTGTTCAAAGAGACAATGGGGCGAATGGTTGATTATGTCCGTTTCCACTTTGGCGCCGAACAGGAATTGCTGCAGAGGGTAAAATACCCCGGTTATCAGGATCATAAAAAGGCGCATGATATTCTGGTACGGGACATTCTTGAATCGGTAAAGGAATATAATTACGGCAAGAAATTTGTACCCAACCAATTTGTACGCATCCTTAGGGACTGGATATTAAGCCACATCGCTCTTACCGACAAGCTCTATGTCGCTTATATCACGGAACAGAAAACGAAGGGTTTGCTTAGCGATAAAGTAATTAACGGGTAATTTTTTTAAATTTACGAATAAATCTAATCTATGTCTCAATTCCAAAAATTCACGCAAAATTACCAGGACGTATTTTGCGATTTATTTTTAAAGCTTTAAGTATCCCCATAGAGGCCTGCCATTCTTAATTTAAAAGTATGGAGGATAAAATCATGCAAGAAAAATTGGATAATAAAAAATCCCAAAAAAATAATTTTATTTACTCCGATATTTGTAACACTCCTAAATCATCTGTACATATAAATAACATTTTCGTTCAGAGAATATTGGCATATCGACATGGGACTCGTTATTACAGATTTCCCCATAAAGAGAAAATATTACCGATTTGTTCTTAATACTAAATTTAAATTGTTAATTCTTGAATGTGTTGTCTGCTGTTTATATACATTGAATTATTAGCTAATTTTTTGCTCAATTCCCTCATTCTGTGAAAAACCAACCAGTCTTTTAAGGCAATATTTACTGCCTCAGTTGGAACAGAACTATGGGTGTATTCCATTACTTTATCAAGTAATTCTTTGTTTACCGTTATTGATACTCTCATATAATAAAAATACGAAAATTTAATATAAATGACAAGTTTTTTCCATTCTTATAAAAGTTAATTTCGCTTGACTAATGGCATATTTTCCTTGTAAAATAAGACATGAAATCAATAAACAAACTATTAATTATTTTTGCGTTAAGCATAACAATCACCGCATGTAGTACTTTTAAACGCGCGAAAGTCGAAGATTTTACGGTAAATATGAACTCACCGCAAGTTACAATAGGAGAAGTGGAAGTACAGTTTGAAACACTGATGGGACTGGGCAAGTTAAAAAAGCAAAGTGTTTCCGTATTATATTTCCCTAAAGAAGACGTTGTTTGTCTTAAATACAGGTATGAATTTTACACATTCCATCAATTCTGGAATAAAAAAGGCCGGCTTAATTTTATCAGCGCTCTGCAAAAATATAACGAGGATTATGAAGCGCGTGATCTGCAAAAAGGCAATAAAAAGTCACAGCTTAAATACGGTGTTGTAAGAAGTTATCTGGTTTGGCAGATGTTAAGTTTCACTGTACAGGCGAGCGGCAGTATGAATATAGAATTAGGTTATACTTTTAAGGATAAATCGCCGTATTTTTCATTACATCAACGCTCCGCTGAATATATTGATGATAAATCAAGAGATAATAACAAAACAAGTTCGGTTATAACCATGTATTTTACAAGAGCGCAAGCCGCGGAATTATCAGCATTATTTGAGCATTACATAATTAAAGATGAAATACCTGATGAATACCAGGAATCTTATATTCCCGCGAAAGAAAACAACCCTGATAAAGACGCTTACTAAAATATATTTTATCAGTTGCCGCCAATAATTCTACTCGACTATTTTGCCAAGTAGGGTTAAAATAAAATATGATACAAAAAGAAGAAATTGAACGCTGTACGGCCCTTATAGCCGAATGTCGAAAAGAAATGGCGAGGCGGATTTCCGGGCAAAAAGAAATGATCGACGGGCTTTTAACGGCCCTTGTCGCGGGCGGGCATATTCTGCTTGAAGGCGTGCCGGGGCTTGCTAAAACCCTCGCCGTTAAAAGCCTTGCGGAAATTACAGGTCTTGAATTTAAACGTATTCAATTTACCCCCGACCTTTTGCCCGCAGACTTAACAGGGACGATGATCTGGGAACAGGCAAACGGCAGATTCTCGGTCCGTCGCGGCCCTGTTTTTGCCAATGTAATTCTGGCGGACGAAATTAACCGCGCTCCAGCAAAGGTGCAGTCCGCTCTTCTTGAAGCAATGGAAGAAAAACAGGTGACAATCGGGGAGGAAACCCATCCCTTGCCAGACCCTTTCTTCGTCCTTGCGACGGAAAATCCCATCGAGCACGAAGGCACTTATTCCTTGCCGGAAGCCGAGCTTGACCGTTTTTTAATGAAATTGCTTGTTTTCTATCCTCAGCCTGTCGAAGAACTGGATATTGTAAAAAATAGCCCGTCTCTGTCTTCAGTTTCAGCTAACAAAGGCGCGACGCTTAATCCTGTGCTGAACAGGGAAAAACTTAATTTTTTGCGTAACGCCGCGGATTCCGTCCACATTGACGAAGAAATAAGCAAATACATAGTGTCGGTTGTAACAGCGACGCGCCCTGCGTCAACAAGGCAGGTTCCCGCGGTTCCTCGGACGGAAAGCGCTAAGACTGACGCGGAGGGCGTATACCGTTATGTGTCATTCGGAGCCTCTCCGAGGGCTTCTATCGCTCTGTACCGGTGCAGCCGTATTTTGGCTATGTTTGAAGGGCGCGGCTTTGTAAGCCCCGAAGACGTTAAAACGGCGGCTTTTCCGGTTTTACGGCACAGAATCGTGCTTTCTTATGAAGCGGAAGCGGAAGGCATGGACGCAGACGCCGTAATAACAAGAATATTAAGCCATGTCCCTGTTCCGTAAATAAATTTTAATATGGAAACAAGCGATTTACTGCGGACTATTATTAACCTTCCCATTTTTTCAAGAGGGCTTGCCGATGAAATGCTTGCGGGAAATTTCAGTTCTATCTTTAAAGGACAGGGAATGGAATTTGACGAAGCGCGGCATTACGAGCTTGGCGATGATATTAGATCAATAGACTGGAACGCAAGCGCGCGTTTTGGCATTCCGTTTGTAAAAATGTTCCGCGAAGAGCGAGAATTAACTATTTTAATTTTACTTGATATTTCTCCTTCCATGCACCGGACGCATATCGCGCAACAGGGGTTAAGCCCCTACGAACAGGCGCTAATCTGCACGGCGTTAATAGCTTTTTCCGCAGAGCATACGGACCAGCGCGTGGGAGCGTTTTTATTTGACAGAGATATAGAAAAAGTTTTTCCGCCGCGCAAAGGACGTAAGGCTATCATGTCTATTGTAATGTCCGCGCTTCAGTATCAGAACAATATTATGTCGCGCAGATCGCAGTATGGAAGCGATATAGCCTCCGCGCTGACAGGGGCGCAAAGGCTCTTAAAAAAACGCTCGCTTGTCGTGCTTATTTCGGATTTTTTCAGCATTAACTGGGAGCGTGAAATGGGCAGCCTCTGCAGAAAGCACGATGTAATAGCGATAAAAATTTCCGATCCTGACGAGCTTCCCTTTCACGGCCTTATAACTCTTGAAGACCCAGAGACTGGAGTGCGGATAGAAGCTCCCACGGGGCTTGATTCATTCAAGGTAAGCTGGGCTAATTGGCTTGAAGAAAAATCGGCTCATTGGGAAGCGGAGTGTAAAAAGAACGGAGCGGCATTTTTAAAATTATCCACAGAAGCGGACGCGCCTTCCGCGCTGATAAAATTTTTCGGAAGCCGCACCATGGGCAAATACAGAAACCGGAAAAAGAAATGAGAAAATATTTATTTTTTATTTTATTCATTTTTATAATAGCCTTAACTTTACACGCGCAAAGCAGAAGCGCGTACCTTGTCCCGCGTATTATTTATGTGGGAGACTCGGCGTCCTTTGTCTTGCCGCTTCCTGCTTCTTCGCAAGATGAGGATTTTGTCATTACACCTTATGATACGGACTTGCTCCCGTCAGATCCGTATATTGATTTTCACAGAATAATTTTGGAGAGGCGCGTTACGGGAAGCAGATTGATAATTGAATTTACCCCCTTCGCCGCCGGAGTCCTAGAACTTCCCGATATAAAAATAGGAGGCGATAATTTTTCCGGCTTTACAGTTACGGTAAATTCGCTAATAGACAGTCGCTCGGCTCCCGTGCTTTCCTCCGCGGCTTCCGCTCTAGCGATGCCGGGGACGGCGGCAATGCTTTACGGCTCGATGGCAATCGTTGTCATTTTTATTTTGTTTGCGCTTTGGTTCATCTTTAAAGGACGCGCCGCGATTAATAAATTACGTGAAAAATTAAAACGGCGCAGGCTTTTTAAGTCGATAAAAAATACCGAGAAAAATCTTTACAGGCTGGTTTTAAAAGGCGCGGAAAAAAGAAAAATCCTTGATAAACTTTCATCTGAATTTAAAGATTTTCTTTCTATATATATCGGACACAACTGCCGCGCCATGACTGCCAGCGAATTTACGGAATATTTTTCGCAGGAAGACAGCGCGTCCTTCCTTGGAAATTTTTTCCGAAGTTGCGACAAATTGCGCTTTTCCGGTTCTGAAATTGACGCGCAGGCTGTAATCAATTTATTGTCAGAACTACATAATTATACATATGCGCTTGAAAATAAAGAAAAAGACAAAATAGGGGAGGCGGCGTGAATTTCGGCTTTGATAACATATTTATACTTATCTGCGCTTTCTTTATAATTCCAACAGCCGTAATTGTTTTTTCGCGCATGAAAGACCCTTTCGTGGCTGCTATCCCTCTTGGCGCTCCCGGAGGAGTTCCCTTTAAAACTTCGCAGATAAACGGAATTGTCAGATTATTAAAGTTTCTTGAATTAACAGGAATATTTTTACTTTTTTTCAGCGCGGCCGGCCCTTCAATGAAGACCGCGGAAATTGTCTGGCTGAACAGGGGAGCGGATATAATTTTTATTTTAGATGTAAGTCCTAGCATGGCCGCGATTGACATGGACGGAAAAAGCCGCTTTGAAATTGGCAAGACATTGCTTGCCCAGTTCGCGCAAAAACGTCCCACAGACAGCATCGGCCTTGTCGCCTTCGGCGAGGATGCCGCCTTGCTTCTGCCGCCGACTTCTGACCGGTACGCGCTTGAATTGCGTCTTGAACAGCTTCGCATAGGAGAGTTGGGAGACGGAACCGCTGTCGGCATGGGAATCGCTGTTGCCGCGTATCACCTTGACAAATCAACCGCAAAGCGGAAAATAGCGGTTTTAATTACAGACGGAGAAAGCAACGCCGGTTCAATTCATCCTGAAACAGCGGCGGATTTGTTACGCGAACTTGGCATTTCATTTTGGGTTATAGCCGTAGGCTCAATGGGGGAAGTGCCGATAGATTACGTTGATCCGTACACTAAAATACGGCGGACGGGTATTTTTGACTCGCGTTATGACACGGAAAGCCTAAGGCGCCTATCCGCCGCGGGAGGCGGCACATTTTTAACCGCCGTAAACGCGGATGCCTTCGCCTCCGCTTTTTCGCAGTTAGACGACGCTGAAATCACAGTGCAAAGATCGCGCGTCATAAACCGCATGACTTCCGTATCCTTTCAATTTTTATTAGCAGCCGTTATTTTATTGGCGCTTGTAAAAATTACAAGGCGTTTTCTATTGAGGGCTGTTATATGATTTTTGATAACCGTCTTAAACATAAATTGTTGGTCTCGGAGATTTTATTTATTTTATTTTTAATATTCACATTTATCGCGCTCATCGGTCCAAAATGGGGAATAGGTTACGCGCCAATGGAATACCGCAAAGGCCTTGACGTTGTTTTTGCGATTGACATTTCGCGCAGCATGGACATCCGTGATGTGCAAACAGTTTCTCAAACAAGGGCGCGAACTGGTTTTCAGTCCCGTCTTGAGCGCGGCATTTCAATCGCGAGGGAGAGCGTAATATCCGTCTCTGGGGCGCGTTTTGCCGCCGCTATAGGCCGTGGAAGGGGATATTTGGCAGTCCCATTGACTTATGACAGCGAAGCCGCGTTAATTTTCCTTGAATCGCTGGATGTTACTTCCATGACTGGCAGAAGCACAAATCTTGAGTCGTTAGTTGACGCGGCGGTTGAAGCTTTTCAAGACTCTTCCCCCGCAAGGAAAGTAATTGTTCTTGTCTCGGACGGCGAGGCTCATGCCGGCATTCTAAGAAATGCGGTTAACCGCTGCGTCCGCGACGGCATTATACTAAACACTGTGGCGGTTGGCAGCGACGAAGGCCGGCAGATAACGGCGCAGGTTAATAACCCTGATTCCTCGTCCGTGATCAGCCGCAGGGACGCTTTTGTAATGAGAGCGGCTGCCGAAAGAACGGGCGGCATTTACATTGACGGAGGCCGTGAAGACTCAGGCGCGGCTCTTTCTTCGCAACTTCTCTCTCTTGCTCAGGAAATGGGGAGCGGAAACAGGAAACAGGAGCCAAAGCAAAGAAGGCCGCTATTTATCATACTCGCTATTATTTCCTACGGCGCGTCTAAATTTGTTACGCGTCAATCGCAAAGAAAACCTCTGCGCCGGTTATCCGCCGCTTCGATAATAACGCTTTTATTATTCACATCCTGTTCCGAGGGCAAACTTCTTCTCCTGCAAGCAAATTATTTAAACGCAATGGGCAGGTACGACGAGGCGCTTGTCCCGTATTTAAAAGCGTTAAACCATGAAGACTCCGCTCCTTACGCCGAATACGGTCTAGGTCTTACGTTTTATCAGCTTGACGAAGGAAAAGCGGCGTTAAAACGATATGACGATTCTCATAAATTACTGGAAAAATATTCGAGTAACGAACATAGGGAGCTTCGTTACAGAAACCACTACAATTCCGGCGTAATATTTTTTGAAGAGGGAGATTATCATTCCGCCGCCGAATCTTTTAAAGAGGCGTTAAGAACAGACCCAAAAAGACTGGACGCAAAACGCAATTTGGAATTAAGCCTGATGTCAATATCAATGGAAACAAACACGGGTAGTAACGCGAAAAATCGCGAAGAAAGCAGGGAAATTCTTTTTGAGTATTTAAAACAAGACGAACAGCAAAAGTGGAAAAGCAGAGAGTGGGAGCCTGAAGAAGATTTTACGGGGCCGGATTATTAGAATTGTATTAATTGTAAAACAAACAGGGGGAATCAATATAATTTATCGAATTCCCCTATGTCTTGTTTTATTTGCTTTTTATATTTGTCGCAATTTCTTTTGTATTATTGGCAAGCGCCGCAAATATCCTTAATTGTTCCGCAATATATCTAGATATTATTATAATAAAAAAGCCAACAATTGGTCCAATAAAAATTATCAGCGCTCCCATCTTCATAAAATTCATACCAATTGCGCTAAAAAGATATTTCGCATCTGAGCCAAGGGCAATATTTGCTATTAATCCAACTCCGGCTCCAACAATACCTAAAAATGTTCCCACCCATTCGCCAAATGTTTGCAATATTTCAGAAAAAATCGGCGTTGCGACAAATTCAGACGAGCTGATAATTGAAATTTTTGTACGTCTATTCCACCATATTTGAAATCCAATCCAGCAAGCAAAAACAATCACCAACCATGCAACAATAAATGTAAATACATATTTTGCCCCAAATTCAAAAAGACCTGAATCAATAACCATATAAAGAATAACAAATGGAAGGATTAAGTTTATCACCGCCATAATAATATAAACAAGAGAAAATATTTTTCCCTTGCTAATAAAATCCAAATACGGCTTTGAAAAATTGAAAAACAAATTATTGGTCCTTTGATCAAATTTTTCATTACCCCCGCCAGTTTCTAAATCACTCATAATTTACCTCCATAGATTTTTTGGAATTATTTCCAAATTTAATAATAATTATAGTTAATTTTAATAATTTGTCAACTTATTATATAGAAGAAAATTTTACCGGACTGGATTAAAAATTACTTCGAAAGAGTTCACACAAAGATCACTGAGAAACAAAGATCACAAAGAGGGAATAGGGGTTTATGTCCGTTATCTTATCGTGAAGCTTACGCATAGCTTTCGGACAAAAACCCCTGATCTTCCTCTTTGTGTCCTTCTCTTCCTTTGTGTTCTTTGTGTGAACTCTTCTCACTTCAATGCGCGAATAATCATAACATCGCCAAAATTCATCCGCTTCGCCAAGAAATCCGCTATTCTCTTAACAGTCTTTGGCGCGACTCCCGCCGCGAGACCACCCCATGAATGACAGCTAACAACTTTAAAACCGACGATTTTTAGCATTTTTGACAATGTGTATCTTGAAAATAAATAAAGGTGGTCAAAAATAGCGGAACGCCAGCGGCTGCCGAAAAGACGGGATTGAAAACCGCTGATATCGGGAGTTGTAATAAAAATATTGCCGTTATTTTTTAAAATACGGTATGTTTCTTCCAGAAAAGTTTTTGGCTCGTTAAGATGTTCAATCAGATGGGAAGCGAGTATAACGTTGAAACTGCTGTCAGGAAAATTATTTTCTTCAAGAGGGATATTTCGCACGTCCAGTTTCCGCTCATTTTTAGCGTAAATAGCGGAAGGAGAGATTTCCACGCCTGTTACGCGCCATCCTTTGCCGCGCAGAGACGCGAGAAGCGCTCCTGTGGCGCAGCCAATGTCAAGGATTGAAGGGCTTTCGGCGCGTAATTTTTTTGCGGCAAAAAGTATTTTTTCCAGTTTGAGAAAACCAGCGTCTTTTAACGCTAACTGTTGAAGTTTAAGGAAGGCGGCTTCGTTTTCAAGTTCGTAGGAAAGATAATCATTTCCGTAAGTGTCGCTGTAACGCTCCAATATTTCATTTTTATCGGGCTGAGGGTTTCTTTGCACAAGACCGCAGTCTTTGCACTTTACAAATGAAAATCCCTCACATTTAAGCGCTGGTTTAAAAATGAGACTGCCGCAAAGGGCGCAGGGGCGAGTATCGCTTTTTCCGGCACTGACCGGCATTGACCATGTTTTCATTAATTACGCTTAATTTATAATCAGGCGGTTTATCGCGTTACGTGAAGCGCCGGATATATCCTGCACGATAATTTCCATGGTTACCTGTCCGCGGGTAAGAAAAATTTCCGCCGCTTCAAAAGATGTGAGGCTTGAGTATATCTGCTTTGCGGGGACAAGGCCGTTACGGTAAACCATTAACACCCCGTCTCTTGCAGAAACTGCCTCAAAGTTCAGGGAGCTGACTTCCGTGCCGTTTATCAGGCAGATAATTTTTTGCGGCGCGTATTGACGGGAAGCGGCGTTCTGCGTCAATGGGACTCCTCCGGGCGCGTTCACAATTACCGTGTAGCGTCCTTGCGTTAAACTGCGAGATTGCATCATCTGTCCCTGACTGTTTCGTAAATCTACGGAAAGTATTTGCGGAGGGCGGGTTTCTTGCAAAGGGGTAATAATCATCGCGGGGTTTATCCAGCGGCGCTCGCGCCTGTCAAAAAGAATGAAATAAAAGCCGCTCTGCGTTGACCAGCCGGAAACGCCGGAAGAGGCGATTATTTGCTGTTTTTCAATTTGCGTTTCAGTAATTGGAATGACAGGTTCCGCGTAACGGCTGTAAATGCTGATTAATCCGTCACCGTGATCAACAGCCGTCCACGCGCCTAACGGAGAGGGAAGACGCGACGCGTTGTCTTTTTTTCCGCGCGAAAAAATAACTTCGCCGCTTTCTGCGGCAAGCACATCCGTGCCTCCGCTGAAGATCATCCCTAAAACGGGCAGTCCTCTGTCATTGGAGCCGAAATTACGGTCAAGAGCGGCGTTCTCGGAGGGCCAGTTTAGCGCGTGTACGGAAAAAATAACGCAAATATAAATTATTACTGCCGTTATGCGAAATGCAAACTTTCTCATTTTATTTTTCCTCCAGAGAAAAGGAGATTAACGCCGATCCGCCGCCCGCAACGACCGTTGAGCCTCTTCTGCCCAGAAAAACATCATCGCTTTTAAACGAAGCTTTTAAAAAAACCGATTCCAATTCCGTGTTTCCCAAAAAACCCAACAAACCTTCTTGCGGAAATTGGATTCCGATAAGTTTCTTTTCCTGACCAGGATGTGAAGTAATTAAAAAGAAGATTCCATTGTCTCCCGAACCGTCAACGGCGGCAATTCTTCCGTCCAACGGAATAAATATTCCGCGTCTTGATTTGATCGTGTAACAGCCGATTCCTCCCGCTCTTTCAAAAACAATGCGGCGGTCATCATTAATAAATAAAACATATACAGGCCGCCTGAATCCCGTTCCTAAAAATTCATGGTATACGACTTTGTATTCGCCGCCCGCGCTTCCAAACCGCTCAAACAGCAAAAAACGCTGTTGATCAATACCGTATACAATCCCGATATACGAACCGTCTTTGGAAATCGCGCAGCCTAAAATTACCGAATAGCGCGAACCGCCCGGCTCGAAGTAATAAACGCGCTCACCGTCAGAATTAAAAACTTCGACGGCTCCGTCAAGGGAACCTGTCAATACAAGCCCCGAAGCTGCGTCCATACAGGTAAGGGGCGCGCCAAATTCATAAGTCCACAGGACATTTCCGTTTTCGCTGATTTGAGATAACGAATTCTGATCGCTGCCAAGAATAAAAATCCTGTCATCTAGCAAAACAGGATACCCTCTTGTATTTTCAATGTTAATTTTTTCGTCAGTTAAAATATTGTTAATCACAATATTAGAAGGTTCCGCGCCGTACTCAGTCCACATACTTGGACTAAGGCAAATATCGTTAATCATCGATCTGTTGACGGCAAATTGCCCCTGTGAATCGACATAACCAAACCGGGAACCTAATGTGAAAGGAAGAAGCTCGCCGGATAAAACGGGATAGTCAGTTTCATTCTCGCCGTCCGTAGGAATATTTTCATCCTGCGTATAAGATGTTTGCGGGCTTGTCGCCAATGATTTTATCCAACTTTGTGCAAGCACTGTTTCGCGTGGAATTGGCCTTGCGGCCGCGAGAAAATAGATAATAAAAATCAAAATTATTATGAATACTTTAACTCTATTCTTTTTCTGCGCCAAGACATTACCCCTAACCTAATATTAAAAACACAAAAAACTGAAGTTTTTAGTGTTTTTAATTTAGTGATTTTCATTATATAATAGAAAATACAAGGAGACAAGCATGATCGATAAAAATCAAATGGATAAATTATTTACGCAGGCGCGGCAGATTGCCGACAAGGCTTACGCCCCCTATTCAAAATTCAGGGTAGGCGCGGCTCTGCTATGCGAAGACGGGACTGTTATTACAGGCGTGAACGTGGAGAACCGTTCCTTTGGCCTGACAATCTGCGCCGAAAGAAACGCCGTTTGTGCCGCCGTCGCCAAAGGTCACCTGCGCTTTACCGCCCTTGCCATCTCAACCCCCGACTCCGTTGAGCCTACAGGTCCTTGTGGCGCCTGCCGCCAGGTGTTAAGCGAGTTTATGGCAGCCGACGCCCCCGTCCTCTTTGCCGGCAGCGGCGCAAATCAAGTAAACACCACCATAGGTGAGCTCTACCCCTTTGATTCATTACACGAGCTAAAGAGCAGTGAGCAATGAGTAGTGAGCAGTGAACAGTGAGTAGTGAGTAGTGAGAAATGTAAGTAATCTTAGCGTGGCAGTTCACGAGCAGATAGCTAACAACAACATTGCTCACTGCTAATTGCTCACTGTTAATTGAAATCCTTGCTTTTTACATGAATATATTGACATTTATTACCGTATTATGCTATAATTTACATTATGGCAGATGACGATATACTCACTCTTGAAGAAGTCGCGAAGTACCTGCGCGTTTCTGAGCGGACAATTTATGATTGCGCTCAAAAGGGGGAGATTCCGGCGGGAAAGATAAGAGCCGCGTGGCGTTTTAAAAAGTCTGAGATTGACAAATGGGTCAATGAGAGGCTTGTTTCCACTTCGTTAAATCCGCAGATTACTCCTGTAAACGCCGAGTCGATTTTGTCGCCGCATCGCGTAATTTTTATGAATTACTCAAGCAAGAGAGACGCGCTTCTAGCTCTTGCGGAAAATCTCGCAGCCGCTCCTCAGGTGAAAAACAGGCAGGAATTGTCTACGGAGATTTTAAAACGCGAAGAGTTGATGAGTACCGCCATCGGCTGCGGGATTGCCATTCCCCATGTGCGCCTGTCCTCGATAACTGACCTTGTCGTTTCTGTCGGCGTAAGCAGGGCGAATATTGTCGATTTTCAACCGTTAGACGACGAGCCTGTAAGACTGGTTTTCATGATTGCCGCCGCTCATAACCAGCACGCCTATTATCTGCAAACCTTGTCATGGTTCAGTACCAGATTAAAAAATAAAAAGCTGAGGGATTCTATTTTACAGGCGCAGACTGAACAGCAGGTGTATGATTTGCTGGTACTCGGTGATAAATAAATCGCGGGAATTCTCGCTAAGCGCAAAAGAGGAAGTAAAGGTTTGATTTTTCCATTTGCTAATTGTTATTTGTATTGCTATACTATAAATCAAGGAGTAATAAATGCCGCAAACGCAAACCATGACTTTAAGTGAAAAACTTGATATATTAAATAAATCTGTAGCTCTGAAAAAATCAGGTGATCTTGAAGGTTCCAACCGTCTAATAAAATCAGTCCCTTTGCCCCCTTATCTGGCAAAAATAGCCAAAGAGAAAATAGGTTTGGATTTTCTTATAAACGGCGGTTGGAATTTGTCGGAAGTAGAGGCTGAATTTGGACTTGATTATCTTAGCCGATAGTATTTATAAAGCGGCAATTTTAATTGATTCAGGTCGCAAAGGCTTTGCCATCAGGGGGAAAGAGCAGGAAGGGCGTATATCCTATGAAGATGGTATAGAGAGGGCTATGGCTGTCTTTCAAGAGGCACAAATCTCTGCCGACCCCCAAGCCTTGATCCTTGCTGAATACACCTTTATATATCAGGAATTCCAACTTTGCGAAAAATCCGATAAAGATTCAATTAATAGCCTTAAAAGAGCCATACAATTTTTCGATGACGCATTTTTAGCACTTCAAGTTGTAGAGGATAAGGCCCTTTATCAAGGCACAGAAAAAACAATCCCCCACGATTCAAAATACCGTGTAAAAGGCTTTCCGAAGGACTCCTTCCATATCGCCTGTAGCGGACATAAAACCAGAATACAAAATATTTTGAAAACCCCAGGGCTAGACCCCATCGAAAAAGCCCTGCTTAAACAGCGGCTTGCAAATCTGTCTACCGCGCAAACTGCGTATACGGAAAAACAGAAGGAAGCATTGGCAAAATAATTATGAATGCTCCTAATTCCTAATTCATGTTAAAATTTATTAATAGGTATATCTACTCCCAATTTCTTTTTTAAATCAGATAAAAGATTGGAAGACATTAAAACAATTCCATCTTGGAATTTTGGAAGCCCACCAACTTCATAAATTTCTCCATACTTTTTTAATTTTTCATCATTGCTAAAAATTTTATTATATTTTACACAGATTGCCCCTATTTTATCTGTATTAACCAACAATTCATTTTCTCCTCTTCCGTCAGTACTCAGTATTTTAATTTTTATAAAGTTCATATATAAAATCCTCCTTCTATTTTTTATCATTTTTTTTTATTATTATCAATATACTTTCCCCTATTCAAAAACAACGCCTAACCAATAATTAGGATCGCTAACTTCTTCCGCTATCAATCCAATGTCTACGTTAGCCGTAGTCTCCGCGACAAGCCACTTTGTTCCATAGGATTCAAAACGGGCGCCTGTTCCGTTCACATCGACAAGACCCATTGCGTGGCTGTATTGGCGCGAGATCATCATTGCGGCTCTCATGTCGGCTTTTGAAAGTAAAATCGCGCAAATCATGGCGCGACTGTCGCCGGAAGGGAATTTATTTCCAAGTTCCAGTGTTGCGAGGGAAAGATTGTCAGGCATTCAATGCGACATTTTTACTTAATTCTTCGCTTTATTACGGTTTGATTTTTACCCATCCGGTCGCTGGAACAGTTATGGTTGTATCCGTATTTAATGTAAAGTTTGGAACTTTGTAATAGACAGTCCTGTAACCATCAAGAACACCGCCGCTGATTGTAATTCCACTATCATTTGTTACAGAGCTGACACGATAGTATTCAGATGATTCCGCATAAATTCCATAATTACTTAAATATCCTTGTGGCGCATCCCATTCTAATGTATTAAGGCTTGTAATTCTTAAATTACTAGGAGCTAAAAATTGTTCCCATTGCGCGTATAACACAATACTAGAAAAAACCTGTAAGTAAGAATTTGCTGAGTAGCATTTTCCTGTTCCATTAGAAGAAGTGTTCCAACCATAAAATTGTTTGCCTTCATAATTTAAATTTCCTTTATCTGGCAATTTAATCCTATTCCAATGATTTTCATAATTTTCATCTTCCACTATTATTGTTGCGGGAGGCGTACCGCTTGCGCTATTAGCATTGAATGTTACATTGTATATTTTTGGTTTATTATTTATTTCACACGAAATAAATAATACAAAAAGAATTGCACATAATTTTATATATATTTTTACTTCCACGTATAACCTTTCTGTATTCACTCTGGTTTAAATATTGACCAACCGTTAGCTGGCATAGTTAATGTCAAGTCTAATGCCAAAGTAAAAGAAGGCACGAAAAACCAAATGGGCCTGTAACCGTCAATTACACCGCCTGTTACTGTTATGCCATTAACGGCAGTACCCGATGTTACACGGTAATATTGCGTGGACTCCGCATACGCCTCATATAATCCTTGATTAAAAGTGCCTAAAAGTTGCGAATTATTGGTCGTTATTGGGTTGTTTAATAAATTGTTTCCCCAACTATCCGCGTTTTTCATTTTTAAATATGCGGATGGTATAGCCATAGCATAATTGTTTCTTAATGTTAATCTTGCTGGCGGCCAATAACTATCGGTTATTATATGCCTGACATCGGTATTAACTATCTCTAAATTAAAATTATTCTGCCTGTTTTCTGTATCGTATACAGTTACAGAATAGTTACCCGGGCTTAACGGTATCTGACAACTTGCGTCTTTATACAAATCTGATACAAGTTTGTTTTCCCCGTTATTAATTTTAATTGTTTTTAGCGGTACATAGCTGTTATTTGTTAAAATAAAAAATATGGGATCAGTTAATGAAGATGAAGTTAAAGTCCTACATACAGCCGTATTTGAAAATTGATAACTTTCAGCGTCAATGTTAATAGGCCTTATTGAATACCTATATTCTGTATCCGGCGTTAATCCTGTATGTGTAAATGTTGTACCTACAACGGTTTCCGCCGCATATTTTGTTGATGATGATCCTTTTTCATAATATACTTTATAAGCGGTAGCCTCTACATTTTTGTTCCATGAAATGTCAATACATGTAGAAGAATGCGCTGTCGCGGTTACTCCGGTTACCGTTAATGGCGGCGCCAGTGTTGTTACTGAAATAGGAGTCGCCAACTCTCCGCGTCCGTCGCTGTATACCGCCGCTACAGAAAAGTAATATGTAGTCAAAGGGCTGACAGTTTTGGTATATATATGCCTAAAAGATAAAGAATAATCAGCATCATTATTATATGGAATAAATACATTTTCCTGTACCCAATTTCCGCCATCTGTTTTATAAAAGACATAAAATCCCAAACATGGATGAGAGTTAAGATTTGTAGCCCTACGCCATGATAATATAACGCTTGTCGCTGAATTGACAGCAACGCTAAACATTGTCGGAGCCGGCATAAAATTTCCCGCGCCCATTATACTTGTAGATACTACATTGCTGGCGGAAACGTTAGAATGTCGCCCTAATACTACATCAAAAGCCGAACCGTTATTTTTTGTTGTGACAACCCCAAGAGCTACCATAAATTCAAATGTACCGCCTGCAGAAATATCCCAACTTGTATTTTTATAACTTGATGTTGACGAGAAACCAAATGGGACAAAATTATTTGTTGTCCAAGAACCTGCATTAGTAGCCCTGCGTAATATGACATAGGTTACAAATATTCTATCTTCATATAAGTATACTGGTGTATAATAAGGATCTTCTAAATTTTCATAACCTTCTACAGCATCCCATGTTAAATTAAATAAACCGTCAAAAAGAAGAGACAGATTTTTTGGCGCGGGAAATATGTCATTTATCCAGTGCGCGTAAAACGTAACATTTGAAGTAACTCTAAAAGTACTACCGGGAGAATAACGTCTCCCTGTACCATCAGGAGATACATTCCAACCATAAAATAATTTTCCTTCATAACTTAAATTACCCTTATCCGGTAAATCAATATAATCCCAATAATCTCCCGTACCATAATCATAATCACGTTCTTTAACGGTTATAGATGCGGGAGGAGTACCGCTTGCGCCATTTGCGTTAAATGTTACAGTATATTCCGCATTTTTATATTCATCACATGAAACAAAGAAAATTAAAAGAAAAGACGCTAAAAGTACACCTATAATAACATACAATTTTGTTTTCATAATTATTTACCAAATCCTAAATGCTCATTTACTTTAATCGCAAATGTATTAAACCAATACGGTTTTGTATTATCAATGCTTTTTATCGCGGAATATACAAAACCACCGTCATTTAACCTTACAATGGAGTTATATCCTGTAACCGCGTTATCAAATATTTCATTTACAATTATCCCTGTATCTGTATCTATTCTTAATACCCATCCTTTTCCCGCTTGCCACCCATAAAACAAAGGATCAATAACAGAACCATCGTTACTTGAACCAACAGCGGTAAGCAGATTGTCCTTAATATTCATGTCAAAAAGGAAATTATCATAATTATTGCCGTATTTTTTTAACCATATTTGCTCAAATGAAGAATTTAATTTCAAAATATATGCTTTAGAAGACGCTCCTTCTGTAGCATTACCTGAAATGTAAACATTTCCCGTTTTATCAGAACAAACAGAAAAAGGCCGCCAACTCTCATTTGCCGTCCCCATAGTTTGTACATCATCTATATTCCCATCATTTTTATTTATTTTCAAAATTATTGTTTTTGTAGAACTATTATCGCTTGCGGTACCGCATATAATATATGAATTTTCCGTTTCAATTCCGCAAATTGATAAATTTGCATAATGCAGTGGATAGCTGTATTCCGTTGACCATACCGTATTGTTTCCCATTTGGCATTTATAAATAATCGCTTTACTTGCAGTAAAATGTTCATCATTAGCGCTTGTATACTGTTTTTTATTTCCAAGCACAAGAAAATTATTACCGTCAAGTTTAACTAAATTTGTTCCTGTGTAACCTAACAGATTATTTTCCGGCACTATATCCATTTTTACTATAAGTTGACCTTGCCCATTAATAAAAAACAA
Organism: Treponema sp. R8-4-B8; assembly: GCF_054786175.1. Classification (NCBI taxonomy): domain Bacteria; kingdom Pseudomonadati; phylum Spirochaetota; class Spirochaetia; order Treponematales; family Treponemataceae; genus Treponema; species Treponema sp. R8-4-B8. Next base: position 84,463 of record NZ_BDHE01000487.1, read on the forward strand.
ACATATTCCTGAACGTTTTTCGTTTGAATAAGTAGTTAGGATGACGAAATTATTACCCAAATTAATCATATCGTTAAATGTAGTTTGGTATGCTAAATTCGATGTTCCCACATAAAAATTTGTATTGGGAATAAATGATGATGTCCATTCATTATCTTTAGCGATAATTAACGGTATTTCATAAGGCGCGGCAACGCCTGTATTTTGAATTATTACAGGTATTACGCCAAAACCCCATTCTCCACTGATAAGAGAATTGTTATATGTTAATATTTTATTTTTTGGATAATTGCTTCGCCAGTTAGAAATATCCAATCGCCTGATAATGGACATTAAATGTGTATTTAATACTGTGTCATTAAAATTTCCGTCATTGTATGTATTTATTTCTTTTTTCCATGTGTTTGTTATTTTAGGTTTTATTCGCCATACAATATCAGGAATAATTTTGGGCAGTGTTTCTTCATTAATGATAAATTCATATACATATCCTTTTTCCAGCGTAATTGATGGGAAATTCCATCTTGCTGTATTGCCGATAGTAAAATTATTTAGCGTAACAAGATTGCCGTCAAAAATAAAAAGTGCGTCCGTTCCGGGAAAAATATCCCGCATACTAGCGTCATAGGGGTTTACAGTTACTATACCTCGTTGTAACCAGATTACATTATCACTATAATTTTTAATTAAAATAAATATGGAATCCGGAAAAATAAAATCTAATTGTAAACCTTCAAGAGAAGGCACACTTAATGTGTTTACATTTCCTTTTTCAAGTTTAATCAGTTTTACAAAATCAACATTAAATGGGTAGTATGGTATTGTCGAACTTCCTATGGGTATTAGATATTCAAAATATAGAGTTGTTCCATTCTCCCCTTGTGCAGTAGGTTGTAATTCTTTTTGTGCAGAACTATTTTTCTCAATACGCCATTTATTTTCCGGTGCCATATCAAATAATGGTGGAATATCAATATACACATTAACCGCATATTCTGTGTCATTATTTATTTTTAGATAAGTTTTCCAGTCTTTTGATGGATTGTTTGATTCTATATCGTTATTGCAAGCTGTTATGGCTAGAATAACATGAAGACAAATTAAAATATGGATTGCTTTGACCATAACAACAATATTACAAGAATACAAACGGAGCGGTAATTCTTGTCCGCTCCGTTTGAAAATTTTAACAAGCCTACCAAACCCAATCTCCAGTTCTGGTAACAGGAGAAAAAGCCAAGGTATTCGCATTAGCTCCAGTAACATTTATTGTGTAAATTTTACCTTCTAAATAAACATTACTTACATTTATATCGGTGCCATCTGTATATGAATCAGTTGGTAACGGTATATTCCCTGCGTCTGCTGAAGTACCAATCTTGAATTGCCCTTTTTGGGCATACGGAGTAAATGTTTGTTGTACTCTGGTCATGTATATCGGGAATATCATTGAACCATTAGGATTTATTACCTGACCGCCCGATTCTGTTGTTTGTCGAGTTAATCCGTCCCACAGTCCAATTCCAACTCCACTATTGTTTTGCACTATCAAGAAAGCAGCGCCAGCTTGAACCTTAATCCCTGTAACAAAATCTAATGCATTGATAGTTACTTCATCTGTTGAAAATAAACTGAATTCCGTAAACCATGCTTTACCTTTCAAGGGGCCTTCTTCCAGAAACACAGGATATCCTGACATTACCTCACCCAATGTAGGGTTGAATTTTCTAAATACAGGGAAAACCATATAATCATTAGCATCAACATAAAAAGTTGTATTATATGTTTGTCTTGTAGTATAACCAATTGTTTGTCCGTATTCTTGGCTGTTTTGCCGTAATTCGACATTATAATCAGTTGCATTTTGTAATACTATTCTTTTAGTACCCCCCAAAATTCCGCTTATCCTATAAACATTAGCGTTTATCGAATTTGTATTGTAAAAAGCGTAAAGCCTTGTAAAAGGCTTATTCTCTAGTACAGTAAGATTATTTTTATTTGCAAGGTAATCTTCTTCAGTTACAAGAAATAATACAAAATCACTAGTGGTAGAAAAAAGAGCTGCATCTTTTTTTAAACCATGTTCCCCGCCACCAGCAGGAATACCACTAATCAAAGTATTACTGCTTGGCGTGTTTTTAAATGCTACAAGCTTTTTATTAGTATCATTCTTGACCTTTATTGAGAAATTTGGCGAAACATAATTAGTGTAATCTATGTCATTACCGTTATTGTCTTCAGAGTCATTATTGCACCCTGCCAACATTAGCCCAAAAATCAACGCCATAACCACCATTTCTGCTAAAACTTTTCTTTTCATATACACTCCTTAGAAGCAATATTTATTGGATAAAAGCCTTATATTGGCGGCTTAAACCCAATGATACAAGGCACAAGCCTTGTTTTAAGCCAATACAGGCTTCTTAAAAGAAATATAACTCGCTAATAGCGAAAAATCAAGTACATACAATGGTTTATTTATAAATTCTTCTATAACAAGGTAAATATATGTATTAATTTAGAATTTCATGGAAGAAAAGGAATTAAGGGCTATTTTTGCCGAAAATATCAAGAAATTTCGTAATAAAAGGGGTTGGAACCAATTATTATTGGCAGAAAAACTCGATATTTCATCGAATTTTCTATCGGAAATAGAAACAGGGAAAGCTTGGATTTCTCCGATTACTTTAGTAAAAATGGCAAATGCCCTTGAAATCAACGTATTTGAACTGTTTATGCCGCTAAACCTTCAAAATACCACCCAAAATGAACTTGAAGCCGAAAAAATGAGGCGTTTTGCTAAAGATTTAACATTAGCCCTTAACGTCTCTACTTCCGAAGCTTTTAAAAACGCCGTGGATAAAGTCTGTAAAGAATATCTGTGTTAATTCGGGCAAAGTAACACAAAAATAGTATCTGATACCGGAGTCGCCTAACTCCGTAATCCGCACCCCACCTTTGTTCTTTGTACTCTTTGTGCGAAATTTTTTCAAAAAATTTTCATTTTCGGTCAAGCAAAACAGCACTCTCGCGCCATATATAGGTGAACCTTCTTTTTGAAAGCTCAGAAAAAAATTACTTTTGGTGAGGTAAAACATGGAAAAAGAATTAGAATTTCTCAAAGAACGCCTGAAAAATAAATTTGTTAAAATGGCGGAACCAATGAAACAAGTTGGCTATACATACGAAAACTACAGTAGATTTTTCCCTAATAGTATGGTTTTTACGCCTATAGGTGAAATTGCATTAAGAAAAGACCAATTCAAAAAACTTAAAATAAAAGGGCGGCAAAATTTATTAAGCGCTATGTATCAAACATTGACTGATCCTATAGTTATAATAAACGAAAATAGAAAAGGAGAAAAAGCAAAATTATTTGCTAAATCATTCTTAAAAAATAAAAAGCCAATTGTATCTGTAGTAATCTATGAAAAAGGTATAAATACTGCCATATCAACTCATGATAGAAAACTAAATAATATATTAAATAAAATTAAAAACCCTGCTGACTTGCTTTATGAAAAACAAACCAACAGGGATGCGGGACCGGCTGGGAAAGATTCTTATTCCCTGAATCTAGTCATTTCTGACGACACCCAGTCTTTATCAAATATACCTTAAACTCCCCCTAATGTCAATGATAAAAACTATCAATTTTTGCTTAACGAAGGCTATGCGTAGACTTTACAATAAGATAACGGACAAAAATCCCCTAACCCCTGCCCTCATCTAAAGCTAATATATGTATTTCACACACATCTCTCTTGGTTCGTGTACGTACCAAAGGTACGCTTCGTGGTAAATTCTTTCCCCTATTCAAAAACAACGCCTAACCAATAATTAGGATCGCTAACTTCTTCCGCTATCAATCCAATGTCTACGTTAGCCGTAGTCTCCGCGACAAGCCACTTTGTCCCATAAGATTCAAAACGGGCGCCTGTTCCGTTCACATCGACAAGACCCATTGCGTGGCTGTATTGGCGCGAGATCATCATTGCGGCTCTCATGTCGGCTTTTGAAAGTAAAATCGCGCAGATCATGGCGCGGCTGTCGCAGTCTCCACGGCCTTCGGTAATGGCTGTTACAAGATTTATGAAATCGCTCCCTCTGGGGTTTCTTTCGTATTTATATCCTTGCACTAAAGTAAAAGCTCTCTGCGCGAATGCCCTTTTCTCCGCATCTCCACCGGAAGTGGGGCCGCCCCAACTGCGGACAATCATGGAAGCGGCGTTTGCAATTCTGTCATAAGAATCGCGGTAAATAGATCGATAATAGCGAATCCAAGCATTCTGCCATTTTTGCGAATTAACATAATTTTGAAGAAGCTGGAATTCACGCTCGATAAAAACCTGCGCGGCCTCGGCGTCATTTTCGCGTACCATCACATTAATATTGCCCGGTTGAATAACAACCTTTTTCTGTCCTCCCCTTGGATAACTGTAATCAATGACAGGGCCGGGATAGCGGCGCTCCTCACGTGAAGGGCAGATTGAGTCCAATGCCGATATGTGAAACAATTCCAGTTCTTTTACGGCGGAAAGGCCGTATGCGAGAGCGAGGAGCATTGGCTGCTGTCCTTTATTTTTGTCAAGTTCCACCGCGATTGCCCAGCCGTGATAATCGCCGAATTTCAATTCCATTATTGCCGCCTGCCTGTTATTGTAGCGGTAATAATCGACATCGCCTTTATTCCCGATACTCTTGTTTACATCGTTCATCAAATCATGCAGATTTTCATAACGACCGTAATAAACGGCGGCGTCAAACATTGCCCCGCCCGGCCCTTTGAACGAAAAACGGTCTTTTGCGTCTCCGTCAACATATTCATAACCTTCGGGAAGATCGATAAAAAAGCCCCATGTTGGCGAATACATGGGTTCCGCAAAACTTAAAACAGGAATGAAAAACAGTAAAATAAAGAAACGTTTCATGTTAATATTATCGGAATGAAAAACATAGAAATTTTGTATGAAGATGATAATATTATGGTTATTAATAAACCTGCCGGGCTTGCCGTTCAAGGCGGAAAAGGGGTAAAAACCTCTCTGGACGCGATTCTAGCCGAGCTTCGCAAGCCTGCGCCGCTGTTGGTTCACAGGCTGGACAAGGATACTTCGGGGGTACTGCTTACGGCTAAAGGGCGCGAAAATGCGGCTCGTTTTTCACGCATGCTTAACAGCTCAAAAATCACTAAACAGTACATCGCAATTTGCGCCGGTCTCACCAAAAATGAAAAGGGCGTAATCACCGACAAACTGTTAATCCACGGCAATTTAAAAAGCTCTGAAACCAGATATAAAGTTTTAAAAACTTCCGTTTTTACGGCGGAAAATCTTGAATACTCCGCTTTGGAACTGGAGCTTGGCACGGGAAGAATGCATCAAATCCGCCGCCACCTTGCCATGCACGGCAACCCCATACTAGGCGACGATAAATACGGCAACTTTGCCCTCAACAAAAAATTACGTAAAAGCGCAGGACTAAAACGCCTGCTCCTTCACGCTTCTAAGCTAATCATTAAAGACGAGATCAATATTGATATTAATGCCCCCTTACCGGAGTATTTCTTTGATTTTTATGGAGAAGAATTTCACACAAAGAACACAAAGTAAGAGGAGAACACAAAGAGGAATCAGAGGTTTATGTCCGTTATCTTATCGTGAAGCTCACGCATAGCCTTCGGACAAAAACCCCTCTTCCCTCTTTGTGATCTTTGTACCTTTGTGATCTTTGTGTGAACCTCTTTCGAATATAGTTGACTTAAATGCGATTTTTTTTCACAATTAAAAAAGTTATGGAAGATAATTGTCAGGCACCTGTAACACGCCACTGGTTAGAAAGTTTGAGTACGGAGCAATTAATCAAACTCGCCGACTCTAATGGAATAGATATACCTCCTGAGCTGGAAAGAATTTTCATCATTGAAGAAATATTGGAGGTTTCCAATGTTGACAGGCCGGAAACAGCCGATGACATTGAAGTGAATCATTCCTATTCGGAAACAGCCATTCTGCCAAAGCAATATAATATTTCATATATCGAAGTAATAATTAGGGACCCTTTTTGGGTTTTCGCTTTTTGGGAAATAAAAAAGCACGACCGTGAATTCCATGAGAACGCGGACGATTTTAACGGATACTGTCTGCGGGTTATTCCTTTTGATAAGGACGGAAAAGAAAATAAGTCGAATGAAAATTCCTTTACAGTATCAATAGACTCTGAGGACTACTGCAGATATTTAGGTATTGTAGAACATACGGCATATACCCCTGATTGTTATGTAATTCAACTTTGCGTAAACAGGGGCGATAACTTGCAAACAATCGCGGCTTCACAACCGTTTTACCTGCCAAAACCGTATAATAATGATATTATTGCGGATATGTGCCTTAACCCTTTAATCCGCCTTTCGGGAGCGAAGGATTTGGCAATTATAAAAAATACTGACCGTCAATCTGCGGTTAAGAGGCAGTAAAAATGGAATTCCGTTATGCGATCTCTCTTGTTTTAGAAGCCCACTTGCCGTTTGTAAGGGAATTTCAAAAAGAAGACGATCTGTCTTTGATTGGCGAAGAAAGCCGTTTTTTTGAGTATGTTAATGAAACATTGATTCCCCTTCTTGAAACATTGTACCGGTTGGAAATTGATCATATTCCGTTTCACCTCGCCATTGCGGTCTCTCCCATTCTTATTCATTTATTAACAGACGAACATTTGCAAAAAAAATACTTGGCCTATACCGACAAGCAAATTGAATTCGGAAGGCAGGAACTAGAGCGAACTGCAAATAACGACGAGTTAAACAAACTTGCCCAACGTTATTACAACATAACGGTAGACAGAAGAATCGCGTATACGGAACGCTACGAAAAAAATCTTTTAAAAGCGTTTGATTTTTACAGGCGAAAAGGCAAGGTTGAAATTCTTGCATCCTGCGCGACTCACGCTTTTTTACCGTTTATAAGCCATAACAGCGAATCTTTACAGGCGCAGATGGAAATCCCCATTTCAGGCTACCGCCGCCACTTTGCCGGAGTCCCTCAAGGTTTTTGGTTGCCCGAACTTGGATGGTCTCCCGCGCTGGAACCGTATTTAAGAGCGTATAATTACTCTTATACCGTTGTAGACAGCCACGGTCTTTTATTCGGGGTTCCGTCTCCAAGCAAAGGAACTTTCTTCCCCGTAAAAACACCTAACGGCACGTTTGTCCTTGCGAGGGATCTGTATGCAGCCCGTGAAATAGAAAAAATTGCCGCGGATGAAATATACCGTAACAATGACAGGGACGCCGGTTATGAACTGCCCCCTGAAGCGGTAAGCGCGTTTTTAAGCGCCGAAGGAGAACGGCATAGGACGGGATACAAGTACTGGTCGCGCATTAACGGCAATGGCAATTATAACCCTCAGATTGCTTGCAATCACGCGGCTGAACAGGCAAAAACATTTATACGCGACACAGTAGCCCGCCTTGAAGAAGCGTCAAAATACATGGAAGAAGCCCCGTTAAGCCTGTGCGCGCATAACGCCGGCTATTTTGGAAATCTCTGGCACGAAGGCTTTGAATTTATCGAAACGCTTTTCCGCACAGCCTGCGATTATAAAGATTTAAAATTTGTCTTTCCCAGCGAATATATATTCAAGCAGAACCTGTCCTCTCTTCAGGTTGTCTCTCCGGAGTTTTCCTCAAGCGGTGTAAACGGTTATGCCGAAACATGGCTTGACGTATCTAATGACTGGATTTACCGCCATCTTGCGCGTTCCATGGAGCGTATGACTGAACTGGCTGAACGTTTTCCCGATGACACAGGCCTTAAAGAGCGGGCGCTAAATCAGGCAGCGCGTGAAATACTGCTTGCCCAATCTTCCGACTGGCCCTCTCTTTTATTCAGGCAAGATTCAACCGAATACGCATGTAATCAAGCAGGGAACGCCCTTCGCAACTTTACAACAATTTACGAAGCCCTCGGCAGCAATTACATCAGCACGGAGTGGCTAACCAATCTGGAACGAAGGCACAATATTTTCCCGAATATTAACTATAGGGTTTTTAGAAGGAAGAAGTAGGATTTATTTGCAAAGATTTCTCACGAAGATCACAAAGGGGGGAATGGGGAGTGGGGTTGTTGTTTCAATGAGCAATTTCGTTGTTTGTGGGCGTGGCTTTTTGGCAAGTCGCTATGCTTGCTAACTTCGCTCATTATGTCACTGTTCACTACTCACTGCTCACTACTCACTATTCACTTCTCACTGCCTCAGTCCATCATTACAAACGACTCGGCGAACACCTGTTCCAGCGTTATATTCAGATCGGGGAAAATAGCTACTGGGATTTTATCGGCGCTTTTATAGGTATGGAAAATAGCCCCTTCCTGGAACCGATACACAGTAACCCCGTTGTTTTCGGGGTCTACAATCCAGTATTCCCGAATCCCCGCGTCTTGATATAACTTGAGTTTTCGTTCCATTTCGATTGCCGTATTTGAGGGCGATAAAATTTCAATGACAAGATCGGGAGCGCCTCGGCAGCCTTCGTACCCGCGTTTCTTTTCATCGCAGATAACGGTTATGTCAGGCTGAACCACGGTATCATCGCTTTCATCTTTCTTGTAAAAAAGCCGCACGTCAAAGGGAGCGGGATACACCCTGCATGGTTTTCCTTGTAAATAGTTATAAAACTGGCTAAATATGGCCCCAAGAATTTCCTGATGCCGTGTATTCGGCGCGGCCATGGCATAGGTTTCGCCGTAGATAACCTCATAACGCTCACCCTCGGCAAGCTCCCATTCCTTGTAATCCGCGTAGGTAAAAGGACATTTTTCTTTCGGTAACGCTCCCATGATTCCTCCAGCCGAGATCATAGTACCAGTTTTCTTGTAAAAAGAAAAGATGTGAGCAAGGGAGATAGGTATCGTCGATCATCACAACCGCTGTTTGCGCTGCTATATGCGCTGCTATATGCGCCGCTGCTTGCGTCACTGCTTGAACTGTGTAATACTCTAACTTATGAAAGTAATAGCTTTTAACGGCAGTCCGCATTACGATGTGGTGATACAGAACGCGCTTGAATTGATGGACATTGACTTTGACAAATTTTATTCGGTAAGCAGAAAAACATGATAACATCTACCCTGATGATTGTTTCTCCAATATTAATTGCCGCCATTGGAGGCATGATCTGCGAGCGGGCGGGCGTTGTAAATATCGCGCTTGAGGGGCTTATGTCTTTTGGGGCGATGACTGCCGCAGTTACGCATGTGCTTTTGGAAACAAAAATAGGGTTCTCTATTCCTGTGGCGTTTTTTTTTGCCGCTTTATCGGGGGGGCTTTTTTCGCTTATTCATGCGTTTGCATCTGTTACGCTAAAAGCGGATCAGGTTGTTTCAGGTACGGGAATTAATCTTCTTTCAAACGGGGTTAATGTATTTGTCTGCCAATTGTTATTCCGCATGGATCGCAGTATGAGTTACATGAACGGAATGCAACTCGGCATTTTTAAAATTTATCCTACTCTGTGGATCGCGCTTGCTATTTTGGCGGCTTCGTGGTTTGTGCTTTACAAACGCCCTGCCGGTCTTCGCCTGCGGGCAGCGGGGGAACATCCTCAGGCGCTTGCCGCCGCCGGAGTAAATGTTATAAAGATACGCTATATAGCGATTGTCATTTCGGGGCTTCTTGCGGGGCTTGCGGGAGCATGCGTCGTTCTTACGCAGGATATTCAATTTACAGTGAACGTAATTAACGGAAAAGGGTTTATCGCTCTTGCGGCGGTCTCTTTTGGGCGTTGGTTGCCATTGGGCGTTTTGGGCGCGAGTTTTTTGTTTGGGTTTTCATCAAGTTTGGCGGTAAATATTTTTAACATAAGAAGCCTTGATTTTATGCCTTCGGAAATATTTAATATGCTGCCGTATTTAATCACTTTGCTTACGCTTGTTATTTTTTCGGGAAAAGAACATGCGCCCAGAGCCGTCGGGCAGCCTTATGATATATCAAGTAATTGACGATAAAAGTTTTTTGTTGTAATCTGTAAATATGTACAGTACCTTAATAGCGTATATTCTCTTTTTTCTGTCCGGGTTTGGCGCGTTAGGGTTTCACCGTTTTTATCTTGGAAAAATCGGCACTGGACTTCTGTGGATGTTTACGGGCGGACTTGGCATGATTGGTTCTATCTTCGATTTTTTTACCTTGCCGTCACAGGTAAGGGAAGCCAATATCCGTCAGGCTATTATAGACGAATCTTTAAGACGTAAAGTTGAAAACAAACGCTGGCGTAATGTAGACGACGGTAAAATGCATATTATCAACGATAAAGAAAGTGTAGAACACGCGATACTAAAACTGGCAAAGGCAAATAAGGGCATTCTAACGGCGAGCGAACTGGCGTTATCCGCACATATTTCCATTGACGAGGCAAAAAAAGACCTTGACGCGATGGTTACCAAAGGATTTGCCGAACTGCGGGTGCGCCAATCGGGAAGCCTTGTTTATACGATCCCTGATTTAATGGACAGTGACGAACCGTTGGTGGACTGAAAAATTACCATGTAATAATTTTCAGATTTTTACCCAATACTAATATTTTATTACGAAAGAACGCGAATAAAGGACCGGTAAAAAACGCCATAATAACAGTTCCCACTCCGGGCATATTTCCTAACATGAATCCTATGCTGACACAGATCAAATCCGTTCCAATTCTAATCCAACGATATATATTTTGTTTTCCGATTTTTTCCGTAATGATAAGGCCAATGCCGTCATAAGGTGAAACGCCTACATTGGTATTGAAATACATTCCTGAACCTATAGCTACAAATAAAATTCCAAAAACCATCATGCCGACGCGTAAACAAAAAAACGCTATTCCTTCAATCAATATTAAATCGCATAAAAAAACTCCTAAATCAGACACATAACCGGTAAGCGTTATGGCCGCGATAGTTCCCAAACCAATTTTAGATCGATCAAAAATTATAACAATTACTATCAATAAAAAACTGGATATGGCAAATGTAGCCCCAAAAGTAAGACCAAGTTTTTTAAATACCGCAAGATACAACCCATTCATGAAACACATATAAGGATCAATTCCAAAATTAGCGTAGCGCATAAAACCAACGCCAATTCCTATAATAAAAACGCCTGTGACGCACAGTATTGCTTTTAAATAATATTCCCTACAAAAATATTTCGACAAAATCATTTCATCCTTCTTTATTTAAGCACTACCTCAGTGCGTCCGAAGCCGCCCATCTCGGGGCGTGAAAAATAAAAATCGGCTACTGCGGGGTGGTTTCTTAGATAGTCGTGTACCCCTTGCCGCAGGATACCGTATCCTTTGCCATGAATAATAGCGAAATTTTTCATGCCGAAAAGTACAGCCGCGTCTACTTGTTTGCGGACGGCTTCCATAGCGTCTTCAAAACGCATACCGCGAATCATTATTTCATAAGAGGCTTGCGTAGACGCGCCATACTCAGCTTCCCATGATTTAAACGCGGTTTTTTTACCGGCAGTTTTCGCGGCCTGTTTTGCGGGATCAGCGGGCATTAGCTCGCTTTCGGGGAAACTTATTTTTAGCGAACCTATTTTTACAAGCCATGAAAAGTCCGCGTCCTGTGATGAGCGCGAACTTTTTTTGTCCGCGCGAATAATTACACCGCGCTGTTTTGATGGGCCGGCGAAAACTTCCATGCCGGGGGCAAAGGCGGAGTTATCGGCAACATCAGAGTCGGCGCTCGCGGCGGAGGAGTAGGTAGAACCGTTGGGAGAGCCGTAGCGCTTTTCTTTGGTTAATTTTTTGATAGCGCGTTCTTCGGCTTCAAGCGTTTCGCTCTCTGTTTCCGCGTTACGCGAAAGCTCATTTAAAAAATCTTTTACTTTAAGCGTTTTTTCGCGGTCAACCTCGCCTTCTTTTAACTCGCGAACAAGATTTTCAAGAGTTTTTCTGCTTTCACTTAAGAACTGCTGGAGTTTCCCTACCGACTCGCGTTTTAATTCCGCTTCTTTCTGACGTAATTGCAATTCTTTTAAATCGGCTCTTCTTTTTTCTTCCGTTAATTTGTTTTGCTCTATAGTACTCTTTTTTTCAAGACCGGCAAGTTCCCTTTGTTTTTGTTCAAGACTTTTTATCATCTGGGAGACATCGGACTTTTCTTCGTCTATGTAACTTCTCGCTTTAGATACAATTTCAGGATTAAGACCGTTAGCTGACGCAATATCAAGCGCCCTGCTTTCACCGGGCAGTCCGTTAATAATTTTATATGTGGGCGATAATGTATGCGCGTCAAATTCCACGGAAGCGTTTTCTACGCCCGCTCTTGTATAGCCGTAGTGTTTTAAAATTCCGTGGTGAGTCGTAATGATCATCCTCGCGTTTTTTTCTATCAGGTAATCAAGAACCGCCATAGCGATTGCGCCGCCTTCCTGCGGATCAGTTCCTGAGCCGAGTTCGTCAAGAAGAATAAGAGATTTTTCAGTCGCGTGAGCCGTTATACCCGAAATATTTGTAATATGGGCGGAAAAAGTTGAAAGAGACTGATTGATAGACTGCTCATCGCCAATGTCGGCGTATATTCCGTCAAATACGGGAAGTATGCTTTCCTCGTCAAGCGGAAGGGCAAGGGCGCTCTGATTCATCATGGCAAAAAGACCGAGCGTTTTAAGCGCGACAGTTTTCCCTCCCGTGTTGGGGCCAGTGATGATCAATGTGCGGATAGTAGTGCCCATTTCTATATTTATGGGAACTGCTTTTTTTAACATAGGGTGACGCGCCTGTTTTAATAACAGGCGACAGCCATTTTGCCCCGTATCAGTGTTAAGCGCAAAATGACCTTTAGTTTCAGCGGAATACCTTGCCTTTGCCCTTAAACATTCAAGCTCAATAATTGTTAGGTGAAACATTTTAAGACTTACAACGTGGATGGAAATATTTTCCGTAAGTTCGCGAAGAATTTTATGGATTTCCGCGTCTAAATTCCGTTTTTCAAGCAGAATATCATTGTTTTTTTCTACAACGTCAAGCGGCTCCACAAAGACTGTCTGCCCGCTTGATGACACTTCATGCAAAATGCCGGGAATTCTCCCTCGATAATTTACTTTTACCGCAAGCACGGCCCTTCCGTCCCTCTGCGACGGGAGCGGCGATTGCAGCATCCGCTTATAATCATCGCTTGACGCATAACGCGAAACCGCGCTGTTAAGTTCTTTTTCTAGGCTGCTAATCCGTTTCCTAATGGCGCGTAACGCGGGAAGATCGCGCAAATTACCCTCTCTGTCAATTATTTTAAAAATTTCTACAGAGACGGGACTGCAAACGGGTAAAATGTCCAGTATCGAAAAAAGCGCGTCTTTACCTTCTGTTGGCTGTTCTTTGCCTTCGTTTCTGTCTTTATTAATCCATTTTGTAAATTCACTGGCGCGTTCAACAAAAAGCCCGACGGCTAGAATTTCGTCAATATCCAAAACCGCGCCCTGCGTTTCAATTTTTGGAATAAGGAAACCTATTGTTGGCAATCCTAAACGAGGCTCGTCATTGCGTGTTTTGAGTAACGTATAAATGGCATGAACCATAGATTTTATTTTATCAACTGAATCATCGTATATGGGCGATGAGTTCTTTATTATCAAAGCCGCTTCTTCGCTGAGCGACATTGAAGCTACTTTTTCCATTATTCGCGGATATTCAAGCAGAGTTTGGGTTTTTTCCCTCAATGATTCTTTGTTAATCGTCATTGTCTTTCCCTTCAAGATCGTCAATTATGCGAAGAAAACTTTCGTATCTGTCTTCGTGAATAACTCCGGCGTGAACCGCTTCCATTATTTTACAGCCGCACTCGGTTCTGTGAGAACATGAAAGCCCAAAACTGCATTTTCCGGCAAGCGGTGCGAATTCGCGAAAATAATTTATCACTTCGCTTGAATCTATTCTGTCGGGAATAAAACGGCGCACGCCGGGCGTGTCAATAAAACAGGTTCCGTCCGTTAGCTGAAACATGTATGACATTGTAGTCGTGTGAACGCCCCTGTTGTACTTTTCGTTTAATTCTCCCTCTCTTATATCAAGCCCCGGCTGTAGCGCGTTTATAATGCTTGATTTTCCCACTCCCGATTGCCCCGCAAGAACGCAAATTTTTCCGCTAATTTCGCGCCGCAGTTCTTCAAGACCTTCGCCCGTTTTTGCGGAAATACGCAGTACCTTGTAACCGATGCGTTTGTACTCTTCAAGCCGCTCATCAACATCCACGTCGTCATATTCAATGTCTATTTTATTGCAGATAACGATAGCTTCAATCCCCGCAATGTCAGCCTGTAAAACTAGTCTGTCAAGAAAACGAGGTCTAAATGGGGGGGAGGTTGGAGTGCATATGCAAAGCACAAGATCGACATTTGCCGCCAAAAGCTGGCTGGCGGAGCCTTTTTGGTTAAAGCGGCTGAAGTAATTGCGCCTTTCTTCCACAGAAAGAATCATCGCCGTATCAGAATCATTTTCGCGCTCTATTACAACCCAGTCTCCGGGAGCAATCGGGTTATAAAAATCATCGCCGCCTTTTAAAACTTTTCCTTTTATTCTACATTCAATTTCTTTAGCGCCGTTTTCCGTATCAACACGCGCCGTTATGATGTTACGCGATCCGCGAATAACAAGTCCTTTTAAAATTTCTGTTTTGCTTTTCATAATTTGCTTAAAAAACAAAGATCAAAACCCAATGTTTTTGCGCGGTTCTGCCATGATGCGTCTGCCGTATCTGTTCCTGTTAATATTAACCGGTTAACATGATGATTGTTGTTATCTGTTCTTAACGCGCCTGAATTTTCATCGAGCAGGTATTCTATGCGTTTTGTTACTCCGTCAATTGAATTAAAGATTTTTATAAATGGCGCAGCTTCACTTTGGAATTCGTTAAGAAGAAATAAAAAATGAGTGCAGCCAAGAACAAGGGCGTCAACTTCTTTCGCGCGAAAAAGATCAATATATTTTTTTACGATTTGCTTTTTTTCATTTTCATCCGCAGAGTCAAAACGCTCTTCAACAAATTCAACCAAATCCGTCGCGGCAATGCCTATGATTTCGCATTTTTTCCCGCATTCATCCGCAAGATTTTGATTGTACGGATCCTCAATTGTCCGCGAAGTGCCCAGGACGCCGACCTTTCCGCATTTAGTGGCGATAGCCGCTGGTTTTATCGCTGGGACGGTTCCTACAAAAGGGACTTGTGAAAAACGGCGCCTTAGCGAGTCAAGAGCGGAAATTGACGCGGTATTGCAGGCCAGTACGATTATTTTTGGGTCAATTTTCATTAAAAGTTTTTCTGTTAATGAAATTAAAATTGAGGCCAAATCTTCTTTATTGCGCTGTCCATAGGGAAAATTTTCCCTGTCAGCAAGATAGCAGACTTTTTCCCAAGGATTGCGCTTTATAAAGTCGCTGCAATAAGGGAATCCGCCAATGCCTGAATCTATAAATAATACCGCTCTTTTATCCATAATTACTTAAATAAATTATCAAATGCCAATTTATTGGCAGAATTGAAAGCGCCGGCTTTTTCATTTTTTTGTCCCGGGCTTTTAACGCGGTACTTCTGATCGAGTGAAAACCAATCGCAAAAGTTTGCGCGTTCTTTGTCAGATTGAGGCTCGGCGCTTGTTTCACGGCAGTCGCCGCGAGAGCCGGGAAGAAAAAAACGGCAATTTTTGCATGAGCGCATATCTTTACCGCAAGTTACACAACGCAGAGAACGCCCGATTGGCTCGGGATCGGTAATAGCTTCACCGCAGTACCAGCACATATTACTATTTTAACTATTATAAGACTGGTTGTAAAGATGAAAATAGTTTATAATTAACGCATGTTTACAGTAAATCCATGCGCCGCTGGCTGCGGGAGGCCGGCAATTACAGGTTATAATCTTTGTTTTCTTCATCAGGCGAATCCTGAACAGGAATACAACCGTATTTGCGCTTACATCGAAGAGAATATGACGATAAAAGACCTTGTAGTATCGGGGATGCGTTTTGAAAATGCCGATTTTTCAAATCATCATTTTTACGGCTGTAACTTTAAGGAGACTACGTTCATAAATTGTAATTTTTCAGACGTTAAATGCAGAATGGATTTTTTTGACTTTGGCGAGTTTATTGACTGTGATTTTTCAAGAGCCGACATTCAATTTGTTTCATTTGCCGGAGCCAGTTTTCAGAAATGCAAGTTTGACGGCGTTGAACTTGTGCATGTTAATTTTGAAGGCGCTCCAATTAACGACGTGACGTTTGTTAATTCAAATTTGTACAACAGCAGGTTTATCGGCGCCGATTTGGTGAACACCTCTTTTGCAAACTGCAATTTAAAGCGGGTGCATTTTGCGAGCGCAAAGCAAAAAGACGTTACATTTAAATTATCAAACACGGTGGAAGCCGTATTTGAAATGGAAGAACAATGAAATTATTTTTTCACTACTGTTCATATGGTTTCAGCAACTGTTACATTCTTGGAATGGAAAACGCCGCTAAGGGCCAGCAGAACGCCGCGATTATTGTCGATCCGGGAAGCATGGAAAGAGTTACGCTTGAAACGATAGAGAATAATAATTTTAGCCTTAAAGGCGTGTTGATAACGCACGATCATTTAAACCATGTGCAGGGACTGCGAACTTTAACCCGGATTTATAACACGGGAGTAATCGCATTAAATCAAAATATTATGGAACATAAAACGACAAGGGTAAAAGACGGCGATAAACTTGTTATCGGCGGTTTTACCGTCGAGATTATTTCAATCCCAGGACATTCTTCCGATTCTGTTGTTTATAAAATCGGAGACCTGCTTTTCACGGGCGACGTGCTTACGGCAGGTCTTGTGGGAAGCACGGCAAGCGCTTACGGAATGGCTACGCAGATGAACAAACTGCGTAGCCGTGTTCTTTCACTCCCCGGCGATTATACCGTGCTTCCCGGACACGGACCACCTTCAACCCTTGAAGCCGAGAGGCGCTTTAACGCTGACATCTTCAATTATGATCAAAGCCGCACAAAACGCCCAGTCTTTAAAGTGGACATTTAGCACATTATGTCCCAAGATCTCACACAAAGAACACAAAGGAAGAGAAGAGCACGAAGAAGAGATCAGGGGTTTTTGTCCGTTATCTTATCGTGAACTTCACGCATAGCCCTCGGACAATAACCCCCTGATCCCCTTTGTGATCTTTGTTCCTTCGTGATCTTTGTGAGAACCTCTTCGTGTGAACCCCTAGCGTTTAAACTTCAACGATTCCAGCGTGGTGTCGTTTCTGATCATTCCAAACCAGAGTTCGGTGTTTGTGTTTTCGCGTAATACTTTGTAGAACGCGGCTATGTCATTTACTGTTACGCCGTTTACCGCCGTTATTCTGTCGCCTTGCTTTATGCCGATAATATCGGCGGGGCTTCCTGAGATAACCTGCGCCGCCAATAAACCTTTCGCGTCCTTGTCAAGTTCCATAGTCTGCCTGATTTGATCGTTCAGCGGGACAACAGTAACGCCGGGCCAAAGTTTTTTGTTATCTGAAGCAACTTGCTCCGTGCGGGTTTCTATGCGTACTTTTATTTCTTTTGTCTGCTTGTCCCGGATAACTGTAAATGTCGCGTTATCGCCAGGCCTTAAATCGCCGACAATCATCTGAAGCTGCTGAACGCCTCTGGCTTCCTTGCCGTTGACATGGGTAATAAAGTCTCCGGGTTTTATGCCGCCTTTGTCGGCAGGGGAGCCGAGGAACACTTGAGCGGCAAGAGCGCCGCGTTTGTTTTCAAGACCGAGTCCTGTTATTGTTTCTTTGCCTGCTTCTATTAACGAAACGCCAAGCCAGCCGTATTTTGTGGTACCGGTTTCGATAAATTCATCAATAGAGCGTTTAACGTTGTTTATCGGAATGGCAAAACCAAGCCCGACATTGCCGCCGCCTGACTGGTTGCTTGCGATCCATGTGTTGATGCCGATTACTTCACCCCTGATGTTTACAAGGGGCCCGCCTGAATTTCCCTGATTAATAGGCGCGTCTGTTTGTATAAAATCATTGATATTGCCGCCCGGCCCTCCTGTGCGTCCGACCGCGCTTACGATTCCCATTGTTACAGAAAATGAAAATTGTTCCCCAAGCGGGTTGCCCATCGCGATCGCCCAATCTCCGACCACGACGGTGTCGGAATCGCCCAATGCCGCAAGCGGATAGTAATCGTTTGTTTTGAAAGAAACCAGCGCTAAATCTTTACGCTCATCCTTGCCGACAAGCTGCGCGGTATATTCCCTACCATCCCTTACGGCAACTGTGATTTCATTCGCTTCATCAACGACATGGTTGTTTGTAAGAGCGTAGTAGACTCCGTCCTTCTGCCGCACAATTATTCCCGAGCCTAATCCTTGGGAGCGGTACTCGCGTTCCCTGTCGTTTTGTTCCCTGTCGCGCGGCCCAAAGAAAAATTCCCAGGGGATTCCGTTAAAACTTGGAGCCTGTTGCCGTCTGACGGAGACGGTTTTTAACTCGACAACCGAAGGCAGCATTTTTTCCGATACCGCGTGAAAAGTAGTCTGCAACGCCTCAGCCACGGCAAGGGCGTCTTCGGGGATAACTACCTTGCTTTCCTGCGCCCGCGCGCGCGTTCCCGGCGTAGAGCAAGAAAATGACAAAAATGCCAAAGAAAAGCCAAAAATGGCGCCAATAAGCACCAAATTGAATACTAATAGGTTCTTGGAAGAGAGTTTTTGAATTAAGTTCATAATGACTCCTGTGATTTAAGAATTTATCCTTTTATAATATCAAATAATCGAATGAATTAATAGTTACAAAATTAACGCTATAATTGTATTCCCGCCACTACGAAGGGAATTATAAAACCAGGCATAGGATTGTCCGAAGTGAAGGCGTGAATGAAATCAACTCCAATCCTTATGTAAAAAGGATTAAAGACAAATACCAAAAAAGAAAGATCAAATGTAATTGAAGGAATAATATTGATAATGGATTCCCCTTGATAACCGCTGGAGTATTTATAATAGAAATCAAGCAGCGTTGAGAAACCAGCTCCCAGATTGACGTTAACCGCGAAGGCTTTTTTGAAAAAATATTTTTGATATAAAACGCTAAGGTGGGTATTTAAGAAAAACGCCTGTGTCGAGTAAATTTTTCTTTCATTCCTGAAGAACGATAAAGCGCCGGAAATCTCCGCTCCCAAATATCCCCATACATGTTTTATAGGGATGTAACTAATTTTAAAAGTAGCGCTTTGCGGGTAGAAGCTATCAATAAACGGGGCTTCAAAATTATCGGAATCTTTAAAAATGTATCCGTATAGAGGAACGAAAGGAGCGTACCCCAGAGAGATATTCAGGTCAAAAGGTTTTTTGTTTGTTATTACAAACGGTCCTAACTGTACGTCAAGACCGCCCGGGTTTTTAACATATATGGAGTATTCGCCGATAACAAGGGATCTGCCGGAAAAAACAAGGCGGGCGGAATCTCCGTTGGCAATATGCCTCTGCGGTCTGATTTTCGAGCCGTTCTGTACAAGGTAAATCTCCGAATTGGGAAGCAGGTTTTGCCCTTGAAGGTTAATCTCCCAAACATTGTCCTCGTCAAGATAAAAAAAGCGCGGATTAAAATTTGTCAATTCCGGTTGGAGGGCGCGGATTATTTCAAAATCATGCCAATCGGAGGAGGAAGCGTAATTATTAACGAGATCATAAATATCGACACGGTAACGGTACTTACCGGCGGTAAGCGAGACTTCGGCAAAATTTTGCTTGACGCTGACCCGTTCCACTTCGTTGTAATTTCCGTCATCGTCTTGTTTTTCAACGATTACTTCATAGCGGAAAACATAATCGGCCGCAGTCCAAATAAGCCGTTGGATAAAACGGGAATCGTTTTCGTTACGGTCGATATAATAGTTCTGTTGTTCGGTTTCATCCTCATCGCTGGAGCTTTCATTGGACTGTCCGAAGGCAAACGGCAGGCAAAGGCCGATGAGCAGTATTGCAGTAATAAGAAACCGTATTTTATTTGCCATAAAGAACACCTGAGTTCATAGTATTTACCTGTGAAGGGACGGGAATATTGACAGTAAACTTATTTTCCTGCACTCGTCCGCGCTGTTCAATAAAATCATCATCCATAACATACACAGCCTCTACTTGCCATAAAAACTCACCCCGACCCAAAAGCTGTATATCGTCCACGGCGTAAGCGTTTTCATTAATTACCGGCGTTTGTAACACAGTTTTTCGCGTAACGCCCGATCCTTGAAAGATCGTCAGTATGTAGCCGTTAGCTCCCTGTGTCGCGTCCCATGAAAAAGCGACTTTCCTTGACGCCATTATCTGTTCGGCGCCAATCATGGTTGAATTGACGGGAAGCCGGTTTTGGGGAACGGGCAGCAACGGAATGGGCAGCACCCGGAAACGGAACGGCGCGGCTGCGGAAATATCATAGCCGTCCACGGTTTCAGCTTGAATTGTCCAATAGTAGTTTCCAGCGCTTAAACGCGGCAAAGGAACTTCCCTTGGGACATTGGCCTGCATATAGATGATATTCGTCATGCGCTCATCCGTGGCTATGACAAACCGAACATTGACGGGAGTTTCCCGTGAAGACCAGCGTACCGCGCCCGGCTTGCGTGACGCGTCAATGCCTGAATACTCCCATCCGTAGCGCGGAAACTCAAGAATTGCCGGACGAAGATGCCTTATATTTATTGAGCCTGTGGAAGCAAGGCCGGTACGCCGTGAACTTGAGGATTTTTCCCGCGCAAAGCCTTGTACCGTCCATGTATATGAACCTTCACCTAGAGCGTCCATGTTTACGTCAAGCTTCGTGTCGAAGACTGTCGTTTCCATGACAGGATTCGCGCTGCCGCTCCGGTACAATTTAAAGGTATAATAATCAGCGTCAGACGACTTCCAACTGAAATCTACTGGCTGCCCCTCCCTAATAGTTATCTTTCCGCTCTGCGCCGTAAGAGCGCCGCTTTTAGGCTGACTCAGTTCCGGCGGCGGCAATGATTCTACCACGGTAAATCGGTTATGCTTGCTATAAAGACGCTGCGTATCAGGGCCGCCGGTTATGCGCCAATAATAAACTCCCGCTTTAAGCGAATAAACGGTATAAGCGTCGCCGGGAGCGGATTCATCAATTATGACTGAGGTAAAATCAGCGTTATTTGAAATTTGGAAGTACGTGTCCGTAAGGTTAGTTTTCCATGTAAAGCGCGTGTTGGGCAAAAGATTATCCGCCACCACGTAATTGTCAGGCGGGAAAATAGGGCTTTGGATGATTTCGCCGCGCAGGGCGGTGAAAGACCTCGGTTGCGAGGTTGGGGATGCATCCCCGTTGGAGTCAGTCTGCCGGACTGTCCAGTACCATGTTCCTGAAGTAATGGAGGTTTCATCCGCGCCGTAGCGGTAAAACGTATCGGCGGTAGTTTTTACGATAATGGGCGAACTCATATCCTTGTTAGCAGAAATAGTCAAAGTATAAGAAGCGGCTTCGTTTTCTTTTTTCCACGAGAAAAGAATGTCCCGTCTGCCTGTTTCTATGTTAAAGACTGCTTCGTCAGCCGGGGCTGTCAGTACGGGAGCGGACAATTCCGCGCCGCGTTTAATGGCAAAAGAGCCTGTCCGTGAGACGGATGGATTTCCCGAAAAGTCACGGCTGTACACCGGAGTAACCTTCCAGTACCATGTTCCGTCTCCAAGCGCTGAAGAAATAAAGGAAAGCTGATCCCCTGTTCCGGAACGCACAGTGATGTTTAACGCGGGATTTTGCAAGGAGGGATTATCCGCCACTTCCAGAATATATGATGAAGCCGACTGAGATGAAGTCCATTGAAAGCGTAAAGAGGGCAGACGGTTGCGGTAACTGAACACCTGTCCTTCCTGCGGGCTTATTAGAGAGGGAATCGGGTTTGAAACGACTGTAATTTTTGAATATGGAATTTCAGACGCGCCCTCCGACAGCGGATAAAGCCGCCAAAACCATGTTCCTTCGGGAAGAGTCAGGCTGATCCGGCTGTCACTTGAATTTCCGGCAAATAATGTGCGGTTAAAACTTCTGTCCCGCGCGACCTCAAGCCGCGTAAGTCCGTCAGGCTGATAATTTATTTTATTCCATGAAAATTCCAAGTTAAGCCCTTCATTGGTCTGGCTTAAAAAACGCGCTCCTGGAGGCGGAAAAACCGCAGTCGCGCGCGGAACGGCCTGAGCTTCCCCCTCCGCGTTTAAAAGCAGCGAGTCTCCCGCCGCTATTACGCGTGATTCCGCCGTACCCTGCGCTTTTGCCTTTTTACGATCAGAATTTTCCAGAACGGCGGTTCCTTCACTGACGGCAATATCAAACGCGCCGTTTTTTAACGCGGATGCCTGCAAGACCGCTCCCGCGTCTACGGTAAGGAGTTTATTTCCTGACGCGATAACCATTGCGGATGAAGCGTTGACGCTGATTTCACCGCCTGAAAAATCAATTCGTGACGCGTCTTTATCCGCGAATATCTGTATCAAAGTGTTTGATGTTAAATCAACAATATCGCCGCCTGAGAAAGTAATAGTCGCTTCTGACAAATCGGCGGTGCGTATAACATCCCCGTTGTACACCGGCGAGTCATTGCGAAGCCTGTCCCATAATACCCTGTCGATAAAACGCCTCTGCGCCGTGTTGTACCGGAAGGTTATGATTCCCACAGGCTGCTCTCCTGTTCTGGAAAAGGCCGCGTTAAGGTCTTTCCAGAAAAATAAAAAACACAGGCAAAATCCCGCGGCACACAAGACGGATGTCAGCGCGTCAAAGAAAAAAGATGACTTGGCCTTCATGCCTTTTCCCCTATCTTGTATTTCTTTTCTTCCGCGTTAGTGTCAACTTTAGAAATATCCGGCGCTTCAATGCCCAAAAGTTTTCTGACATCCGCCAGAGTCCGCTGGGCTTTTGAGTTTATAGGATTAACCACGGCGAACATCCGCACTGGTTTTTCTTTTCCTTTAACTTTAATAGGCGGCATTTCCTCAGTAATGAAACGTTCTCCGCACAGTTTCCATGTGTCTTCAGTTATCAGAATGTCAGTTCCCAGCGGTTTGTTTAGCGCTTCGGTACGGCTTGCAAGATTGACAGGATCGCCGATAACCGTGTATTCCATGCGCTGTTCGCTGCCCAACTGCCCCGCGGTTACTACGCCTGAATTTATCCCGCAACCGATGCGTATCGGCGGGTTAGCGGGATCATCCGCTGTACGGTTTTTGTTCATCTCATAAAGGGCCTTGCGCATCATCAAAGCTGAAACAACGCAGCTATATGCGTCTTCTTTTGGATTGCCCGTAGTGTATGCGGTTCCCCAATGCGCCATAACCGCGTCACCGATAAACTTATCTACGACTCCGTGCGTTTTTTCAACACATTCAACCATGCGGGTAAAGTATTCGTTGAGCCAGTGGACAATTTTGTCGGAAGCCTCATTCCCGAAAGCTTTGGTAAAGTTTTCGCTTTTTTCTGTAAAGCCGCGTATGTCAGAAAAGAAAATTGTCGCGTGCTTTGGCAGGCCTCCCGGCTTTATCTCGCCTTTCATGGCGCGGACAGCGATTTCCTTATTGGTAAACCGTCCAAAGATATTCAACGCGCCGCTCATCCGTTGGAAGCTTTTGGTAAGGAAGCCGACTTCGTCTTTTGTTTTTGCCGTCAAGTGCAAATCAAAATCGCCGCCTTCAATCTGACGCGCCGCCGCCGCAAGAGACTTGAGCGGGACGCTGACTGTTTTACTGAAGAACCACACGAACAGAATAGCGATAAAAAGCACCGCTCCCGTCAAATACAAGTTGCGCCGCGTGGTTGCCGCCACTCCTTCAAAAACCACGTCATAAGGAATTGTAGTGATCACGGCGGCGTTTGCAAGTGAGATTTTTCGGAACGCCCCAAAATATTTTTTGCCGTCCGTATCGATGTACAGAGTCTGACGGCCCTGGTCCGCGCTTTCCAGCGTCATCGCGACAAAGGGCGAAGACGCGGCGTTTGCCCCCGCTTTGATCAAATCGTAATCCGCGTGTATAAGGTAGTCCCCCGCGTCATTTATCATATAGGAGATATTCGCCCCGCCGCCAAAGTTTTCGGTAACGGTGTTGGACGAGACAAACACAAGCGCGATTTCCTGTTCTCCGGCTTCCTGCCACGGGAATGCAAGGACAAGCGCGGGTATGCCAAAGACGGGCGCCGCGTTCAGTAACAAGGTTTCGCCCATGCCGCAGCGTTCAAGAGCGTCTTCTTCCACGGCGATAAAATTGCCTATTACGCTTGTATCCAGTTCGTTGGAAAAGAAAAATCTTTCGTTAATAAGGCTGCGCGTCAGCGTAAAGCCGCCTGCCTTTTTTTGACCGATGCCGATAAATGCAAAGTCCTGGTTGCGCTCAAAGAAGAAACCGGCGGCAAGGTTCGCCACAGGGGACGTTCTGCCCAACGCGTTAAGGGTGTCCAAAAGGACAAGGGCGTTGCTCCTAACCATGACAAGAAAAGTTTCCGCTTCCGAGGCTGACCTTCTGTTTGCCGTGAAGTTGTTATCCTCGGCTGTCACGCGCACGTCATTTGATACCAGCACCGACACAAGGACGGTAATCGCCCCCAGCGAAAATAAAAGCAGTATCGTAATAATAGTGATAAGCTTCGCCCCTATTGGCCGCGATATTTTATCGGTTTGAGTTTTAGCCGTCTTTTCCTCGCTCATTTGCGCTCCTTATCCATTGAACTTGTGAGAGAACACGCCCTTGCAAGTCCCTGTTATTTTTTTATTTCACTGCTCCCGGCGCTCCGGGGATGCTTCTGTTTTCTCCGTAAAAGTCCTTAGTGGGGAAACCGCTAAGCGTTGGTGGTATTACCGATCTCAAACCTTGTACTGGTTCAAAGGTAGCGGTATTAATTGGAGTTCCATTGATACCCAAAGCTGTAAAGGTCGTGTCTCCGGTTCCCGCTGTAAAACCGCTCTGCGTTGAACCGGGTCCCAAAGTAAAGTCAACCACATTGTATCCATTTGATGTTCCGTCACCATGAACCACTGGAGATCCACCTTCAGCAGTGTTCCCATAAAACAGGTTCCCTGTAAGGGTAAGGGTCAAAGTGCCACTGCCATTATAAATTGCACCACCGTTATTATCAGTGCTGTTATTGTAGAAGGTACAGCCTTTGACGTTCATGATTCCGTAATTGATTATAGCGCCGCCACCACTAGAACCTTGGTTTCCGCTGAATATGCAGGATTCTATCGTTATATTTCCGGAGTCATTATAGACAGCTGCTCCTTCATCTGTTCTGCCGTCCTTGAACCAAACACGGCTTATGGTTACAGTACAACTGTTGATATACAATATTTGGATATTGCTATCGCCATTAAAGGTTATGCCGTTACCTTCTATGGTAATGTTCCTGTTTATGTAAAGACTGCTTCTCAGCGTGACGGTTGTCTGCCCCGGCCTTACATTTGTCATGACGATCCTGTCCCCGTCCTTCGCGTTGGTAATGGCATTACGTAAAGTTCCTTGCGCTGACTCGCTGCCCTGTATGTCCATATAATTACTGACGGTTAATTCTTTCCCAAATACCGCCTGTACTCTGGCATGAATGTTCAATTGCAATGGATTTGTATTTCCTTGATAGTTCCCGTTTACCAGCCAGTACGCAAAGTGATACCCGCTTGCCGGTGTCGCCGTAATTGTAACCGGGCCTGAAACAAGACCGTCGTTGTTACCGGATGAAGGCGATACGCTAACGCTTCCCATCACGCTGTCATTCGCAGACGCGTCTATATAAATCCCACCACTATCGCTTACACTGCCTTGTACCGCTCCAGCGGCGGCTCCGGGGTTTATATCAGCCCCGTAGAAATCCTTTGTTGGATAATCTATAGGCAAAGTAGCTATAACATTTGCCGCCTGACTGCCGGGAAGGAGCTTAAATGTTTTCCCTGATACGGGGATGGCAGAAATTTGCCTGTCTCCGGTTCCCGCTGTCCAACCGCTCTGGTTTGAATCGGGTCCCAAAGTAACGTCAACCACGTTGTACCCATTTGATGTTCCATAATAATTAGATACCACCGGACTTGAAAGAGCGGTGTTCCCGTAGAACAGGTTCCCTGTAAGGGTCAAAGTGCCGCTACTTCTATAAATCGCCCCGCCGTCATTACTAGCGCTGTTACCGTAGAAGGTGCAACCCTTGACATTCATAGTTCCGTAATTGTATATAGCGCCGCCGCCATAGTTACTCCGGTTCCCGCTGAATATACAGGATTCCAGCGTTACGTTTCCTGAGGAATTACATATAGCCGCTCCATAATCATATGATACCATGCCATCCTTGAACCAGACACGGCTGATTGTTACTGTACTATTACTGATATACAGAAACCTGCCAGACCATGAACTTGCCCGCGTTATGGTTACGCCGTTCCCCTCTATTGTAATGTTATGGCTTATGTTGGGCAGACTTCCTCTCAACGCGATGATTGTTACGCCTGGATTTACTCCCTCCATGCGAATCTTGTCCCCGTCCAGCGCGTAAGCTAGGGCGTGGCGTAAAGTCCCTTCTGTCCCCTCGCCGTTAGAGTAATCGTTAAAGTCATTAACGATAAATATTTTTTCAAATACAGCCTGTACTTTGTTATTATGGCTTGAAACGGTTAATAGCAACGGACCAGTATTCTCTTGTTTGTTCCCATTTACAAGCCAGTACGCCAAATCGTAACCTGGCGTCGAAGTTGCCGTAATTGTAACCGGACCTGAAGCAACAAGGCCATCTGGATCAGGCGCTGGTGACGCGCTAATGCTTCCTTTGGCGCTGTTATCTACCGATAGTTCAAGATAATACCCAGTATCGCTTGCACTGCCCTGTACCGCTCCGGCGGCGGCAGGTACGTTGATAGAATTGCCGTAAAAATCCGTTGTTGGATAATCTGCTGGCAAAGCGGTGGTAATAACGTTTTCCGTCCCACCGCCGGGAATAAACCTAAATGTTTTTCCTGATACGGGGAAGGTGGTAATATATTTGTTTCCATCAAAAGTTGAAAAGCCGATCTCACTAAGGGGAACGTTAACCACGTTGTAACTGGTTGATGTTATAGTTATATCAGGATTCAACACCGGATATGAAGAGGCAGTGTTCAGGTAGAACAAGTTCCCTGTAAGGGCCAAAGTGCCGTTGCCATAAATCGCCCCGCCGCAAATAACAGCACTGTTACCGTAGAAGGTGCAGCCTTTAACATTCATGCTTCCGTAACGGTTGTATATAGCGCCACCATTATTACTCTGGTTCCCACTGAATATGCAGGATTCCAGCGTTACATTTCCGTTGTCATTACTGACAGCCGCTCCATTAGCTGTTGTCCTGCCATCCTTGAACCAGACGTGGCTGATGGTTACTGTACTACCTCTGATAGACAGAAATCTATCATCATTCGAAGTCCATGAGTTCCCCCGCGTTATGGTTACGCCATTCCCTTCTATGGTAATACTCTTGCTTACGCTAAGACCTCTTGTTAGCACGAGGCTTGTCATTTCTACCAATGTTTTTGACATGATAATTTTATCCCCGTCAATCGCGTTGGTCAGCGCGTGGCGCAATGTTCCGGAATCTGACTCACTGTCAGAATTGTCTGAAAATTTAATTACGTTGAAATCTTTTCCAAATACCGCCTGTACTCTGGCATGATCTGACAGTGTCAACTGCGATAATGTGACTTCACTCTTTTTCCCATTTACCAGCCAGTAAACAAAATAGTACCCGCTTGCCGGATTTGCCGTAATCGCAACCGTAGTTGAATTAACAAGACCATCGGTTGTACTAGGTGTAGGTGATGCGCTAATGCTTCCCCTACCGCTTTCGTTCACCGACAGTTCGATGTAAATTCCGCTGTCGCTTATAATGCCCTGTACCGCTCCAGCGGCGGCAGGTAGTTCGATAAGATTGCCGTAAAAATCCGTTGTTGGATAATCTGTTAGCAGAGAGGTTATAACACCTGCCGCCTCACTGCTTGGAAGGAGCTTAAATGTTTTTCCGGATATGGGGAAGGTGGTAATATATATGTCTCCAGTTCCCGCTGTCCAACCGCTATTCGTTGAATCATTTCCCAGAGGAACGTCAACCAAGTTGTAACCTGCTGATGTTATGATATAATACCCAACCGCCGGATATGAATAGGCAGTGTTCCCGTAGAACAGGTTTCCTGTAAGAGTCAAAGTGCCGTTACTTGTATAAATTGCCCCACCGTTATTTTCAGCTCTGTTACCGTAGAAGGTGCAGCCCTTGACTTTCATGGTTCCGTAATTGTATATAGCGCCGCCATTATCAGAACTCTGGTTCCCGCTGAATATGCAGGATTCCAGTGTTACGTTTCCGTAGTAATTATAGACAGCCGCTCCGTGACCTGTTGTCCTGCCGTCCTTGAACCAAACACGGCTGATGGTTACCGTACTATCGCTGATATTCAGGAACCTGTCATTCTGCCATGAGCTTGCCCGCGTTATAATTACGCCGTTACCCTCTATATTAATACTTTTGCTTAAACTAAGACCTCTTGTCAGCGTGATGGTTGTCTGCCCTGCTGTTTCATTTATGATTACTTTGTCCCCATTAATTACGTTGGTCAGCGCGTGGCGCAATGTTCCCGACGTTGTCTCGCTATTCGAGGGATCGTCAAAATTAGTAACTAAAAAATTCTTTGAAAATACTGCCTGTACTCTGGTATGACTTGTCAGTGTTAATTCCAATGATTCGTCTTCTGTCTTCACCCCGTTTACCAACCAATATGCTAAATAGCAGTCAGTATTTACCGGATTTGCCGTAACAATAACAATATAAGGATATTGAACAAACCCTTCTGTATCCGGCGGGGGAGTTACATTGATCGTCCCTCTGCTGTCGTCATTCACCGACAATTCAAGGTAATACCCGCTGTTGTTCACCCTGTCCTGCACCGCTCCAGCGGCGGCAGGCAGGTTTATAGGATTGCCATAAAAATCCGTTGTTGGATACCAGTAGGGTAATTCTTCTATTATAATGTCTGCCGCCTGACTGTTGGGAAGGAGCTTAAAACTAGTCGGCGATACCATCGGAATATTGACGGTTATATCGCCGTTAGGAAACCACCCGCTCTGGTTTGGACTTTCTCCAAGCGCGATGTCAACCACATTATAGCCGGTTGAGCTAATGCTATTCCAAAATTGCAACACCGGATATGAAGAGGCGGTATTCTTATAGAACAAATTCCCTGTAAGGGTCAAAGAGTTGCCGCTATAAATTGCCCCGCCTTCATTATCAGCTCTGTTACCGTAGAAGGTACAGCCCTTGACGCTCATAATTCCATTATTCCTGATAGCTCCGCCGTTATTACTCCGGTTCCCGCTGAATATGCATGATTCCAATGTTACGTTTCCGCCGTAGGAATTATCGAAAGCTCCTCCTTCACCTGTTGTCCTGCCGTCCTTAAACCAGACGCGGCTAATGGTAACCTCAACTATTGAACTATAATAACTATTAACAGACAGAAACCTGTCATAGTTCGAAGTCCACGAGCTTGCCCACTTTATGGTTACGCCATTCCCTTCTATTGAAATGTTCTTGTCTATGCTAAGACCGTTTCCCAGCGCGATGGTTTTCACTTCTGGATCAATGATAATCGTGCTGTTAGCCGGAGCGGCACTAATGGCATTTCTAAGTGTTCCCGCGCCTGAGTCGGACCCGCTTGTTACAATAAGATATGTAAAGTGGTCATCGGTAAAAGTGTAAGTAAAAGAGCTGTCCATGTTTTTATATATGTGGAGAATTTCTCGCCGTTCAACACTGCGCATATTATTATTATTAAAAAGATAAAGAGTAACGCGGTAATAACCTGAGTTCAGAGTCAGAGAGCCATTTTTGTTGCCGACGGGCGTTCCGCCGATAAAGAACAAAGTTTGTTCTGGCGTTCCACTTCCATTTTCAAAGGGCGTAACAGTCATTCTGGCAATAGTAACGCCTGAAGGGTAGTTAATGTTCCACTTAAAGTCGCCCTGCCCTTCGCTAATAATCGCCGTAAGAGTAACGCTGCCGCTAAAGCTAGCGTTTAAAGTGATACTTATTCCAGCCAATTCCCCGCACGCCGCGGGTTTGGTTTTTTCCGCGTCCATGTAAGCGGTAACAGACAGCTTGTAGGTTCCCGGGTCAAGAAAAACAGGATCGCCTAAATTGCTGTTGGTCCGAGTCTCACTAACGATGAGATTACCTTCGGTGTCATAAAAATCCAGAGTGTATGCATTAAAATCACTCTGCGCGGTTGCCGGTAAAATTGTCCGCCCGGCTTGTAGCCCGTTAATGGAAAGTTGAAAACTGCCTTTTCCCGAGGCAGGTTTTTTAGTCAATTCGGGATTAAAGAGATTCGGGCAGGCGGAAAAAACAAACAAAGAGAAGATAAAAAGAAAGAGTGAAAGAGAGAAGTTTAAGGTTTTTATCGTTAATCGTTCGTTTTTCATTTTTATTCCTCTTTTCCTATTTTTTATTGTACCACCCTAAAAATAATGGTCTGATTGTACGATATGCCGTCCTTCATTACTTCAAGTGTTAAGTAGTGCTGCCCGCCGCTGTTATAAGCGGTATTTTTTGAGCTTAATGTAAAAGTCGGTCCGCTTCCGCTGATAACGCCTAAGTTATTGGGTAAGTATATGTACCAGTTTATAATATCGTACTGATCGGGATCTTCAACTGTCAGTATTGCCTCAACATTCCCATATTGCTCCGAACGGTGAATGGTTGGCCCTTCTGTAATAGGCGCTTCATCGGTAATTTGGGTAAAGGTAATTTCAAAGATTCCATATTCTTTTACCGTCAATGTCGCGACATTGCTTGTAATAGATGTTGTTTTTGTACCGTTCACCCTATCATTCGTATTAGTTAAAATTACGTAATAATAATAGACCCCTACTATATCTATTGTAAGGTTATAGGCTGAATTTACTTCACCGGATATGGGCGTACCTCCGCTGTTGGAATTACTTGTGTTCTCGTACCACTGATGCGAAAGCGTTCCGCCGTCTGTAACATTTGCCGTTACGGATAAAGTGTGTAATAAACTAAAACCGATAGTTTTGCTATTAGGTTGTACTGTTATGTTCGGCGTTTGCGCGTTTACCGTCAGCGTAATGGCATCGCTTGCCACGGTCGCAAATTTAATTCCTGTTACTTCATTATTCGTGTTTGTTATAACCACGTAGTAATGCCAAATTTCAGAATCTACCGTGAAATTGTAAATTGCCGATGTAGCTCCGGGGATGAGCGTGCCTTCGCTGTTGGATTCTGTCGTGTTACTGTACCATTGATACGAAAGAATTCCGCCGTCAATCGATACCGCCGTTACGCTCAAACTGTGCTGCGTACCAGCGCTTACTTCAGCGTTCTGTGGTTGTACGTTTATAACAGGCTCTTTCGCGTTCACAAGCACGTTTACCGTTAATGTGTATGTATTTGTAATACCGCTGTCTGCTGTAACGATTATCAGTATTGTATTTCTGCCGGGTTGTAGACCCTCTAAGGTGTATGTGTTTGTAAGGTCAGAATCGTCGTTATTGTTGTCCTCATAAGAATTATATTTTATCAAATCTGAAGAAAATACGCCGGAAACCCGACTGTATGTTATGGTTACGCTATACGTATCTTCGGGAAAATTAACCGTATAATCTGTATTATCAGGAACAAAAGACGGACTTAGCGTGAAGCCGTCAGAGATAAACTCTGAATTGAGCGTATAGCCATCTACAGAGAGCGTATGCAGATAATTGTTAAGGTAACGACATTCCATTTTTGGCAGTTTGTATGGCTCCATAGGCCTGCCATTAACTTCCATAGTTACAGTCAGATCGAAAACTTCAAAGCGTGACGGATTATCAACCGTAACAACGGCTGTCTGTCTGTTTTGTCCCAATACTACCGAGGCTTTTTCGGATGGGTTATCGCCAATTAACGCAAGTTTTAAATTAAAATTACGCGGGTTGTACAGGGTAATGGTTATTTTTGAAACCTCATCCGGCGGTATAAATACTTCTGTGACTGACTTGGCATGGAAAGGGGTATCGATAGAATAGTCCGTACACATCGCTATTTCGGAGGAGTCTGCAATAAACTCTTTCATAGGGATATTGAAATACTCGCATTTAAAAAGGAATAAACTTGAAATAATGGTAATAATTACGGTAAACCATTTTTTTTTCATCTTAATACCATTTAAATCTCATAATAGATTAATTATTGTTGCTTTTCTCTATCTTGCGATTTCTTAAAAATAATAACTCATCTATTGTTATCATTACAAAATTAAGAATATACAAGTATAAATTTATACTGATAGTCTCGTTCGGGTTTGTTTTCAAATTATCCCAGTATTCTGTAAATTTAAACAAACAACCTGCCACATAACCTATTTGCAATACTAATAAAAACAATAGGCTTTTACCCGCTGTTTTTTTGGATACAAATGATTTGTATATGGAGAGCGGCCATGCAAAACCAAAACAAACCAGCATTATTGATTCAAAAATATTCATATATTTACTCCTTATATACAGTAGCTAAGTTACATTTTTCCATGCCAATTTCTTAAAATACATAATTATTCATTATTATTTCAAAAAAAATCTTTTGTCAATATATTTCGCATGGTTTCAGAACCGCTTTCTGCCAATTTTTACATATTATATTTACTAGCCATTTTATTTCTCAAGTAAATATAAATACTCTTTTACATGAATGTCACGATTAGCTAAATTGCGACAACCGCGAAATGTATTATATGGAGTTTCTAATATTTCAATTTTACCAATATTTTTTAACATATTTTTCATTTCATCAAGAGTAATAAAACCTTCCGAATTGAAAGATATAAGCACATATTTTGCCTTTATTTTTGAGACAAGCTCAGTGAGAGAATTTAAAGCAAGTTGTTTTTTATTATATGAAGAACGATTCCAATTCTCCGGAATGCCTGATACCTTACTTATTTTTTCAGGATATTTATTTTCTAAAATTAAATTAAGCATAAAATAATTTGAACCGTAAGGATGTTGATTATAAGGCGGGTCTAAATAAGCTAAATCAACTTCTTGCGCTTCTTTTATAATTTCATTTGAATCGCCATTGTAAACAATACTGTCACAAGAAAAATCACTGAAAAGTGGAAACGGTAAAACAATTTCCCCCTTAATCCTAAAAAGCGCGTCACTGTTACTGCCGCCGAATTGTCCTATTCCTGTTTCTTTATTTTTATAAAACCCTTTAAAAACACCTGAAGTATTAGAATGAACTGACGCTTCAGAAAGCAGTGGAGCTAAAAAATATTTTTTATAATCATTATTAATACCTTCAATAAGATTTCTCATAGTGTCAATATACATAGCATTTCTACGAGTAAAAAAAACACGTTCGCCGATTTTTATATTATTATCATCTTCAGGCGAATATAATTTTGTTATAATCCCGCCAGTTAATGAAATATTTGTAATATTATTTATTAAATCATAATAGAT
Organism: Treponema sp. R8-4-B8; assembly: GCF_054786175.1. Classification (NCBI taxonomy): domain Bacteria; kingdom Pseudomonadati; phylum Spirochaetota; class Spirochaetia; order Treponematales; family Treponemataceae; genus Treponema; species Treponema sp. R8-4-B8. The sequence goes on from NZ_BDHE01000487.1 coordinate 117,998, forward strand.
TTTCTTTAAGTGAGAAATATTAATTTCATCTTTATTTGATAAATAACATTCATTTGTTATTTTTGAATATTTTTCCAAATCATTAACTAATAACAATTTAGAATATTGCTTAAAAAGGCGGGCGACAATTCCCGATCCGCTAAAAACATCAAAAGTAATTAATTTATTTTTATTTAAACGTTTTTGGACAATTTCTATTCCCTTGGTAATAAATTGTAAAAGAGAGCGTTTATTTCCAATATAAGTGATAATTTGCTCTGTAAGATACTTTTCATCAAAAATCACCAAACAAAAGACTCCAAAGGCTCCGTTAAAATCTCAGTCTTCCCGTTAAAAATCGCTATCGTGTGCTCCCAATGCGCTGAAATTTTTGAGTCTGCAGTGACAACAGTCCACTCGTCTTCAAGCACTTCTACGTCGCTTGTTCCCATGTTGATCATCGGTTCAATCGCGATAACCATGCCATTGCTAATCTTTGGATTCGCTCCGTGAGGAGTGTTCGGCACCGCAGGGTCTTCGTGAAGTGAAAGCCCCACTCCATGACCGCAGAATTCTTTAACTATTCCGTACCCAAAAGGTTTCACATAACTTTCTACGGCGCGGGAAATCTGCAATAGTCTTTCATTTGCTTTTGCCGCCGTTATGCCGCGATAAAGGGCTTCGTTTGTCGTCTTGTTGAGTTTTTTTACGGTGTCGCTTGTCTTTCCCGCTTCTATGCTGACAGCCTGATCGCTGATAAAGCCGCCAAGGTCAATGCCGCAATCAAGAGAAACCAAATCGCCCTCGCAAATGCGTCTTTTTGACGGAATGCCGTGGATTACTTCATCGTTAATTGAAATGCAAATTGCGGCGGGGTAGGGTTTTTTCTTTATGGTGTAACCTAAAAAGACAGCTTTGCCTCCTGATTTTTTTATCCAGTTCTGCACCCATTGATCAATTTCGATTGTTTGAACGCCGGGTTTTACAAGAGGGATCAATTCGCGGTACATGGCGGAAAGAAGTTTGCAGGATTTTCTTATGCCGTCAATCTGTTTTTCGTTTTTTAAGCGGATCAAGAGGGGAACCTCCTTTTAATTAGTTTCAACCGATTAGAAATTATCTTATAAAAATAAATTTTATTCAAGAGCATTTTATTAAAGATTATTTTATTTAAAATCATCTTTTTAAAACTCATTTTATTTAAGATTATTATATTAGTAATCATTCCATTTAGAAATAATATTTTAGTAATCATTTATAGTTCCGCCTTGATTTCGTTTTGCGCTTTATCGATATATTCATTAAATACGTTTTCTTCGTCATCGGAAAACCCAACGCCTATTAGCGACTTCATGCAGGTAATCCATGTTTCATTGTCTACCTGCTGTTTCAGTCTTTTATTAACGATGGCTTTAACATAATTTTTTATATCCTCAGTAAAATGATTAAAGTAAGGGCGGCGGTGTTCTTCGGCAAGAATGGCGGCAAGCAGTTTAAAGGCTTCAAAACTAAAGTGCCTCCTGTCCAGTTCTTCGGCAAGTATGTATTGGCAATCCATCCAATCTTCCCTTTCCATGTGCTTATCCAGTTGAAAATCAAGTCCGCCGTATTTTCTCCAAATCTCGATTGCTTTGTCTTCCTGAAGGTGTAAAAGCTCATAAAAAATCAATTTGGCTTTATATACGGGTTTTTCCTGCTCATTCAGCCATGTGCGATAATCAAATCCGGTCTTTTTGGCGTAGAAGGAATATGCCCTGTCGTAATTAAAACGCCTGTTTAAATCAGATAACGCCTCATAAGCCGCGATTAATTTCCGTATCGCCCCGGAATGGGACGCGCCCGCAATATCAGGATGAAGCTTTTTCGCCTTCTTACGGAAGGCTTTTTTAATTTCTGCCGCGCTCGCTCCCGGCTTTACGCCGAGCAGCTTGTAATAATCATCCAATTTTGTTATGCGCCAATTCTTTTGCCCATCGCTTCGGCGTGGGGAGCGTTAAGCAAAATATCGCTCCAATTAACCCTCATTCCCTCTTTTTCCATCGCCTTCATTAAATTGATAAGGGCGCGGTTGCTGAAAAGCCCCGTCTTTTTAATAAACGCCGCGCTTTTTTTCCCCATAAGAGAACTGCCCGCCGCAAGCGTCTTAGAAATAACATCCGGCAGCTTGCCGGAAAAAAACGAAACCGGCTCAGCCGCCACCGCTATATATTCGTACCCGGGAAGCCTCATGCCGTCGTCTTTCCACGCGTTGACTATATCCACGCGATGCCCCATAGACTCCATCCCTTTTGCAAGAGAGGCCACATAATCCGGCGTGTCTTTCTTTCTCGCCGCGCTGACAATCGCTATTCTCATAAATCACCCACCTTATTGTATATTAGCATGAAATAGGAATAAATTAAATAATATATAAAGCGTTTTTTCGTATTTTACCGCTATGTTTGCAATATTGCTAAAGGCTTTTTCTCTCTCCGCTACATGATGTATGCCCGGCTATTACCTAGCGTGGAATTTTTTTCAATATTTTGGGTTTGGGCATACATCTTCTAGCGGCGTATATGCGGAATTTCAGTATCATAGTTACCGGTACGTGTAATTTTCTAATTTATTATTATTCTTTTTGTGTGGTACGGAAATTTCTTAAATAACGACCTAGTAAAAACATGGAAACGCCGATAATAACCAATGCAATAGAAACAATTAATTGAAAAATCATATCACCCTCCTAATATCCAATTTCTTATTATATCAATAATACTCAGTATTCCAAGAATACCAACACCTGCGCCTCCGTATTCCAATATTCTATCAAGCATGGTTTTGGGGGCTTTTATGGTATTGCTTATTTCTTCAAGGATTTTGTTTGTTTTATTCCATTGTTCAAGTACTTTTTCGTCAATAATTCTCCCTACTTTGACTTATCTATAGTATACTACTTTTCAGGAATTTGGGAAAGTACGCTATTTTCTTTACCCTCTCCACTACATGATGTATGCCCGGCTATTACCTAGTGAGGATTTTTTCAATATTTTTGGTTTGGGCATACATATTCTAGCGGTAATAAGCACATCACAGTCTGGAGTTTTGCCAAACACAAAAAACATAAAAAAGCATAGAGCCTTATCAAAGGCAAAAAATCACAGTAAATACTGTAGTTCTCTCTTTGGCAAAACTCCCAAGCCTATACGCTACATATGGGGCTGGTCGGGAGTCAAGGTACACCATGAAAAAGTGGTGTCGGTTACCACTGCGCTTGCTTGGTCTCTACGATGCTCCGATTACTTTTGTAATTGCTTCTTGGGTATGGGCAATAATTTCTGATTCTACAGAACCTACAAGATTTATAAACCGCTCAACAGAAACGCTTCGTATCTGAAAACAGTCTATAGCGGATATTTTTGCAAGACAATTTTGTTTGGTTGGAGTAACTTTTACCATCCACGGATAATTATCATAATGGTCTTTCCAATCAGTAATTGGGGCTATAATTTTGAGGGGCAATTTTCCAAGACTGTCAGTGTTAATGATTAAGGCAGGACGTGATTTTTTCATCTCTGCGCCAACAGTCGGATCAAGATTTATTGACCAGATTTCACCTTGTTTCATAAAAATCTTCACCGTCTAGGGCGCAAAATGCCGTTAATTCTTTGTTAGTACGGTATTCTTCGGCTGCCATTTCAGCGGCTTTCTCCAATGAATTATTTTCTTTCGCCTTTTTTTCTTTTATATACCCGACAAAATCAACTATCTCGTTATAATAACGAGGGGAAAGGGAGTCTATCTCTTTTATTAAAACGGCTCGCTCAAGCATGGTTATATATATACTAACTTTAGAAAAATAACGATGTCAATAGGTTTTTCCAAGAATTCCCATTGACAAACTATTCCCTCTCCACACACGATGTATGCTCGGCTATTATCTAGTTAGGAATTTTTTCAGTATTTTGCGTTTACCTGTAATCAAGCCTCAACTTCACCGCAAAAAGGTACTCATTTTTACGCTTGTTAATTACGGGCAAAAGTGCCATTCTCCCTATTTAGCCCCCAAAAAAGACAATCTCAATTTTTTATGATTTTAATCTCGGTTATCTTTTTTTTAATGGATATACTAACCTCGTCTAAATCCGCTTGTACCTTGTCTTGGACGATTTTAATGGCTTCATCGGTAAAAACTTGGGTAGAAAACAGTTCAGGACTGTCCATTTCAAGGGCTTGCGCTATCCTTTGCAACATTTCTGATGAAGGGAATTTTTTACATTGTTCAATCTGTCCGATGTAATCGGTGGAAGTTTCTACCCTTTCAGCCAAAACAGCCTGTGAAATACCCAATGATTTACGTCTTTTTTTGATATTAATGGCAAGCAAGTCTCTCAAATCGGTCATAGCATAGTACAGATTTAACCTTATAAACCCTCTTGACAACCGCCTTTCGGCTCGGCAAAATAAAGAAAACAAGAGATATAAACCGTCTTAAAGTATGGTATATCAAAACACGAGAGGTAATTACCTCTTTTTTATCATTCTTGGGGTTTATTTTTGATTAAAAAGGAAAAACGCCTTTTAAGGCTTTTTCATATATCAGCATAAGGAGTTTTCTATGAAAAACGTATTAAAACTGTTCGTAGCTATGCGAAGCATAGCAATTATCGCACTTGTAGCGGTAATCGGGTTTTCAATGGCGGCTTGCAGTGACGGGAGCGACAGCACCCCCACTACCTACCCCGTAACCGTCTACGGCGGAAGCGGAAGCGGCAGTTATGCGGCAGGAGCAACCGTAAGCATTAGCGCAACAGCGCCATCGGGACAGACGTTTACAAACTGGACAGTCAATTCAGGCGGCGCAACATTGGCAAACGCAAACAGCGCAAGCACCACATTCACTATGCCGACAAACGCTGTAACCGTTACGGCAAACTTTACAGGCGGCGGCAGTCCCAACTACTCGATTGAAGGAGATTGGGAGCATAGTGTTAGTAATGGCGGTGATGGTGAACAAATAACTGTTAGCGGGAGTACAGGCGTTTGGAGGAAAATAGGCGCATATACTTCTCCTCTTGCATTAGATGGGATAAGCAAAGGATATTATTCAATTGGCGGAGAGTGGTGGCGTAATATAACAAGCACCGGTAATTTAACATGGTCTGGACAAACCAAGTCGCTTACTTATAATACGTCTAACCCTAATGTTACTACGGGTTGGACTTGGTACAATTGCACATTCACCATGAGTTCAGACGGACAAACCTTAAATATTACTTTGGGCACTTTTACTCACATTTATACAAGGATAACCGCTGATGACAGTGGTATAAACCCCGACGTAGGAACTGGAATAGGCACTGGAAATCTAGCAGACAGAAGGTATCGGGTGGAAGTGTATAATACCAGTTCTACAGATAACTGGGCAGGTAGTATTAATGATGCCATAAGAACCGATGTGATTTCCAGGGGGCATACTGCAGCTAACACCTATACTAATCAGACATTTTCAGATGTGCTTTTAAAATGGAACAGTGCGGCATCGGCTTTAACTAGCGGACAAATTACAGAGGGGACTACCCGCTTGACGGAATTACAGACAAATAACCGAAGCGGTCGTATTCTATGGTTTTTCTATGGCTCAAACTATCGGTTCTTTTATGTAAATCGGACTGGAACAAATCCGAATTATTATACGGTAGAAGTGTATAATACCAACTCTGATACTAATACCTACTTGACAAATACTTACAGCGGTAAAACTAATAATGAGCTCATAAGAGCCTATTTGATTTCCAGAGGTTATACTGCTAACACCTATACTAATCAGACATTTTCAGATGTACTTTCAAAATGGAGCAGTACGGCTTTTACTAGCGGGCAAATTACACAGGGGAATGGCTACTTGACGAGTGCATTACAGACAAATAACGAAAGCAATTATCTTCTATCGTATTTTCAAGGCTCAAACTATCGAGTTTTTTACGTAAAGCAAGAGTAACAGTGGGCGCACGAGTAACTGACACCCAAATTTCATAGTAGTCAGTAACATCTAAAACTTTACAAAACATTATTCTCAAATTTTCTCTCGCAAAGACGCAGAGGACGCAAAGGACGCGAAGTTCCTGTTCGATGCCTCATTATTGATCAATATATATAATTTTAACAACAAATCTTAAAGGAAAAACGACGATCCTACGAACAACAACCTTTGCGCCTCTGCGCCTCTGCGAGAGGTCTTTTTGTAAACATTTAGTTGTTACAGACTAATAGTGTCGTCAAAAAATTGGCGACACTAGATATGGTGTATAAAAACACTGTCCTGCGATCCCAGTAACAGCAGTAATTAGCGGCGGCCTGGTGTGGGCAGTGGTCAAATAATAGAACATTCCCCCAAATTTTCACACCAAGATCACAAAGGTACAAAGATCACGAAGAAATAAAATGCCCATTAGCCCTAGAAGATGTATACCCAAAACAAAAAATACTGAAAAAAATACCACTATATGTAAAAGCCGGGCATACGCAAAGCTCTGCCGGTGATCTTGGCGTGGATCGCCTACCAAGCCACGCCAAAGCGTGCACAGCCCACAAAAAGCACCGCGTAAGCGGTGTAAATTAATTAATGCCGCACGCTGAGAGCACCAAAAAATGCCGCAGTCCCCAATAAAAGCAAGGCCGCCTTTAGGTGGCCGCCAGTGCGATAAACGCCACGCCACTAATCACCGGAAGGGCTTTGCGTATGTCCGGCTTTTGTATAGAGTGATAATATTTTTCGCTATTAAATTCTTTGGGCATACATTGTGTAGTACTTCGTGATAAATTCTTCTTCTATAAAACCCCTTCAGTAATATTTACAAATTGCCGAAATTTATGATATAATATTAGTGATTTGGGAGATCAAAAATGTTTGGAAAGGCAATAATCTTATTGCTGCTCATTATTATTCTTTCTGCGGGCGGCATTATATGGTTCGATTATTTAAATCTAATTGACGCAAAAACCGTACTAGCGCCCTATTACAAATATATCCCGTTCTTGCCCGGAGAGGGCAGAAAACAGCCAAAAAAGACAGAAGAGGAATTTCTCAATCTTGACGCGGAACGGCTGGCGATTCGGCTTGAACAGATTGACTTGCTCCGCTTGGAAATAGACACCAAAAATAAGGATTTGGACAACCGCTACGGGGAAATCACGCAAATGGCGCAGGAATTGGAAGAACGACAAAATGCGCTTGACGAACGTGAAAAATCTCTCAGAGCGCAACAATTAGATGCCGAAAATAAGGATAGGAATGTCGAGCAGAATGCCCGGTATCTGACAGGCATGCCACCGCAAAACGCGGTGGGCATCATTGCCAAGCTGGATGACCAGGACGCTATCGACGTTCTCCGGAAGACTGAGGAAATAGCCAAAGCCGAGGGAACATCATCAATTGTTTCCTATTGGTTCTCCTTGATGGACCCGGTTCGGGCCGCCGAGCTGCAAAGAAAAATGGCAGGCAGACCCAACTTGTAATTCCATCACCTTCCGGTAAATATTTTAGGAGGCCGGTTGGTGATAGCCATTACCACCTACACAGAACCTGTTCCTGTAGACCCCGTTGTAAACGATTCGCTTAAAACCAATGAAAACGAAGAAACCGAAGAACGCCAAAATTTTTCAGAAATCCTTGCCGGGTTACTGCAAAAAACTCAGCCTGTAGAAGTGCTTGCATCCGATTCCGGATTTGACGCGTTGTCAGCCGGACAAATTAACGAGGGCGGCGAGATTGAATTGTCCGCGAATACGGAAGAAGTTGATCTTGAGGCTGACGATCTTGACGTTTCACAAGACTTTGAAAAAATGCTTTTAAGAGCCGATCAGTTTTTTACAAGCTCTCTGGAAACTGAAATTACAGGTGAAAACGAATTATCGTTACAAATCGATGGCGCGGAACAATTACTTCCCGCTGAGGAAATTCCCCTGCAACTGACGCCAATCATTGCGGAAACAGAGCAGGGCGATTCTGCCGCGCAGTTAGCCGCAGCGTTTGACGCCGCAAAACAAAATGTCGGCGAAACGACGGAATTATCTGATAATAGGAGAAAAACAAACGCGTCGTCAAAAACTGAAAACGATGAACTGGTGTCCGCCAAAAACAAGGCAGGTGAAGGCAAAGAAACTGTAATTGCCAAGCCCGATGAAAACCGCGAACAGCCTGGCCGTCTTGAAGAATTCCGCAATCGTTCCCGCAAAGATAAAGTAACCGTTGAAGTCCGTGATTACAGAACAAATACGGCTCCCGACGGAACGCAGACGAGGACAGTTTCAATTGTAGAAACAGCGGCAGGTCGCTCTCACGGACAAACTACGGTACATGAAGTGACTCTCGATCTGCGTCTGCCGGATCAGGGGAAGCAGTCTCAAAACACATGGGAAGTGAAATCCGCCAATATGCTTGAGAATATGTTTGCCAGAGAACTTCATCAGAACTTTAACGGCGATATTGTCCGCCACGCATCAATGGCGCTTAGGGACGGCGGGGAGGGAACAATCAAACTTGCCCTTCATCCTGAAACTCTGGGAAATGTAAAGATACACCTTGAAATGACCGAAAACAAGATAACGGGGCGAATCGTTGTTGAAAGCGAAGAAGCCCTGAACGCTTTCCGTAAAGAGCTTACCTCTCTGGAGCAGGCTTTTAAAGATTCAGGTTACGATAACGCCGACTTGAATTTGTCTTTGACGGCGGATGAGTCAGGGACGCAGGAGCGGGAATTTGACGAAAATTCTTTCGCTTCGCGAAGAGCCGCGTCATTTTATGAAGACGGTTTTGATCAAGAATCAGCGCCCGTAATAAACGTCGTTTTAAGACGCGGATCGGGATTAATAAATATGTTTGCATAGGAGAATGTATGGAATTAGGAATGAGACCGATGTTCAGTTCGGATGAAAAACTCCAGATTGAAAAATATGTTCATGACTACAACGTCGGTTTAAACCCGACGCGCCAGCCTCAGCAGAATTTGGGTAAAGACGATTTCTTAAAAATCCTTATCACCCAACTTTCGTATCAGGACCCGACAGCGCCGATGGAAGATAAAGAATTCATCGCGCAGATGGCGCAATTTTCAACATTGGAACAAATGACAGGTATGGCGAAAGATTTTTCCAAACTTACTTCCATGCTCATGGGGAACGAGGCTGCAAGCGCGTTGGGGAAGAGCGTTGAAATAATCGAGGGAGAGCGCAGCGTATACGGCGTTGTTCAGGCGGTTACCAGGGGGGAAACACCTGAGGTGTTGGTGAACGGTAATTTTTATGATTGGAATCATGTAATCAAAGTTTTTGCGGATGAAAAGGAGAGAGTAGACTTATGATGCGATCATTGTTTTCCGGCGTTTCCGGACTTCAGAACCACCAGACCAGAATGGACGTTATTGGCAATAACATCGCCAATATCAATACGACGGGCTTTAAACGCAATAGGGTCGGTTTTCAGGACATTCTGTATCAGCAGCTTCAGGGCGCTGCGCGTCCCACAGAAGACCTCGGCGGCGTAAACCCCAAAGAAGTCGGCCTTGGAATGTCCATTGCGTCAATTGACACGCTTCACCTTCAGGGCAGTTTGCAGGCGACAAACAATCCGACTGACCTTGCCATTACCGGAAACGGTTTTTTCATTCTTGATGACGGGGGTACGCAATTGTTCACAAGAGCCGGAGCGTTCTCAGTTGATATGAATGGCACTATGGTAAATCCCGCAAACGGAATGAAGGTGCAAGGCTGGATGGCGAGAGATGTTGACGGCACAAGCGTATTGGACGTTTCAAGCCCCATTAGTGATCTTATAATACCGGTCGGCGGCAAAGACCCGGCAAAGGCGACAACTATGATTCAGTTTGCCTGTAACCTTGACAAGCGCATTCCCGAACTGCCGGAAAATCCCACTGGGGCGCAGATACGAGACGCGACATGGTCAACGACTATCGATATTTTTGATTCATTCGGCGACAAGCATGTTTTGCAGGTTCAATTTACAAGAGTACCGGGGACAGCCAACAGTTGGAACGCGGCGGTTACAGTCGATCCGCAGAATGAAACTCCTACAAATACGACAATCGGTTTTGGAGCGGAAGCTCCGGCAGCGGGTGGGCCTACAACTTTTGTCGTCAACTTTTCAAATAACGGCACGTTGCTTTCCGCCGAAGACGGAGCGGGCAATGTTTCAGGCGGGACGGGGCGTGTTCAGATGAACGCGGCGTTCGACGTGCAGACGGCAGCTCCCAACGCGGACGGCACTCCCGTCAGGCAGGAATTTGTCCTTAACCTTGGCACTGTCGGCGGCTTCGTCAATTCGCTTACCCAGTACGCAGAATCAAGTTCTTCCAAAGCGGTAGAGCAGGATGGCCGCACAATGGGCTATCTTGATAATTTTAAAATAGATCAATCGGGAGTTATAACCGGTATTTATACCAACGGCACTACAAGAACCATTGGACAAGTGGCAATGGCAAGCTTCCCCAACCAGGGCGGTCTTGAAAAAGCCGGTGATAACACGTTCCGGGTTTCCAATAACTCGGGGTTAGCGAATATCGGTCCATCGGGAATTGCCGGAAAGGGCAAGATTTCCGCCGGAACATTGGAAATGTCCAACGTTGACATGGCGGATCAGTTTGTAGACATGATTGTCACCCAGCGCGGATTTCAGGCTAACTCCAAAACAATTCAAACGGCAGATCAGCTTCTGCAGGAGTTGCTGACGCTAAAGAGGTAGTAAAGGAGAGAATCGGATAGGGAACGGTTAGGGATAGAGATGCCCCTAACCGCCTCTAGCCGTTAATCTCAAAAGGAAATATGATAAAAGTAACAAAGCTTGACGGGACGGAGTATTACATTAATCCTCATCAGATTGAATGTATAGAAATCCGCCCCGATACTGCTTTGGTAATGTTGTCAGGCAGAAATCATATTGTAAAAGAAGAGGTAGATACGGTTTTGGAAAGAATTGATGAGTATCGGCGGCGCTTAAGTCCGTACATTGTTCAGGAGTAAAAGATGAGTAAAGGCATGAATATGGGAAGCCTAATCGGGGCTTTTGGCGCATTGTTTATGATTGTTGGCTCCATCGTATTGAGCGGTAACAGCATAATGGCCTTCATAGATATTCCCTCATTACTCCTCGTTCTTGTCGGTTCATATTTTGCCCTTATGATAGCGTTCTCATTGTCAGACAGCTTGGGTATTTTTGCCGCTATCGGTCTTGCTTTTAAACAGCCTGTATTTGATACGTCAAGCATCATCCAAAAGATGATTGCGTTTTCCGAAAAAGCCCGCCGCGAAGGCTTGCTTGCTTTGGAAGACGAACTTGAAGACCTTGAAGATGAATTTATGAAAAAGGGTTTGCGTCTTGTAGTAGACGGAACCGACCAGGCAATTATCCGTGATCTTATGGAATTGGAATTAAGCCAGATGCAAGGTCGCCATTCATTTAAAATTAAACTTATTAACATGTGGGCGACTCTTGTACCCGGGTTGGGAATGTTAGGTACGGTTATGGGATTGGTAGGTATGTTACGCAACCTTGATGACAAAGCGTCTATCGGCCCTAACATGGCTCTTGCTCTTATTACAACATTCTACGGTTCTATGTTTTCTAACGTATTCTTTATTCCCTTTGCAAGTAAACTTGGCATATTTGATAATGATGAAGCCAGTCTGAAGGAAATGATCATCGAAGGCGTTCTTTCGATTCAAGCCGGTGATAATACGCGTATTTTGGCAATGAAACTTCTTGCATACCTTAATCCTGTCGCGCGTGTGGCGATGGAAAAAGAAGTATTAAAGGACGGTTAACGCATGGCGCGTAAGAAGAAAGCAGATGAACCTACCCCAAGTACGTGGTTAAATACCTATTCGGACATGATTACTCTCTGTCTTTGTTTCTTCGTCGTTCTTTTTAATCCCGATGATGTTACACAGGCGCAAATGGACGCGCTTTCCGATTCAGTTCGTCAGGGCGGTATCGGCTCATTGGCGGGCGGGTTTACCATTTCTGCGGGCAAAAACGCCGATTTAGGCAATACCATTATGTCCCTGCCTTCAATGGAGCGCGGCAGAGTTATGGGCACTGCCATGCGAAAAGCCATCTCCGTTTTTTCACCGGAGATACGCACAAATAAAATAAAGGTAACCCACGATGAGCGCGGCCTTGTTATTACTCTTGCAGGCGACGCGTTTTTTTATCCCGGCAGCGCTCAAATAAATATTGAGGCAACCAGAGATATACTGTTGCGCCTTGGAACGTATCTTGTTTCCTATGAATTACGCGACAGAAAATTTAGGATAGAAGGTCACACCGATGATACTGCCGTTGACACAAACGGCCCCTGGGAAGATAACTGGCAGTTGTCCGCAGAACGTTCAAGGGCGGTTCTTCGTTATCTAGCCGATCTTGGCATAAATGAAAACAAATTCCAAATCGCCGGTTTTGCCGCCACAGCGCCTGTTTCCTCGAATGATACCGAAGAAGGACGCGCTAATAACCGGAGAGTGGATGTTGTCATTCTTGATGAAGGGCATTTGTAATTTATTCGCCAAGATTTCTTACAAAGAGACAAAGATCACAAAGGAAGAGGGAAGAAGAATGTCACATTTTTCTGGTAAAAACGCTTGACTATTCATTTAAAATACGATATATTCAAGATGTGCGAGGCTGGGATAGCAATATCCCCCCTCGTCAGCCTGCCGGACGCGTCGCGCCCGGTTTTTTTATATCTTCAAGTCATCAACTTTCATAAAAATTAAATGATTTACACCCCTTATTTTCAGAATAATCCTGCCGCCCTTGTGCTTGTTATATTTTTTATAATCTCCTCCGTTTCTTACTCCGCGAAGGATTCCAATTATTTGTCGTTTTTGCAGTTTTGATTTTTCAAGGTTTATGAAAACATTTTCAGCTTGTTCTCTGGATTCGAGAAAACGCTTTCTTAATGTTCTTGGAGAGTTACCGTGTATATTTTTGAATTCATACGCAAGCCCATTAACAAAGGCATCGAATTTTTTATCTGTGTTACTTCTTAATTCCGGCGTTAAAATAACATAATTTCCTAACGCTTGTAAAACTAGTGCATCTCTAATTTCGTTCTTATAACCGACTGTCTCCCTATCTCTGCTTGATGCAACTGGCACACCGTGATCTTGTTCTATTTTTTCATTTGGGAATTCATTTTTGAAGGCTGCTATTGTTTTACGTTCGTTATCTTGTCTGCGCTGCATTTCCTTTGCCTCAGTTTGTTGTTGCAAGGTTTCGTCTTTCGTCATAAATTGTATCTGGTATATTATCTTCATTTTCAAAAAGAAGGTCAATTTATTAGCCAAGAATTTCACACAAAGATCACAAAGAGACAAAGATCACAAAGGAAGAGGGTCCAGGGTTTTTGTCCTAAGTCTATGCGCGGGCTTCACGATAGGATTACGAACAAGAACCCCTTTCCCTCTTCTTTGTGTTCTTCTCTTCCTTTGTGTTCTTTGTGAGAAATCTTGGGGAATAATTCTTAAACAGACAAATTAAACAACGCCCCCGTAACAGGCGCTGCGGGAGCGTAGACTCCCAGGGATTGAGTGGCTTTTATTTGCTTTTGGTATTGGTCTATTAAAGCGTTGATTCGGGTTTCGTCGGTTCCTTCTAAGTTGCCAAAATTCGCGTGGGGCTGGTTTTTCATTTTTGATAACTGTTCAATCATGGTGTCAAGGATTTTTAACTTGGAGATATTTACGCCCTGAGTGCCTTCAGGGGCGGGAGTCCCGGATACATGTTTAAAATGAGAGTAAATCATCATTCCAGGAGAGACGGGTAGGGACATCCTTCCGTCTGTCGCCCTGCTTATCGCAAAGCCCATGCTGGGGAACGCGTGACTTGGTATCGCTGTGACATTCATAATAAACTCCTATTATGAATATCGGAATAAATACTTGTGACTTTTAATAAAAAATGTCGCTAACGGTTCAGTCTCATCCAGTCGGCGAGGCGGCGTTCAAGGGGGTAGACATCGTTAGGGCGTTCCTTTCTGGCGCGGTCACGAAGATAGGGCATTACCACGCGTTCTTTGATAATTAGCCAGTTTGCGGGCAGTACATTTGGGAGCGTAAAATACTCCGACGGGGGCATTCGTCCTAAAAGTTCGGGGTAGAAAAGAGGGTAGATTTGTTCTGTAACAAGGTTTAGCGCCGAAAAGCCACCGCAGATACCAAAGATATTTTCGCTTATTCTGTTGACTCTTGAATACTCCAAAATGCGGCGTTGGTTTTCAATCTTGAAAAACCAAATAATAAACTCTTCAGCCGCTTTTTGGGATTTAATCCTCTTTGGAATACCCAAATAAACCGTATCATCCGTAACAGGAATACTGTCTTGTTCTTTTACCCAGCGAAAATCAAGAAGGCTTTTGCTTTCTTCGCTTAGTAAAAAAAGTTCGCTGCTTTCCATATAAGAGAAAAGTATGCGTCCATTCTGAATCAGTCTTTCCGGCGGTTCGAAAAAGTATTTAAAAGTAAAGTCATCTTCAGCCTGAGTACTGGTATTTATCTCATTTGTCCAGTTGTTGATAAAAGTCATTGACTTTTCCAAAGCCGTAGAATCCCAGGACAAAGGATTTGCTTCTTGGAATGAAGCGCCGGAAAGAATTGCCGTTGTAATAAGAAAGTTGTCATTCCACAGGGGAGAAAAACCCATCCGCGTATATACCCCACGGCTTATGGCGTTAAAATCCTTGCTTAATTTTTTTATTTCGTCAAAATCGATGGTAAATTGATTTGATAAAAACTGCTCCCTACTTCTGGAAAAAATCAACGCCGGAATGTTAAATGATACCGGTAATAGATATTGGCTTTTATTTATCCTGCCAATAGCCAAAAGGCGGGGATAGAATATGTTTCTTGAAAGTTTTTTCGCTCCGAATAAATTATCCAGAGTTTTAAAATTTACTCCCGTAGAAGCGTTTTTAAGCCAGCTTGCGATTATTATATCCGGCTTGTTTTGTTTGTTGAGTTCCATAGCCGGAAATTCAACGTATTTTACGGCAACCTTGTATTGATCTTGCGCCGTATTAAAAAATTCGCTATAAAGGGCGATTTCAGGCCGATCTGTCCAAATTTGCGCCGTCTTATTATCACCGCAGGAAACTAAAACAACAGCCAATAAAAAAATGCAGATTTTAAATGAACGCATAAATAAGTGTATTTTGCCCGCTATGTGCTTGTCAATCAGTCTTATGAATAGTATCATTAAAAAAATGGAGGCTTTTTTTGGATCGGATAAAAGATCCTCACATAATCAGGCTGCTTGAGCAGATTGGTGAGCATTATCGCGCAAATATTGCAAACAGATTTTTACGCCCTGTTTTACTGCAAATTCAGGTCGATAAAAACACATGGGATTTAATAGAAGTTCTAACCGAAAAAATGGATTTGTACCGTTATCAAGGATTTAATCTTGACGAATTGTACCGCCAAATTGCCGCCTGCGCCCGTTTTATCGAAGTAGCCCGTAATAAATCCACCATTAAAAGCAAAATAAGCCTGCTGCCTCCCGGCCATGATAAAACTCTGCGGGAAATGGCAGTCAGTAATTTTTCTTCCAACTTAAAAGTTTTTTCAGAGTTGTTAAATGAGCTATACACAAGTTTGGTAGAAATGGATAAAGAAGACCCCGGAAATAAAGGAAAGCCCCTTTATACCCAAATGCCGGAACTTTACAATATTGACAGTTTATTGGCTGGGGTTTGATTTATTCCAAAGATTTCTCACAAAGGACACAAAGGAAGAGAAGATCACAAAGGGGAATTAGGGAGAAAACTAACAAGACTATTGACGTTTATAAAAAGTCATATACTGTATATTCCCATAATTTAATTTACCCATGACATTCAATATTGGCTTCCTTCAGTTTGCTTTCGATAATAGCCCGCTCGTGTTCCAGTTCCTGTTTCAGTTCTTCTTCCGTGGGAAGATAATCCATATATTTTGAGGCAAAGAGATTATCTTTATCGGAAAGAACAGAGTATTTTGCCATAGTTTCATTTTTATCGGCGCACAGAATAATGCCCAATGTTGGGTTGTCTTCTGGAAGCTTGATTTTATCATCAAAATAGCGGACATAGAAATCAATCTGCCCAATATCCTGATATGACAGCTTCCCGGTTTTCAAATCAATTATAATAAAACATTTTAAGAGATAATTGTAAAAAACCAAATCGACATAATAATGATCACCCTCAATGGTTATACGTTTCTGCCGCGCGACAAATGAAAACCCTTTGCCTAACTCCAAAAGGAATTCCTGTAGTTTGTCTATAAGAGCTTGCTCAAGCTCGCTTTCGTGGTAATCTTTGTTTTCTTTTAGGTCGAGGAACTCCAGAATATAGGGGTCTTTTAGTATAAAGTCAGGGTCTGTTTTTGGTTCGGTTTTTTGAATCTCATTTTTAACCGATTCCTTGCCCTCTTTTCGGGTGGCAAGGAGCCGTTTGTAATAAAAAGTTGTAATTTGCCGTTCAAGCTGACGGGAACTCCAGTTACATTCGATACACTCTTTGAGATAAAATTCACGTTCAACCTCATTTCCAACCTTCATTAAAAGCCGGTAATGCGTCCAGCTTAATTCGAGACGCAGTGCGTCTCGAATTGGAAAGGTTTGATAAAACTGCCGCATTTTGCGTAAATTTGTCTCTTCAAAGCCTTTTCCAAATTCAACAGTCAAACGGTCGGACAAATATTTTAATAATTGAGAACCATATTCAGCCCGTGGATTATTGCCTTGGGCTTCCATGATTTGCCGCCCTATATCCCAATAGGCTTCGACCATAGCTGTATTAACGGCGGTATACGCTTTTTGCCGAGCGGCGGCAAGAACAGTGCGGATATTTTGATAAACTGTATCTTCGGCGGGACTTATATCAGCCATTTGTCTCAACCTTCGTTTTTTCCTTCCATTTCCGCTTACTGCTAGAATATCTTATATTTTTCATATTTTCAATAATAATTTTAGTAAGGAAGATTTATTCGCAAAGATTTCACACGAAGATCACGAAGAAACAAAGATCACAAAGAGGAATAAGGGGTTTATGTCCGCAATCTTATCGTAAAGCCCACGCAAAGCCCCCAGACAACAACATTGCTCATTTCTCATTGCTAATCGGTTTTCCCTCTTCTTTGTGTTCTTCTCTTCCTTTGTGCTCTTTGTGAGAAATTTTTCAGATAATTCCCCCTTGACTATTTTTCCCATTTAGGCTAAAAAATAGTATTACTTGACGTTTGGAGAAAGAAATGTACGCTTTAGTAGAATTTAAAGGAAAGCAGTATAGAGCCGAAACGGGCGATCTGCTCAAGGTTGATTTGATTGACGCTGAGCCGGGGACAGCTGTTGATATCGAGACTGTGCTGTTAGTTTCTGGTGACTCGGTAAAGGTTGGCGACCCCTATGTGAAGGGCGCGAAAGTGTCCGCGACGGTGGAATCCCACGGGAAAGACGATAAAATCGTTGTTTCAAAGTACAAGCCCAAGAAGGATTACAGGCGGAAGCGGGGACACAGGCAGCAGTACTCAATTATTAAAATTGGGGATATATCAGCCTGATCGATATAGAAGCGGTTTTGGACAATGACGGCGTTTTAAGGGCCTGTAAGGCTAATGGACACGCCGGAGCCGGTAAAGCCGGAAGCGACATTGTCTGCGCCGCCGTATCGGTTTTGTTTAGGACGGCGATAAGCGTCCTGTCTCACAAGGACGGGATAACAATTAGGTTCGGCGCTCCAGAAAAGGGCCAATTGTGGCTGGAAGCCGATTATAAGGCGGAGGGAAAAGATTTTCTTTCTGCCACAGGGGTCTTTCTGATAGAAGGATTAAAATCCGTCGCTCAGGAATACCCAAAAAATTGCGAGATTAGTATTAAGAACATTTAAAAGCTTCAGTTTTTAGATGTTCTCATAACCTGAGGAGGAATTGATATGGCACGGAAACGCGGCGGAAGCGGCGCTAAAAACGGAAGAGATTCACAACCTAAATATCTGGGTGTTAAAGCATCGGCGGGCACATTGGTAAAAGCGGGGACAATTATCGCGCGTCAGCGGGGAACAAGAATTCACCCGGGAGACAATGTCGGTTGCGGCGGCGATTATACGCTTTTTGCACTTGCGGACGGGAAAGTTAATTTTTCACAGCGCCGCGGACGCAAACTTGCTTCGATAGTTCAGGACGCACAATAACCCTCTTGCGTGGAAAAATTCGCGGATGAAGCAACAATAGAAGTTTCCTCTGGAAATGGCGGCAACGGTTGCGCGGCTTTCCGCAGGGAAAAATATATCCCAAAGGGCGGACCGGCTGGCGGGGACGGAGGCAGGGGAGGGGACATTGTTTTCACTGTCCGAAGAAACCTGCGCACTCTTGCCCACTTGCGCTACAAACACACTTTTAAAGCAGAGAATGGCCATGACGGCGAGAACTGGGGACGCTACGGGGCAAACGGTTCGGACATGGTAATCCCATTGCCGCCCGGTTCGCTAATCCGCCAAGAAGAGACAGGCGAACTTATCAGGGATTTTTCCAAAAATCAAGAAGACTTTGTTTTTTTAAAAGGCGGCAATGGCGGATGGGGTAATATTCACTTTAAGTCTTCCGTGAATCAGGCGCCAAGAAAAGCATTGCCGGGAAAGCCGGGACAAACCGTCAAATTAAAAGTCGAGTTACAAATAATGGCGGACATTGGTCTTGTGGGTTTTCCCAATGCCGGCAAATCCAGTCTTCTTGACCGTTTTACAAATGCAAGGCCAAAAATAGCGGCATATCCCTTTACGACAAAAATCCCCAACCTCGGCGTTTTAACTGTGGGAGAGAAAGATATAATCATCGCCGACATTCCCGGCCTTATCGAAGGAGCGTCCGAAGGGGCGGGGCTTGGCATTCAGTTTTTAAAACATATTTCGCGCACTGCCGCATTGGCTTTTCTTATCGACCTATCTGACGAAAACTACCTTGCCGCTTTTGATATTCTGCTGAAAGAACTCGGCTCTTTTTCTTCCGCTCTTATTCAAAAAAATCGGCTGTTAGTTGGAACAAAAACCGACTTGCCTGAAACTGAAGGCAGACTTGCGGAGCTTGCGGCAAAGTACCCGTCAGAAGAAGTTATCGGCATTTCGGTTTTTTCAGGCGACGGAATAAAAGAGCTGGCCAATGCTTTTTTGCGTCTTACTTCCGCCCCGCAAAATGAAACAACAGACGAAAATATTGATGAGGGCGAAGTGGAAGTTGAAGATGTCTTTGAAGGAGAGGAAAATTGAAACTTGGCATTTTAGGCGGCAGTTTTGCCCCTGTTCATAACGGGCATATTTTTCTGGCTGAAAAAGCTCTAGCCGCGTTAAAACTTGACAGGGTAGTTTTTATCCCCGCCTACCGTTCCCCGTTTAAGTTAGACGCACAGGGAATGGAAATAAGCGCGAAAGACAGAATAGACATGCTTGCCGCTTCAATAGTCGGCGACCACAGGTTTGCAATTGACATTTGCGAAATAAGGCGGGAAGGAATCTCGTACACAATAAACACTCTGGAAGATATAATAGAAAGGTATTTGCCTACAGGCAAGCCAGCGCTGATTATTGGCGATGATATTGCCGAGGATTTTCCAAAATGGCGCGAGAGCGATAAAATTTTAAAATTAGCGGATATTGTCATCGCGCATAGGGTCAATTCCACCGCGGTTAATTACCCCTTTGCTAATATCACTATCGAAAACGAAATACTCGACGTTTCGTCGCATGAAATAAGACAAATGATTAGCGAAAGCGGCGATTGGCAAAGGCTTGTTCCCCCAGGGGCAGCCGCTATTATCACAGACAGAAAATTATACGGTTACAACAGTAATTCGCGCTCCAAAACCGCTCCTAAGACTGGTATTCAACACGTTAAACATGCTCCTGAGACTGTTTTTCAACGCCCAGAAACCGCTCTTGACAGCGTTATTCAGCGCGTTGAGACGGCGGCAAGGGAAACCCTCAGTACTGAGCGTTTTCTTCATTCAAGAAACACTGCCCTCCATGCCTTTGATTTATGCCGCCGTTTCGGCCTTGATCCGATGGAAGGTTATTTAGCGGGAATTGGCCACGATTTGGCAAAACAAATAGATAACAAACAGATGTTAAAAATTGTCAAAACCGCCAGAATGGACATTTCCGCTCTTGAAGCGGACAAACCAAATCTTTTGCACGGAAAAGCTGCGGCGGTCTTGCTAAGAGAGCAATTCTCCATTCATAATGAAGATGTGCTTGAGGCTGTGGCAATCCATACGTCGGGCGACGAAAATATGGGGCCGTTGGCTAAGATAATATTTATTGCCGATAAAACCGAAGCTTCAAGAAATATTGAACCTGCTCTAAGAAGAATGTGCAGGGAAGATACGTTGGATAACATTCTTTTTGCCGTGCTTGAAAAATCCATCGCAAAAGTACAGGCAAAAGGAATGGAGGTATCCGAGGATACGCTAAGGCTGTTAAAAAAATTGAAGGAAAGGAAAAATTGAAATTAATAAAAGGCGACGCTTCTTTTTTATTGCTTGGGATGATAATTCTTTTACTCGCGTCTGGAATTGTCATTTCTATAATTGTATTCCGCAGTAATCCTGTTGAAGACGCTTTTTCCACTAACCGCGTTATCAATGTGCTGTTTGTAATTGAAAACGATAAAATGCCCGTCAGCACTTATGTGCTGATGTATTATCCGGTTACAAAACGCGCCGCCATTTTTGACATACCGGAAGATCTTGGGCTTTTAATAGCGAAAATTAACCGCGTTGACAGGATTGACAGGGTGTATGATCCGCAGAGGCTGGGGAGCTACCAAAGTGAAATTGAAAAACTTTTAGGGATAGAGATAACTTTCTCGTTTGTCATCACAAAGGAAAATCTTGTTTCTATTGTAGACCTTCTGGAAGGAGTGGAGATTTTTATTCCTACGCCTGTGTCATACATGGATGATAATGGCATTATTCTGTTTCCTTCCGGCATGACTGTTCTTGACGGCGACAAGGCAAGTCTTTATGCGACGTACAGTCTTCCGCATGAAGACAGTGAAATGTCGGTTTTTAGAAGGCAGCGTTTCTTCTTGGGATATTTGCACCGTCAGATACAGATGAATGACAGGCTTAACAATCCGCAGGCCGCGAAGATGTACCATTCATTTTTTAGGACAAGCATGAACCAGAGGGCGATGACGCTGCTCTTTGACGAGTTTGTCAATATAGATACGGACAGAACCAATATTCAATCTGTCGGAGGAAATCTGAGGCAAGTATCAGGACAGATGCTTATTATTCCGCATTGGGACGGTAATCTTGTAAAAGAAGTCGTGCGTCAAACATTAGGAACATTAACAAGAGAGATTGAAGAGCATTTTATCGAGCGTAATCTTACGGTGGAAGTTTTAAATGGAACCGCCGTGAACGGTCTTGCCGGAAGAACTGCGGAAATGCTGCGTAGTTTTGGTTTTGATATAATTTCCATAGGAAACGCCGACCGCAGTAATTACGAAAATACATTAATAATTCAACGCACGCCGGATGATACGCTGGTTAAATCTTTTGCAGACGTTATCCAATGCAATAATATCCGCCGTGAAATAATGCCCGAAACAAAGGAAAATGAAACGGTTATTCAGGATATCGAATATAAAGCTGATGTTACCCTATTGATTGGAAGGAACTTTAATGGAAGATATGTCACAGGAAATTGACGAACAGGCTGCTTGTTTCAGCGAGCTTTTACGCGAGCATAAGGGGCAGGATGTTTCAGTACTGGATCTGCGCGGAATAAATAACTGGACTGACTTTTTTATAATTGCGACCGCGTCAAGCAAAACCCATATTGACGGGCTTGAAAGGCACATCAAGGAATTTTGCCGTGAAAAGAAAATAGAAATACTTGGCAGTTCACGTAAAGATACGGACGATGAATGGCGACTGATAGATATTGGACTAATAATCATTCATTTGATGACACAAGAGGTACGGGAATTTTACGAACTGGAAAAACTTTGGGCGCCGATGCCAGCGTCTAAAAATGAAATGTCGGTTATTAAGTAACCTTCTAAAAATTCAAGTTTTTAGAAGGTTTCATTAATTACTCGTCGTCTTCATCCCATTCGTCATCTTCGTCTTCTTCGTAATCGTCATCTTCGTCTTCATCGTCGTCGTAGTCGTCATCTTCGTCTTCGTCATCATCATCGTCATCGTCGTCCAAGTCGTCATCTTCATCTTCGAAATCGTCATCTTCGTCTTCGAAATCGTCATCTTCAAAATCTTCGTCATCACTGATGTCATCATCATCACTGAAAATGAAAGCCGGCGGCGGATTCTTTGTTTTGTAAACGGTATCAAAACCGTTTACCGGTATCAGCGTTAAATCTTCCTGATCCATAGCTCCGTTCAGAACCATAACGTTCTCCCTTAGAAATTAATATTTCTTGAATCTAAACTGAGTATTGAAGGTAAAAAAACCTCACACTAGAAACATAAAAGAGTATATATTAATTTGTCAACAGGTTTACAAGAAAAATTGAAAAACTTTTAAAATATGCTATTCTATAGCTTATGCCGATATTTCCAGAAAAATTGCCCGTTTTTGCCCCCGCCAAGGTCAACCTTCATTTGGCGGTAAAAAACAGGCGTCCCGACGGTTTTCACGACATTGACAGCGTATTTTTAGCCGTAAATTTCGGCGATACCCTGTATTTTGAGGCTATCGAAGGCAAAAACACCGTAGAAATCGACATGAAAGGCTTAAATTCCCCCCTGCCGCCTGAAAAAAACATCATTTTTAAGGCTATTTCCCTGTTTAGGGAAAAAACAGGCTTCAGTCAGGGGGTAAAAATAACGGTTGAAAAGCGTATCCCTATGGGCGGCGGTCTTGGCGGTGGCTCTTCAGACGCGTCTGCCACGCTATTAGCACTAAATAAGCTAGCCGGTTTACCCTGCCGCCGCGAAGATTTACTTGAAATTGCCGCCTGTCTTGGCAGCGATGTCCCCTTTTTTGTCTACGAAACCCCCGCCGCCAGAGTGACAGGCCGCGGAGAGCGTATTCTGCCGATAAACGCGCCAATGTTGTTTTTGGTTCTTGTCAATCCCGGCTTTTCCAGCGAGACATCCGCCGCCTATAAATTACTGGATGAAAACCGAATTTATAAGCCGTCATCAAATGATGATATTAGCGAATTCTTAAAAGAGGGAATATTTGAGAAAAAAGCCTTTTCTCATTTTACCAATGATTTTCTAAGTGTTTTTCCGGAACCAGAAAAATCCGTTTATAATGAGATTATCGTTGTATTAAAGAAATTAGGCGCACATTACGCGAATCTTTCCGGTTCCGGGGCTACATGTTTTGGAGTTTTCGCGGATAGGGAACTGGCGCGAAAAGCGGCTGACGCGCTAAGAGGGAAGTGGGCTTTTGTGAGGGATTGCTGTACATATATAAAAGAAAAATGAAAAAATAAGAAAGAAAAAAGCAAGAAGGTTATGCTCCGCTTAAAATGTCGCGCTTACTTGACAAACATTGTGTGTTTAAGGAGAGGGAGCGGTCAAAAGAAAATACTTGAGAATGGGTGATAAATTAAAACATTTTACTTTACTGAGTACAGGATAAGAGCTTTAGAGTAACAAGTAATTAGGTAAAACGCGCAATTTTCCCCTTGCCGTAACCTTATAAAAGCTAGTAAAATGAGAATAAGGAGATATTTATGCCGCAAGCGTAAACCATGACTTTAGGTGAAAAACTTGACATATTAAATAAATCTGTAGCCCTGAAAAAATCAGGTGATCTTGAAGGTTCCAATCGTCTAATAAAATCAGTCCCTTTGCCCCCTTATCTGGCAAAAATAGCCAAAGAGAAAATAGGTTTGGATTTTCTTATAAACGGCGGGTGGAATTTATCCGAAGTAGAGGCCGAATTTGGACATTCATTCCTTAGCAACTAATATTTATATTGCAGTTACTCATATTGAATTCTGCATAGTGCCTTTTAAAGAAGATTAAACTATGAACCAGAAAGAAAAATACAACAAATAATACTTTAAAAGATATTTTTTTAAAACTGGAAACACATTTGATGGATTCTATATATTTGAAATAATTTAAAAAAAAGAATTTGAAAAAGAAATTTAATGTGAAAGAGGTATCACTTGCCTTATTGTATCATATTGGCGACGAATTATTGGAAATGTTTTGTAAAGATAAAGGAATAAGGCTGATACAATAATGAATTCTTAGTAAATCGAATGTTTGTAAATTAATGTCATTATTGACTTTATACTTATCAGCAGCTATATTTTTCCTTGTAGCCGTCAAAGATTCATGTGGAAACAGGACTATGCCGAAAGGTGTAGACTGCAGTGTGTCCCAATCCAGCCGGATGGCCACTATTTATGGTTATGAATTAAAGGCTAAAATACCAAAATATTTTGACAATAAACTAGTTTCATTACGTTAAACAGGTTATTATTAAAATGGCTTTAATTGAATATCATTTGACAAAAATAGGTTATTATGTATAATAAAAACTATTATATGCGTATTAAATAAAACCAATACGGTTAAAGTAAGGTGGTTTTTATGTCAGTAATTGAAAAAATAGTGCTGCCCCTATTTGGCATATTTGGAACATTGATAACAATATTAACTTTCATTTTTCCTCAATACGCCAATGTACAAATAAATTTATCGGTTTATGTTTCTACAATATTAATATTATTATTAATATGTTCCATATTTTTGAAATTGTTATTAGATACAAAAAAGCATATTAATGATAATGTGTATTTCAACAATTTCTCTTTAAGTCCTATACAATTTGTATCTAAAGAGAATATACTAATATTAAATCGTATTATAAATATACCCCTAAATACAACGGTTTCAGTGTATATTAAAGAAGGTTTATATGAGAAATTATTATCAATAGGTTATGTTTCACATGTTCAGGAAAAAATTATACAAATTAAAATGTTATTTTTAAACAGTAATTTGATTACGCTATTGAGCGATAATAATAATTTAAATCAAGTGATTGTTCGACCTGCATCAAATATAAATAATCTAATGAAAATGATTAATAAAGGAGAAAAGTAATGCAAATTGTGAAAATTTTGGATAATTACACGTACGTTATTAATGAAGGTACAATGGGAAGAGTAAAGAAAGGGCAAAAGTGTTATATTTATTTATTGGGAGAAGAAATTTTTGATCCGAGTTCTGGGACAGTATTAGGGAATTTGGAGATACCGAAAGCTTATTGTACTGTAACTCATGCTCAAGATAATTTATCAATAATACAATCTGATGATGCACCTTCTCCATTTTATGGCTTTAAACTTAAATTGCAATATGATTATTTTGAAAATAAATTGACTGATGAAATGAAAGAAATAAAAATTGGTGATTATGTTAAAATAGTGAACGATTAATTATAAGGGTAAAACAAATTTTGAATTGACAACAGAAAACGGTTTAATTAAGGACTATGGCAAATTCGAAAAGTTATTACATGAAATTAAAAAAGAAGATGATTGTTGATACTATATCGATTATTTCAAGGACATTGACTGGTCTAAAAACGCCCAATAGATGAATTTTTGCCGGAACCGTAATAAAAAAAATATGGTGCTTTCTACTGCCCGTATACACCAATTATTCAAAATAGGCTATAATATCTCATTATGCCCCTATCATGGAATGAAATCAGATTAAGAGCCTCTAACTTCGTAAACGAATGGAAAGACAAAGCTCCAAAAGCAAGAGAAGAAGCGGACGCGCAGGATTTTCAAACCGACTTTCTAAACATTTTCGGTGTTTCAAGAAGACAAGTCGCCAACTTTGAACATAGGGTAAAAATTGGCGGTCAAGAGGATTTATTAGGCAATACAACAGGCGGCCGCAGGGGTTATATCGACCTTTTCTGGAAAGGCCGTTTTATGATAGAAATGAAGACTCCAGGAAAGGATAGGGTAAAAGCATATCAACAGGCAAAAGAGTATGCAGTTAATCTTCCTCCTAACGAACTTCCCGAAGGAATACTTATCTCTGACTTTTGTAATTTTGATTATTATAACCTTGAAAAAGACAATGAAGTTGAGCATTTTACATTAAATGAATTACCGGAAAAAGTGGAATTATTTGGTTATCTTGCAGGTTATAAAGACATAAAATTTCAAGCTGTAAGTCCAGTTGATATTGAAGCCGCTGAACACATGGGCGAACTACACGACGCTCTTAAAGAAAGCGATTATACAGGGCATCAACTAGAAATGTACCTTGTCCGCCTTCTTTTCTGTTTGTTTGCCGATGACTCAGGCATTTTTGAAGAAAAAAAATTATTTTATAGGTATATCAAAGAAAGAACAAATGAAGACGGAAGCGATTTAGCCATTCATTTAGGACAGATATTTGATATTCTAAATAAACATGAAGAAAAACGCTTAAAAAACATTGATGAAACATTAAATAAATTTCCCTATGTAAATGGCAGTCTTTTTGAAGAAAGACTGGAAACCGCAGCCTTTAATTCGTCAATGCGAAAGACATTACTAAAATGTTGCACTCTGGACTGGTCACAGATAAAGCCTGAAATTTTCGGGGCAATGTTCCAGAGCGTAAAGGATAAAGAAAGCCGCCGTGCGTTAGGTGAGCATTATACCAGCGAAGAAAACATATTAAAAGTAATAAAACCTCTATTTCTTGATAAGTTATGGGAAGAATTCGAGAAAATAAGAAAATTAAAATCTGACATTCGTACACAAAGGCTTTTGGAATTTCATACCAGACTTCGTCAGTTAAAATTCCTTGACCCTGCCTGCGGCTGCGGCAATTTCTTAGTCGTAAGTTATCGTGAACTCCGCTTGCTTGAGATAGAAGTCTTATCTGAATATTTACAGACACAACAGGTTCTTGACATTGAACTTATGGTGAGGGTAAATGTAGATCAATTTTGCGGAATTGAAATAGTAGAATTTCCTGCCCGTATCGCCCAAACCGCTTTATGGCTTATGGATCACCTGATGAATAGGAAAGCATCGGAGAAATTTGGTAAATACATTGCCCGTATTCCCTTGACCGCTTCGCCATATATTGTGAATGATAACGCATTTAGAATTGATTGGGAATCAATTATTCCCAAAGATGAATTATCATATATATTAGGCAATCCTCCGTTTGTAGGATATAAAATGCAAAGTGAAGAACAAAAAATTGATATGCGTCAAGTATTCGATGATGTAAAAAATTTGGATTATGTTTGTGCATGGTATAAAAAATCCTGTAACTTTATGCAGAAAAATAAAAATATTACAACCGCTTTTGTTTCAACAAATTCAATAACACAAGGCGAACAAGTGGCTGAACTCTGGAAGCCTTTATTTGGGCAGGGAATAAGTATAAATTTTGGTGTTCCTACATTCAAATGGAGCAATCAAGCAAAAGGAAAAGCCGCTGTCCATTGTGTAATTGTCGGTTTCAGCATGAATAAAACCAATGAAGATTTAAACCCATATTTGCTTAAATCACCAACTATCTTTATTGAACGGCGTAATTCCCCTATTTGTAAAGTACCAAAAATGCAAAAGGGGAATGAAATGTATGATGATTGTAACTTAATTATTGAAGCGAATGAATATGAGGAATTTATTAAGAAAGAACCATTAGCGAAAAAATATATTAAACGCTATATGGGTTCAGAAGAATTCATAAATAATAAAATACGTTATTGTATATGGCTGTTAAACGCTGATCCCGCTGAATTGCGAAAAATGCCTTCTGTTATGAAAAGAGTAGAAGCGGTAAAACAATTCAGACTTCGTTCAAAACGGGAAGCAACAAGAAAAACGGCGGTAACACCGACTATTTTTTCTGTTATCCATCAACCAACAACAGATTATATTTTATTTCCTGTAATATCATCAGAGAAAAGAGATTATATTCCCATCGGTTTTGTATCACCTGAAATTATCGTAAGTTATGCTGTATTTACTATTCCTAATGCGTCACTTTATCATTTTGGAATATTAACATCGACAATGCACATGGCATGGACAAGATATGTTTGCGGAAGGCTTGAAATGCGTTATCGTTATTCTAATGATATAGTCTATAATAATTTCCCCTTTCCTGAACCAACAGAAAAACAGAAAGTGGAAATAGAAAAATTAGCTCAAGCAGTTTTGGACGCACGTTTGCAATTCCCAAATGCAAGCCTAGCCGACTTGTATGACCCTTTAACTATGCCAAAAGAATTACTAAAAGCACACCAAAAATTAGATAAAGCAGTCGAAGCCGCCTATGGTCGTACTTTCGATGATGACAGCCAACGTGTTGCGTATTTGTTTGAACTGTACCAGAAGTTGAGTGGTGAGCTGTTTGTTGAGGGAAAAAAACGGAGCAAAGGGAGGCGTATTTAAATGGTTAATCCAAGAAATAAAAATAAAAAACTTTATTATGAGGACAGGCTTATAATTTATATTGATATATTAGGCTTTTCTAATTTTATTGACCTAACATCTCAATCAAAAATAAATTATTCAGAGAAATTATTAGCAATAAACAATCTTTTAAATATTCTTAAGAATTATTTTAAAGTAGAATATAAAAATTTAAAAGTTTCAAAGACTAGACAATTTACGTCATTTTCTGATTTGCTTGTGGTAAGTATTAACTTGAAAGAAATTAGTAATATAGCTTTTGAGATATATGAAATATATAATTTATTAAATGAAACAATTTATAAAGGTTTCTTATTACGGGGAGCTATAGTTTATGGAAAAATTATTCATACAAAAGATGATTTAGATACAATAAAATTTATTTTAGAAGAAAAAATTTCTGAATACATAAATATATCCAAAATTACATAAATATCCAACCAAGTACCACATCAGTAATTGCTTCTCAATTTTCTATTATTCGTAATATGTAGCAACAACCGCATTTTTCTATAGGCAGCACAGGGGTGTCAAACACAAAATTCCATCAATCAAAATTAAACCAGTAAAGCCGACTGTAATAAAGGCCAAAAACCCCTTATCCCTCTTTGTGATCTTTGTCTCTTAGTGATCTTTGTGAGAAATATTTCAAAAAATTTTCATTTTCAGTCAGTGCTCATCCATAATTATTTTCTTACCCTTAAAGTACGGAAACCACGATTCCGGTTCTCCGGTGTAAATATCAAATTCGCTTTCTGTCGCGCCTTGTATCGTTTGTACGTTTTCCATTATTAAATCATTTAGCGGCGGAAAATCAGGAGTATCTGGAAAATATTCAACAAGCAGATAAATGGCGTCATAGTTTTCCGTTTCAGGCAGCGGAATAGTCTCGATATTCCCGCCGGAATCAAAAAATTCCTTAAAATATTCATACCAGTCTATAAAATAGTACGCCTGTTCATTACGCAGATACGGAATTAAATTGGCGTATTTCCACAACGACCATGCGGCGTTAATAACATACACAGGCGTGTCTTTGTCTTTCGTAAATACATATTCATCCGGCTTGTCGCGGAAAATATTTTCAATTTTACTTTCCTTCGCCGCATTAAACGTAAAACACCCGCATAACAGCAGCATCGCGAGAGCCGCTATTTTCCAAGACCGCTCACCTATAGAGTCAATCAACATTGCCGGCAGAATAACAAAAAATGGAAAGACCGGCATACCGTAACGTAAAACTTTATACGGGGCGATTATCAAAACAACAAACAGATATATTACCGACGCGATAAAAATATACCATGCCATTTTTTGAGTGGCAGTCATGTTAAACAACATTTTGGTCTTCAATTTTTGTTCGCGGATTAACAGAACCGCCAAATACGCAAGACATAAAACGACAACGGCAATAACAGGGTAGCTAAAAAAATGTTTATGTAAAAGCGTTAAGGCTGTCATTATTGATGTCTTTATGTTTCCCCATATATTACCCGATATGGTTCTTATGGTCTCCGTTCCCCGGTACGAAAGAAAGCCGGATAAGTATTTAGGATAGAAAGCTTCAGCGAACAGTATTCCCAAGCCTAACACTACAAAGTAAAAAGGTATTTCAGAAAATGTTTTATTTTTGCATTGTAAATAAATGGCATAAAGCCCAAACAGTCCGACAAAAAATACCGCATAGTATCCTGACATAAGCGTAAGGGCGGTAATCAACGACATAATGAGTATTGGCTTTACTGCGCCGACAAACAATTTTTTTTCATGAATGATATATTTTTTCCATCCAAGGCTTACAGCAAAATAATAACAAAAAACAATAAACAATGTTTCTTGTATTTGATACGGGCGTAAAAAAAGCGTGTTGGAAATGGCGGCAGTCGATAAAAACGCGCAGAGTGTCATCGCGCACTGTAATAGATGAGAGGCGGGAAATAAAAGCCGCATTAACAGAAAAAAGAATACAAACGATACTGTAAAAAACAGAAGATTAAGAACGCCCCCCCTGAAAACAATAGGCGCTATATCGCCGGTTTTTAGCCCGATCAGTGAAAGCCGTAAAAATGTATAGTACAAATTGGTATGAGGGGGATCGCGGTTATCTTTCCATAAACTGCGTATGTCGGTCAATGCGTCTTTTAATCCTGCGGAACTGACGAGACTTGTTTCCTTCAATTCTTTTCCGGTATATTTTTTACCATATTCATAATTTTCAGTTACTATAAAATTATTATAGCAGGCAAGGGCTATGGTTAACCCTTCGTCCACATGCAAGCCGTCTTTTTGCGAAAGCCAATACGCGCGAACGCCAAGAGCAAGCGCATATACCGCGATTAAAATAAGCGCCTGATGTAGTTTTTTCATTTTCACCCCTTAAACTTCATTGCGCCTCACGGATGATATAGTGCGGACGCTGTTTGGTTTCCGTGTATGTCTTCGCGATATACTGGCCCAAAATACCTGTTGTAAACAGTTGAATCCCCGAACAAAACAGAATAATACAGATCGTCGACGCCCAACCGGCAACCGGATCGCCATATACCAATTTACGGATAATAATAAAGATAATAACGGCAAGCGCGATCAAGAACAACACAATCCCCAACACTGAGACAATGGCGACAGGTTTTGATGAAAAGGCGGTTATTCCGTCGAGTGAATACATTAAAAGTTTCCAGAATGACCATTTGGTTCTGCCCGACTTTCTTGCAATATTTTCATACTCAAACCACTTGGTGTTAAAACCTATCCAGGGGAATATGCCTTTGGAAAACCGATTCCGTTCCGGCAGCGATAAAAGCGCATCCATGTATTTTCTGTTCATCAACCGAAAATCCCTTGCGCCGTCAACAACGGCCACATCGGTAATTTTGCCCATAATGCGGTAGAAACGTCTCGCAAAAAACGAGCGGACAGGCGGTTCTCCTTTGCGGTTTGTCCGCCGTGTTCCCGCGCAATCATATTCTCCAGACGCGACCGCTTCCAACATCTGCGGAATTAGAGCCGGCGGATCCTGTCCGTCAGCGTCCAACACGACGGTATACATCCCTTGCGCCGCCTGTAACCCCGCAAGCATCGCCGCTTCCTTGCCAAAATTGCGCGAAAAGGAAATGTAATGAATACGGGTGTCGTCATGCGTTATCTGCCTAAGAATTTTCAGCGTAGCGTCTTTTGAACCGTCATCAATAAAAATAATCTCAAACGGTTTGTTAATCGATTCACATATCTTTACTGTCTGTGCATAAAACTGCGGAAGGACCGTTTCTTCGTTGTAACAGGGTACCACAAGCGACAAATATACTGTCTGCGGCAATACGGGACGATCAATCAAAACGCGTATCTCCTTTTCTTGTTTTTAAAAGTATTGGGAATATTCTATATTTTATCAATATAATAATCGCTAAAATACATATATTTGATACTAAGATGCCTTATTTTCCCTATACTCAATAAATTATTTGGGCATACATCGTTTAAATATTGGTTTTTATGCTAAATTTATATTATATTTAATATATACTGAAATAAACCTCTTTAAACAAGGAGTTTTATTATGAAAAAGAAAGGTATTATAGCGGTTATATCAATTTTTTCTCTCACAATCAGCCTATTTGCCGTTGACGGCGATTTTGACAGCCGTAATTACACAGCCCCAGCCAATTTTTCTTATACTATTGTCGGGAAAAAAGGTGAAATCCAGACTATCACTATAACCGCTTATAAAGGAAAAAATCTTGAAGTTAAAATACCGCCGCAAATAGGCAAGCTTCCTGTAACCGTTATTGGAAGCACCGCGTTCAGAAGAAAAAACCTGACCAGCGTAATAATACCGGACGGTATTACGACAATCGAGGCAAACGCGTTTTTTACAAATAATCTTACCTCCGTTACAATACCGTCTAGCGTTACCAGTATCGGGGAGAACGCTTTTGCAAGCAATAAATTGACAGATGTGTTCCTTTCTGACGGGTTGGAAACAATCGGAAAAACGGCGTTTAAGGACAATTTAATTACCAATATAAACATTCCCTTTGGCGTAGATGAGATTGGGGATGAAGCGTTCATGAATAATCAACTTGTTTATTTAATGATTCCTAAGAGTGTTTATATAATTGGAAATGGCGTTTTTGCAAATAACAGGCTGGTCAATATAATTATTCCGGACAGTATTACAAGCATTGGCGATAACGCATTTGCGTATAACCAGCTTTTTACATTAACCATTCCGTCAAACGTGACGAATATAGGGCGTTCAGCGTTCAGAAACAACCAGCTTTCAGGCTTAACTATTAGGGAAGGCGTTATGAGTATCGGGCGTTTTGCGTTTTATAAAAACAAATTGGTAAACCTGATAATTCCAGAAGGCGTTATAATTATCGGAGACAGTGCTTTTGCGGAGAACGGAATGACAAGCGTAAAAATATCGTCAACCGTAACAAGCATAGGGAACGCCGCGTTTGCCGATAATATTTTAAACAGCGTTGTTATTCCGGGGAACGTTACGACAATAGGGGATAATGCTTTTTTTAACAATAAACAATTAACCAGTCTGACCTTGGGGGAGGGAATTACAAGCATCGGAGAAAGCGCCTTTGAGGATAATAAATTGACCAGCGTGCTTATTCCGTCAAGCGTCATAAATATCGGGCGTTCAGCGTTTAACAATAACAGCTTGAACAGCATAGTTATACCGTCAAGCGTTACGGTGATAAGACATTCAGCATTTAGAAATAATAACCTGACAAGCGCGGTCATTCAGGACGGAGTTATAAGCATTGAAGAAGGAGCGTTTTGTAACAACAGACTGACTAATATTACAATTCCCACAAGCGTAATTCATATTGGGGAAAATGCGTTTGCCGACAACAGGCTTGCCGCATTAACCATTCCACAGAGCGTTACTAATATTGAGCGTTTTGCGTTTAGAAATAATAACCTTGCAAGCGTAGTTATTTTGTCAAACATTAAAACTATGGAAGAAAATGTTTTTTCCAATAATAGCAATCTAACCAGTATTCAAATTCCAATTAACTTTTTTTTCAGGTTCCTTGGCAATGAAGGCTTTCCGGAAACTTTCTACAATGTGTTGAATGCCTATGAATACCTTGGCGGGACTTATGAGTATAAAAATGACTCTTGGTATTGCGATGGAAAAATTATGCCAAAGCCTGTTCAACTTGTCTGCGGCATGGGTATGACTATTACCAGAATAGAAGGTTTATATTCAAGTTTGGACGGAAAAACAATGAAAAACAGAAATTTTGTTCCGACGGACGATAAAAGCGACGTATTTCTTGCGCCCGGCTTTTACAGAATTGAAGTTGTTTATACCGAAAATATCCCTCAAACTGGAAGGGGAAAATCACAAGCGGTGCCTATAAGCGACACTTATGAATACGCACAGGATATGGAAAGCGGCGTTTATGAGCTTACCGGCGCGATTCAGGGAAATAAAGTGCTTTTCCGTATCACTGAGCCGATTAAATGATTGGGTAAAACGCTCTCATTGTGAGAAATTGGCTAAATAATTAAAAATTTATTAAAAACATTTGCCCGATAGCAAAATTTATACTTGCTTTCATGACAAAACAGTGTTACAATGTAAATTAGGGTGAGGTTAGTAAAAAATATTCCGTCTCGGAGATTTTGTTAATCTCTTACACAGCATAGGACTTAAAAAGGAGAAAAACTATGGAAATTACTGATATCAGGGTCCGCAAGGTGACAGGCGGCGGTAAGCCGAAAGCCTACGTAACGGTAACATTTGACGATTGTTTTGTCGTTCACAATATAAAGATTATAGAGGGTAAGACCGGAGTTTTTATCGCCATGCCCAGCAGAAAAACTAGGGCAGGAGATTACAAAGATGTCGCTCATCCAATTCACCCCGAATTCAGGGCTGAATTACAAAAGCGTATTCTGGAAAAATACGAATCTGGCGATGTCGATATAGCTCCAGACAGCTCGGACGACATATAATTTATACAGAAGGGCGGTTTTTTAGCTCGTATTCCTTCTTTTCTATTTGCTCTTTGATGTTGGCTAACTCGTCCAAAATGGTTCTGTACTCTACGGCTTCGCGATCGATTGTTGTTTGATTTTTGTCCGTAAACGCGATGTAGGCTTCATTTCCCAAACGGCTCAACAGTTTTTGAGCCTGGTTTTCAAGCTGTTTTATATCCCACATCAATAAACCTCTTTCGCCTAAATCCTGCGCCTTTGCGCCGGCTTTAATGGCAAATTCCTTTGATGCGCTCCAGCCCTGGTCCAGCAGGTCTTTCATTCTTTCGCTAAATGTCATTTTTGTCTCCTCGTTTTCGTTTAATTCCCAGAATCGTCAGGTCATCGTACTGCTCGTCTTCCCTAATATGAGTATAATACATATACGCGGGATTTTCAGGGTATTCCCGCGTACTTGCACAATAACGTCTATATTGAAGAAAATGGTTTTTTAGGAATTCATCCACTTTCTTGTCTACCAATACGCGGGAGTCTTCCCCCGCGTCCGCCGGTTTATAGCACCTAAACATTTTTTCTACCGAAACCATAGCCATTATAACATCTTCTACCCGTCCTTCACAATCTGTAAAATCAAATTGTAAGTCGTATGGATCTTCGGGGTTGTGGTATTTGTGCAGAGTATAAATTTGCCGCGCCATTACCGCGTTGATAATCGCCTCTACGCGCTCGGGGGACAATTCTTCATCAGCTTGACCGCAAAGATGATTCTCGTGCGGCGTATTGACAGGACCTTCCGCGCATACTATTTCCTTGAATTCTCTGTTTCGGAATTTCCTTTTTGCCTCTTCAATACCGTCGGTGTAGAGCAACAGTATGTCGCCTTTTTCTATTTGAAGAGTTTGAACTTTGTAGCCTCCTGAAGATTCAATCATAATGTTGGGCAGTACGCCTGTGGCGGGGGACTGAGGAAGAGTTATGATTTTCATTTTACCTTCTTTCGCGCTGTAAAGGTGAATGAGGTTGTCGCCCGCGTTGCAAAAACGGACTGTTCCGGTTACTGAATCAAACAGGCAGAGGGAAAAAGCGGCAAAGCGCCCTTTAAAGGCAAGCGCTTCTATAAAATCATTGATCTGGTATACCACTTCTTCAATATGCATTCCCTTTTCATTTGGTTTCCACTGCTTAAAATAATTAAGGAACATTGTCGCCACTTGAATCATGATAAGCGCCGCCGGGATTCCCTTTCCGGCTACGTCGCACTTGATGATGGCGTAGTAGCGCCCGTCAAGGTCATGGTAATCAAAGTAGTCACCCGATACGCCTTTTGCGCCTTCATAGTAACCGAAGAAATTTAAATTTTGCGTATTCTTAAACCCGCTGCTTTGCTTGTTTCCCTGACTGTCCATTTCCAGCGGAATAAATTTTTTCTGTATTTCCTTGCCGATTGAAAGATCGGACGCTGCAAGCGCGGCCTTTACAAGACCGTGGGTCATGTCGTTGATTGTATTGCCAAGGATTGCGATTTCGTCTTCACTGGAAATATTTATGTCCTTACCTGCCAGTTTTGCTTTATCTTCGGTGTCGCGGATTATTTCAATGTGTTTTACCAGGTTGATGATCGGCTTAATAATCAAGCCTGAAAAAATCAATGCGCCGCTGATGCCGGTTAACAAAACTATAAACGCGACAATTCCTATTGTAAAAAAGAGGGTCCTCTGTCCGCGGTTAATTTCATTGATAATTGAATCTAAAGAGACTTCCAGTCTGATCAGCCCCCGAAAGAAATTGTTATCCGCCATCTGGCGGTACATTATCGGTTTGTAGAAAATATATTTTCTGTCTCCTGATTTGCTGATGCTGTTTAGTGAAAATTCAGGATATGAGCCTATTTTCCCCGTAACATCCGTAAGTATGTCATTTAGTTTTATATTTAACGCGTTAATTGTCACCTGAATGTCGTCGCGCATTCTCTCTCCTTCGGCGTCGGTACGAAGCGCAAGGGAAAGGAATTGATCGGTTATTGTCGTAATGCTCTGCGAAAGATCTCCTGCCGCTTCCTGTGCGCGGCGGTTAAGTTCTTCGCTCATATCGGCATAGAATGGGCTAAGCGCGTCGTCGGTTAAGCGCGTAACGCCGGGATGTAATTCCGCCGTGTCAGTCTTTGAAGCAATGTCAGGATCATTTGTAGCCCAGACATGATCCGTGTATATCGAGT
Organism: Treponema sp. R8-4-B8; assembly: GCF_054786175.1. Classification (NCBI taxonomy): domain Bacteria; kingdom Pseudomonadati; phylum Spirochaetota; class Spirochaetia; order Treponematales; family Treponemataceae; genus Treponema; species Treponema sp. R8-4-B8. Next base: position 154,617 of record NZ_BDHE01000487.1, read on the forward strand.
TAATTCCGTAACCTGTGATGGTAACGTATTTCGCTTCGGAAATTGCGCCGGAGTTTGAGGGAAGGTACATTAATTCCAACGCGCCGCGCTCGCCGCGGGATTGAATCGCCATTGGCAGGTACGATCTTGCGCTTGAAGCAAGCCCTTCAAGCAGAACGCTGGAACGGTCCCATAAACTTTTAAGCAGGGTTTCCCGCTGGGTTTTGGTCATAATAATGTACATTGGCGTAGAAATCATTATGATAACAAGGAGGATAAGCCCCGTTGTAAAAGACGCGAGTTTAAACCGCAGTCCTTTTCCTCTTCTTTGCAGTTGTGTTGTTTTTTGTTTCTTTTCTATTGGCATAAGATCTCCTGTAATGATCGCGAGCGCTTCCTGCTTGACCGCCGCGCCCTCTGAAATAACTCCGGCTATGCCCCGGATTGTCGCAATTAATCCAAGAGCGCAGAGAATGGCGAGTAATACGGCAAGCGCCATGATTGGGTTAAATGTTATCCATCCTCTACGCTGTATTTTCCATGAAGGTTTCCATTCTTTTGAATAATCGCCGAACTTAACCGTACCTGTTCGGGCGACAGGAATAAATGAATCCGCCGTGTACCATCCCCTTGAGGAGTGGTATAGTTTTAATCTGTAGCGTCCTTCATCCATGTTTTCAAAAGTCAATCCGGCTATTTCCCTGTCCGATAAAATGTTAAAACTGTCCGCAGGCAAATCTGGGCTGTTTTCCCGCTGTAAAACCACCGACGTTATGCGCCCGTCAGAGGAAAAACCCCTGCCTATAATTCTAATTGAAAGTATTCCCTGTTCATTTTGTTGGGCGTCAATAAAACTGACGCTTGTGTAGGGGATAAATTTATTGGTTTTAAAAATTATATTGGACGGCAGACCTATGTTGCCAGCCTTATCAATAGCCGACACTGAAAATGCCCATATCCCGTTATCTTGATTTGAATAACTTACCGATGTGTTTGTTCCCATGATTCCAGAAGGCGGCTGATTAACAGAAGCTTCCGCGTTTGCGCCTAAAAATTGAAGTACCCACGTATAGCCCGCAATATACGGGTCTGACGACGGCTGCCATGACATACTAAAATTATTGGATAAAAGATAGCCATCGTCGTCTAACGGCGGGTCAATGATTTTTACTTCAGTAGGCGGCGTGCTTTTTTTGTTGTAAGTTATTTTTGCGGGGTCTGACCAGTTGCCGGCATAATCATTGGAACGGACGCTGAAATACCATTCTCCGTCGTTCACGGCGTTATTTTCCATATTTAAGTTTGACGTATTGCCGATATTATAAATCATTACCCTATCGGGCGGCATGTCGTTTGGATCCTGACTCCAACTCCATGAAAATCCCAAAATGCCGGATGTGTCTTGCGGGATATTCCATGCTACACGGGCTTTTTCGGAGCGGCTTACATTTGACGGCGTAAAGTTTACCGCAGTTATCCGTGGGCTTGCAACCGAGCGATCAGGCGCAAGAATGTAGATGCGCCCCGTATCCTGCGCCGTAATCTGCCAAAAAATATATGCGCCGTCTTTGCCTACAACAGGTCTTGCAAAAGACGCTTCCGCTGAAACGCCCGACAGAGGATAATTCTGCCATCCGAAATCACCACGTTGGGCCAGAATAATTCTGTTGTTTCCGTTGCGGTTGTCAAACCAAACTACGGTAGGGGCGTTATTGTAAATAAAACCGATTGGATTATTGCAGTACGCTTCCGAGCTGTTTATTCGTTCAACGCGGCCTGTGATATTTACATTTGAATTAATTACCGCGCCGTATATTTGAGGCGTTCTGCCAGACAGCCGCCGTTCCCAAACCAAGAGTAAATTATCCCCGTATTTTGAAAGATGAGGACGCTGGTTGTCAAAATTATCAGCGCTTGTTTGATTCTGTATTACAGGATCGTTAAATGTGGTAAAACGCCTTGCTTCCGTCCACGTTTTTCCCGCGTCTTCGCTTGTTTTATAATAAAGCTGGTATGTCGATACTGATTCCGTCCCTATGGCAAGCGATTGAAAGAACACTATGTCTTTACGGGCTGCGCTTGCGTGCGCCGGAAGGAAATTAAGCGAAGGCGCGTTTTCCTGAGTAAAAAATTCAAAAGGCGGCCAGTTAATTCCATTGTCTGAGCGGGAATAGCAAATGGAAAGGGATTGACCGCTCCCTCTTGTAATAAAAAGAAGATACCCCCCGTCGGCGCGGACGTACAGGCGCGGGGCGACGGAATTTTCAGCGCCCAGATTCACGATATGCCTTGAAAAATTCAAGCCCCTGTCCTGTGAAATAAGTATCTCCGCCTGAGCGTTTCCCGAAGCTGCGGCGATAAGGATTCTTCCCCTGTTGTCAATTACCATGCTTATAATCGACGGTTCCGTGCCTAAATAGACATAGGGGCCGCCGACTGCCCCCCTTTGTACCCAATCTTTTCCCGATTCTTTAACAGCCAAGAAAATGTTTATAAAGCCTCCCGAAGTAACGCTCGCGTCCCTGTTAGGCGTCACTTCCTGCCACGCTATTACGGAAAAATCGTTTGAATTGGCGCTGACGGGAAACTTTCCAGGCCGGGGCGAAAAGGGTTCCTCTTCTTCCCAGAAAAATTCTTGCGCCAAAAGAGTTGGTACTGCTTGCGTTATTAAAAGTATAAGTAACAGTGATTTGCAAAACCGCGTCATAATACCGATTGTATCCTTCGTTGTAATTCTACAAGTTTAGTTATATTGCGGTTTTTGGGATTTTGCATAAGGCGTTCCACAAGCGAAAGCGCCACAAGGCTGTTGCCTAAATTTAATTCACGTAACGCACGCTGATAATCGGCTTCGTCCTCGCTTGAAAGAACAATGCCCCCCGGAACGCTCATCCGGCTTAGCAGCCTGTCTCTTACCTGCGTCGCTTCAGTATTCTGCGGATTTAAAGTTATGGCTTCGTTCAACTGCGTAAGTGCGACTTCGTACTGCGCCGTCGCGTTGCTTTCAAAAATACGTCTTGCGGAAGCCGTCAGTTCCCTTGAACGCGCGATATTCGCGGGGTTTGGCGGCGGCGGACGGTATCCCATGTCTATTTCAGCCTGAGTTAGGATAGCCTTTAAATTCGGATACCGTGGATTAATTTCCGCCAGGTTTTGAAGGTCGGCAAACGCTTCGATGGAACGCCGCTTTGTTCCGGCGACGGCGTTTCTTAAGCGCTGTTCAAAAGACGCGTTAAATGCAGCCGGGTCCAAGAATTGCTCTATCCTAAGATCAAGAATACCCGCTTCCTGATTAACGGGGAATATCAGCCTGACCTGCCTTGTCAACTGACGCGCTTCGTCAAATTTAGCGACCCCCAAAGTGCGCTGGCCTGCGTTTATATAACGGACTCCTTCGTCAAAATTTCTTTGCGCCTGGCTTAAAAGCTGGCTCATTTCCGCATAAAGCGGCGCGGTCGGCGGAATTACGCGATCTGAGCTTGCCGACATGGCGGTGCGGATAATGCCCAGCCAGTAATTAATTTCTTCGTTGTCATCCGAGTTCGTTATACGCCAGCGGTTTCTTGCCCTTGTTAAAATATCTTCCGCCTGCTGGAAATTTCCGTTAAAGTAAACAGTTCGCGCGCTGTTTAACAAATTACGCACTTCAGCGATTATTGCCTCATTTTCAGAAATGGCTATTTGCTGGCCAAGGTTGACTAATTGCGCGTCACGCATTTGCCGCAAAGACGCCGATTCCTGTATTTCAAGGGAATCGCTGAACCTGTCGGAAGCCCTTTGAATCCTTTCGCGGGCAAGGTCGTAATTCTGTCTTTGATAGGCGGTCTGCGCTTCCCTGAAGAGCCGTTCCCCCTCCTGTCTGAACGCCTCGGCCTGAGTTGATCTGCTGCGGGCAGTTCCCGCCAACGCAAGGCCTTGCGCGCGGAGCCCTTCCAATTCATCTATCGCAGCCTGATACTTTTGGCGCATACTTGTTATTTCCGTATCGCTTGAAACATTTGGCGGTTCGTTTTTAAATTGCCCTAAAATAACATTCCCATTTTGCAAATCTACAGCTAACGCTGAAAGCATCGCGTTAAGTTCATTTAGCGCTTCGGCAGGGTAGCGTAAAACAGTAACAACGCCGTTGGAGCCTGTGTGGCTTTCACCATTAAGAAAATTATCGCTTTTTTCCAATTCTTTTTTTCTTGCAGCCAGACTATCTTGAAGGCTGTTATACGCTATACTGTAGTACCTTTGCGCCGACTGGCGCTCTTCCGCAAGTAATTGGGAATAAAAGGCGTTTACGGCAGTCAGCGCGTTTGTAATATACTGAACATTGCTATACGCGTTTATTTCCGTATTTATTTGATTGGCTCTTGTTCTGATACCGTTAACTGAGGTTAACATTCCCGTGATTGAGTTTCTTGTCTGTTGTTCGACATTTAACGCAGCAGTCACATTAATTGTTCCTTCACGAAAGCGGGTCAGGGAAGAACGGTCAATATTAAGGCGCAACCCGGTATTTGCCGCCTGCAGGAGAATACTATTTGCTTCACCTAACGCTCTTATTTCAAGATACGAAGGAATGTCTTCGCGCAGGATATTGTTTTCATAAAGCGTGATTGTCTGCGGTCTTGCGCCGCCAAAAAGCCGCCTGTGCCTGTCAAAAAACAGCGGAGTAATATTTGCATAATCAGCCGTTCTGTCCAGCGAAGAAATGGCGGCTGCGTAATTTCCGCCATTAAACGCCGTAAGCGCCGAAGAATTGGCTTTTTGAAGAAATTGCGTAATTGCCGCATAGACAGGTTCGATTGAATTTTTCCAGTAAGCGTCAAAAGCGCCTAACATCCCTTCCTGTTTGTTTTCTTCCGCCCGCCCGTTAATGCTTATTCTGATAAATGAAATATGGTTGCGGTCAACAATTTCCGGTTCTCTTGCCCTTATTACGTTTAGAATCCCGGCAAAGACGGCGTCGGCAGCGTACAGTTCCTGTTTTAGCGCGATAAAATTGTCCGCCGCGGAGGCAAGCATGACCGCTGTTTCACTGATTCCTGAACTGCTGCCTGAGTTTATGACGCGGATCATTTCGGCGGAAGCAGCCCCCATCTGCGAGCTTATCTGCTGAAAAGAAGCAAGTATCGAATTAATTCTTTCTGTTTGAGTTATGGCTTCATTTTCAATATTTGCCCCGTAACCTGCCGCGAAAAATTCATCGCGCATAAAATCCATGCCTTCCGCGTAAACCTGAATGGCAGCCGCCTGGTCGCCCTTGTCCAGTAATTCGCGGCCTCTTTTCATGATACTTGCCAACCTGTTTCTGTTTACGTTAAACTGCGCTATTTCCTGAGTTCTGGACACAAAGTTTTCAAGAATAGGATTTTTTTTGTCTTCCAGCGAATAAAGCCTGTTTGTCAACTCAAGGATTTTTTCCGCGTTCTGAGGCTCGTATAAAATGGTATTAATTAATTCATCCGCAGCTTGGTTAAACTCATCTTGTAATTGGTAAATTTTTCGCATACGTTTCTGCGCTAAATCTAACTTGTCCGGATTTCGTTTCGCATAAGCGCTCAATATTGATATGGCTTCATCGTATTTTTTATCTTTTATAAGGGCGTCGGCTTTAGACAAATCGGCATCTTGTCTGCCGCCGCCAAAAACCGGAGTTATGGCGGTAAACAGCAAAAAAATCGTGAAAATCTTGATAATATCCGTTAAGCGGACAGGTTTAGCCATTGTCAATTATATTCTATATTATATTATCGTATTTTTCTTTGTAATTCTTCGTGGAACCTCTATAAGCCTAACCGATGTTTTTGAGGTTCCCATATGCTGTTTTTTTTGTTTTTTTCCGATTATTATATAGGGATGTCTAAAAATTTTAGTTTTTTGTTATCTTTAATTCTTTGTCAGACGGCGCGGAAATAAGGATGACTAAATTAAAAATGACGGCTGTTTTTGCCGTTTTTCTGCTTTTTTTCCCTCACCTGTCCGCATGGTCTGCCGATGCTCAGGATACTTATGGCAATATAACGGATTATTTAAACGGCATTTACGGAATTGATGATAACGCGGGGTTAACCGCTTTTCCGGTATTGAATATTCCGATGGGCGGGCGTTCCGAAGGCATGGCCGGAGCGTTTTCCGCAATTTCAGACGACGTTTCTTTTCTTGAATTTAATCCAGCAGGCTCGTCGATGCTGGAAAAATCTGAATTGGCGTTTTTTCACAATAACTGGATAGCCGATGTAAAAATTGAAGGCATTGCTTATGCTTCGCGTTTAAAAAACTTTGGTTTTGCCGCAGGGGCAAAGTGGCTGTACACGCCATTTACCGAGTACAATTTTTACGGCGACAGGGTTTCCAACGGTTATTATTCTGAAGGAGCGGCCGTTTTAAACGCTTCTTATAATTTTCTCTCAGGATATTATTTTTCAGGGTTGTCTTTAGGAGTGAATATAAAGGGCGCTTTCCGTATAATGCCCGACTACGCCGATGATAGCGACAGTATAATTAAAGGTTCGGGTTTATCTCAGTCCGCAGTGATGGTTATGGCGGATATCGGCGTACTTACAAGATTCAATTTTTTAAAGGGATACGTTTCAAGGGATAAAAACGCGTCCGTCGCCGTTGTTATCCGCAATCTTGGCCCTCCCGCTCTTGATGAACCTCTGCCAACGGTACTTAACGCGGCAATTTCGTATAAGCCAATCCGTCCGCTTGCCTTTGCCTTTGAATTTTCACTGCCGCTTAATTTGACTGACATTTCTCTTTCTGAATCTCCTTACGGCGCGTTAGGTGTTTCTGTCAATATTACAAACTTTTTATCAATGCGCGCTGGCGTTATGGTAAAATCGGGAAGCAGCCGTATTACCGTAGGTAGCGCGATTAACATGAATAAAATTTCTCTTGACATAAACTATACTCTTGATTTGCTTACCCAATTACAGCCGCTTAACAGGATCAGCCTTGCGGTACGTTTTGATTTAGGCGACGGAGGCAGAAGGCAGTTATCTGACAAAGTAGATGAATTGTATCTTTTGGGTCTGGACGCGTATTCGCAGGGAAATCTTGACGACGCGAAATTGTGCTGGGAAGAAGCTCTCAAACTCAATCCCAAATACGAACCCGCGCGAGAAAGCCTTGAAATGCTTGAAACCCGCGAAGATTTAAGGCAGAGGATTGAGGATTTGTATAAACTGGATTTTTAAAATAAGTGGTAGAAATTCTTCTCTTCCCTTTCCCCTCTCTTTTCATGTCTTTTCTTTTCACAAGAAAACTGGTACTATGATTAGGGCTGGAGGAATTATGGGAGCGTTACCGAAAGAAAATCAACATTTTACTTATGCGGATTACAAGGAATGGGATCTTGCCGAGGGTGAGCGTTTTGAGGTTATCTATGGCGAAGCTTACGCTATGGCCGCGCCGAATATACGGCATCAGGAAATTCTTATGGAGTTGTCAAGCCAGTTCCATGTTTATTTAAGGGGAAAACCATGCAGGGTGTATCCCGCTCCCTTTGACGTGCGACTTTTCTATAAGGAAAATGAAAGTGATGATACCGTAGTGCAGCCGGACATAACCGTCATCTGCGATGAAAAGAAACGCGGATACGAGGGGTGCCGGGGCGCTCCCGATCTTGTCATTGAAATTTTATCCCCCACAAATACGGCAATCGAAATGGAACGAAAACTCAAACTATACCAGGACGCAGGTGTTCGGGAATACTGGATTGTAGACCCCGAAAACAACGGAGTTACTGTGTATAGGTTTCAGGAAGGCGCAATCCTGACCTATCTCTACAAAAGCGCCGATAAGGTTCCAGTAGCAATTTTTCCCGATCTGAATATAGCGTTGGAACAGGTGTTCGCCGAGCCGTAGGTGTAGGTTCCAACATCATAAACTTAAGAATTTTTACCACTGAGGACACGGAGTTTCACGGAGTTTTTGTACGAAAATCTTCTCTTTACATCCTTCTAAATTAATTCTTCTGGTTTTTCTTCAATGTAATGGATACTAATGGTCTCAAGCGAATTGTCTATGGAGGCTGCGATCGATTTATGCAGAGAAACCGCTAAGTCTTTTTTAAATTGGGAAAGGGTATTCTGTAAGTTTTCGGATTTTGGCGGTGAATTTTCCTGAAAGAGAGTGTAAACCTCAACATCAAGAGCTTTGGCAATTTTTACCAACGTGTCAGGATATGGCCATTTGTTGCTTCGTTCGATGCGGTTGATAACGGAATTAATATGTTGCAGTCGGCAACTTTGCCCAACGATTTGACAAATGTTGCGTTGGTTACCTTTACTGATGGTCTCGACAATGTTTCAATCGATTTAAATACAAACTACAATTCACGGGATGCATACCGTGATGCCCTGAGTAAACGGATAAGTACTACAAAAATTAAAAAATTGAATATAAATGCCTACTCCATAGGCATTAGGGGTGGCGATGTACAGGATACTGCCGCATTCAGCGCTGGCCTTGCCGCGCTTGCAAGCAGTCCAAGCAATGCAAACGAAGTAACAAGCATGGCTGAAGTTAATAATACATTTAGGGCTATTGCCAATTCCTTATACAACGAAAGCCAAGCCCAGTCTGTCAAGTTAAGAATTACAAGCGGGTATGATGACGGGACTAAAATACGGTTTACATTTGATAATGTAACTAACGCCGGAAATTCAACTTTCTATATTGAAGGAACTTATAAACGTAAAGGCACTAACCGTTCGCTTGAAAATGTTGTTTATCAGGGTTTAAGCAGCAGCAGCGGGACAACAGTAAGCGGCAGCCTTAGCGGTGTTTACGTAACTTTTACTTTTCGAAATGTATCAACTGTTTCGGGCGGTAACGTGAACACGCAAAATACTCAGCAATGGGAATATGTAACTTCTCAGGATCGGTGGCAGAAAAATTCCGAATTCGGTCAGACAGGTGATATGGAAACCATAGTTGACAGAAAAAGCGCCGTCATTATGCTGGTTTTAGACTGTACTACTTCATTAGATGCCGGCGGCGCTAATGGTTTTAGAGCAATGAAGGTTGCGGCAAATAATTTTATTGATGTGTTAGTGAGCGGCGGCGGGCGTTAAACCAGTTCGCCATTGAGTTCGGAAAAGAACGGGTTCCGTTCTGATGATATTTTCCATTTACACAAAAAATCTGATAGGCTCGGAGTTTCTGCCCGCAACCTTAAGACAAAAACCCCTCTTCCCTTGTGATCTTCTCTTTCTTCGTGTTCTTCGTGAGAAATTTATCTAATATAATTTACAGTTTATCAGCCTCGTTTTTAAAACCGTCAATTAAGGCATGATCGGGTTTAGCTTTATTTTTTTCAATGTCGGCAAAACCAAGGAGGCAATTCTTCATGCTCTTTTTGGCATTGTCATCGGCCTTGTTTTTTTCAACATCTATAATGGTCAGTTTCATATCCGGCATAATTTTATCCGGATTTACAACTACGCCGCGGGAGGCAAGCATAATAATGGGATAATAAAAACCATTGCCCATTTCTTTTCTTGCAATGTCATTCAACGTATCGCCGTGTTTTACGATGTACTCTTTGGCTCCATCTAAAATAAGTCCGGTGTTTTTGTCATAAAGGTTAACATAATCTTTATCAGTAGGCGCGGATTTGCAGCCCATGACTAGCATAATGCTTAGCATAATGCTGAGGACCAGCGCCATTACCAATAGAATCTTTTTCATAACTAACTCCTTTAAAAAGTATTATGAATACATTTATTGTATTCATTTTATATTTAATTTATATAAAAATATAAATATTGCCAAGTCATATTTTGTATATGTCGTCTTTTATTTTGACTCCTGATTTTAAGACCTTACAAGCATTAGGTTGTCAAATTTAACCAATCTGTTTATGTAAAAATGACAAAAAACCTTGAGGAAAAAAACAGTAAAAACACCAAAAACCCCTTGACAAACTAGGAATTATAAAGTACTCTATACCTAGTAATCCTATATGGTTACTAAACTTTAAATTGTAAGGAGAATATTATGGCAAGAGTAGAGAAAATTACCGATCTTATCGGGAATACGCCGCTTGTAAAAATCAACAAGCTGAATGATAGCGGGGCGACAGTTTACGTCAAACTGGAGAGTTTTAACCCCCTGCACAGCGTAAAAGACCGTATCGCGCTTTCAATGATTGAAGCCGCTGAAAAAGAAGGCAAAATTAAGAAAGGGACGGTAATTATCGAGCCGACAAGCGGCAATACCGGTATTGGTCTGGCTTTTGTCGCGGCGGTCAAGGGTTACAGGATAATCCTGACCATGCCGGAAACTATGAGTATTGAGCGGCGCAAACTTCTTAAAGCGCTTGGAGCCGAGCTTGAGCTTACCGAGGGGGCAAAAGGCATGAAGGGAGCAATCGCCAAGGCAGAAGAACTTGCCGCGGCAACTCCCAATTCTTACATTCCGCAGCAGTTCAATAACCCCGCCAATCCGGCTATCCACGAAAGAACCACCGGGCCGGAAATCTGGAACGATACCGACGGTAAAGTTGACATTCTGGTTGACGGAGTTGGAACAGGCGGAACTCTGGCAGGCGCGGGAAAGTTTTTAAAATCAAAAAAATCAAGCGTCAAGGTAGTAGCCGTGGAGCCTGCCGCTTCTCCTGTGCTTTCCGGCGGTTCGCCAAGCCCGCATAAGATTCAAGGTATTGGAGCGGGCTTTGTGCCTCAGGTTTATGATCCTGCCGTCATCGACGAGATTTATCAGACTGATGAAGTAAAAGCCGGAAACGCCGCCCGTCGGCTTGCGAAGGAAGAGGGCATTCTTGTCGGTATTTCGTCCGGCTCCGTTCTTGAAGCGGCTCTGACAATCGCCAAGCGGCCTGAAAATAACGGCAAAACCATAGTAGCCGTATTGCCGGACACGGGCGAGCGTTATTTGTCAACATGGCTCTGGGAGGAGTAATCCGACCACTAAAAATATTGAATATATTCAGTATACAAAGGGTTAAATAATTTGTATTATATTACAACCTGACCACTAAAAATATTAAGAATATATTTAGTATACAAAGGGTTAAATAACTTGTATTATATTACAGCCTGACCACGAAATGTAATTATATTTTTAGTGGTCAGGAAGGAGATTTTATGGCAACATCAGAACTAAACGCGCTGAATAAAGCGCAAGCGTACCAACTGGCGGACATTACCAAAACCCCGCCGCAATTCGGCGCGATTACACCGCGCTGGCTGACACGTTTTTTGGAATTTAAAGGGCTTGACGCCGGTATTTACCGCGTAAACAAAGTAGTCGAGGGAGAAACTCCGCTTGACGTTCTCTGCTCATCAGAAAAAAAGAGCGCCGAGATTCCCGAAGGCTATGTACAATATCAGCCAAAACCACGGGAATATATTCTCAACTCAATTTCTACCATTATTAATGTAGATACCGCCGTGGAGGACGTGTATTCTTCGCCCTATGACCAGACAAAAGAACAGCTTCATCTGGCGATTGAAAGCTTGCGCGAGAGGCAGGAAAGCCAAATCATCAATAACGATGATTACGGCCTTTTGAAAAATGTTCCCGCCAGCCAACACATAAAGCCGGGAAACAAAGCAGGCTCGCCCATGCCCGATGATCTGGACGAATTAATCTCAAAAGTGTGGAAAGAACCGTCGTTCTTTTTGGCGCATCCGCGGGCAGTCGCCGCTTTTCAGCGGGAATGTACTCGCAGGGGCGTTCCCCCTTCTACAACGTCGCTTTTTGGCGGCACATTCATTCTGTGGCGCGGCATTCCGATTATCCCAACTGATAAACTGTTTGTGGACGGCTTAAAAAATCCAAAAAGCAAAACCGGAAAAACCAACATTTTGTTGGTGCGTACCGGAGAGGCAAAACGCGGGATTGTCGGCTTGTATCAGACAGGTTTGCAGAACGAACAAGGCAGAGGGCTTTCAGTGCGTTTCAGGGGAGTGGACAACAAGGGACTCGCATCCTACCTCCTGTCACTGTACTGCTCAGCCGCAATTCTCGCCGATGACGCGATAGCCGTGCTTGAAGAAGTGGAAGTGGGTAACTACTATGATTACAGCTAACGGTTACGGCTTGCCGGATCCGGAAGAACTTGAAAAGTGGGCGTTGACTTATTTTCCCGAACTTCAGGAAAAAAAGAGCGAAAAGACCGAAGACGCTAAAACTGAATATTCTCCCGTTGTCGTGCCGTATACCGGCACGCCTACAGGAGCGCCTTCCGAGGAAGCGCTTTTTAAAAGCTCTCCTTTGGGAGCAGGCGGCTTTGACGTAAACCGTATCCGCGGCGATTTTCCCATCCTGAGTGAAAAAGTCGCGGGCGGCAAACAGCTTGTCTGGCTTGACAACGGCGCGACAACGCAAAAGCCAAACGCGGTGATAGACCGTATTTCGTATTTTTACAGACACGAAAATTCAAACGTCCACCGTGGCGCGCATGATCTTGCCGCCCGTTCCACCGACGCTTACGAAGCGGCGCGGGAAACAATCGCGAAATTTTTAGGCGCTCCGTCAAAGGACAATATTGTTTTTGTGCGCGGAACAACAGAGGGAATTAACCTTGCGGCGCAAGCTTATGTGAAACCTTTACTTTCCGCAGGCGATGAAATAATACTGACTATTCTTGAACACCACGCCAACATTGTTCCCTGGCAGATAATAGCGCAGGAAACAGGCGCGTTGATTAAAGTCGCTCCTGTTGACGATACGGGACAGATCATTTTGTCCGAGTACGCGCGTCTTTTCAGCCGCCGCACAAAGTTTGTTTCCGTAACGCACGTTTCAAACGCGCTGGGAACAATTACCCCTGTCCATGAGATGATTCAAATCGCGCATGGTAACGGAGTGCGAATCCTTATCGACGGGGCGCAATCGGTAGCCCACACGCCATTGAATGTCAGCGAATTGGACGCGGATTTCTTTGTGTTCTCAGGGCATAAAATTTTCGGGCCTACGGGCATTGGCGCGTTGTATGGAAAAGCGGACGCTCTTGAAGAGGCCAACCCGTATCAAGGTGGCGGCAATATGATAAAAGACGTAACCTTTGAACGCACAGTGTACAATCCCGCTCCCTCAAAGTTTGAAGCCGGAACCGGCAATATTGCCGACGCGGTAGGACTAGGCGCGGCGCTTGATTATGTGAGTGCCATAGGAATAGCAAACATAAGCGCCTATGAACACGAACTGCTTGATTACGCGACAAGGGAACTCAAGCGCATCAACGGACTGCACCTTATCGGCACAGCCGCAGAAAAAGCGAGCGTTCTGTCCTTTGTCCTTGACAACGCAAGCGTAGAACAAGTCGGCAAACATCTGGCAAGCAAAGGAATCGCCGTCCGCGCCGGTCACCACTGCGCTCAACCAATCCTACGCCGTTTCGGCCTAGAATCGACAGTCCGCCCGACAATAGCGTTTTACAACACAGCAGAAGAAATAGACAAACTGGTAAGCGCTATTAAGGAACTGGCGTTATAAGGTGCAAATATACTCTCGCAAAGGCGCGGAGGAATAAAGAAGAACCTCTCGCAGAGGCGCAAAGGCGCGGAGTTTCTGTTCGTTAGATTTTCGTTATACAAGATATATTATTTGTATAACAAAGATCATGAAAGTATAACGATAATATTTCGAATAACAACTTTGCGCCTCTGCGCCTCTGCGAGAGGTCTTTGGGAATAATTTTTAGGAGTATTGTGTGGAAATAGACCATGAAATAGAACAAATCGCGGCAGAGTTACTGAGCGATTTTCAGAAGAAGCGTGATGTCGCTAAGCAGCCGGTGAAATCGGTAATAGTCGAAATTATTGGTAAATTGCAACATTTGCTGTTTCCGGGAATTTTTGAGAGCGTTCTAAGCGGAGGCTCCGCGAAAAATAAACTCAACTTAATGCTGGAAGAAGTTTCTAATGATTTAGCCGCGCAGACAAGATTGGCGCTGCGTTATGACCTGCGGTACAAAGACACGGAGCAAAGCGAGATTGATAAAATCGCATGGGATATAACGCGGCAATTTATATTGAAGATTCCAACCATCAAAGATTTTTTGGAAAAAGATATTGAAGCGGCGTATAACGGCGACCCTGCCGCGTACAGCAAGGCGGAAATCGTCATATCGTATCCGGGCATTTACGCCACAATGATTTACAGGATAGCGCACGAACTGTATTTACTTTCTGTGCCGCTGATACCAAGAATTATGAGCGAATACGCGCACAGCGCGACAGGCATTGACATTCATCCGGGCGCGGCAATTGGCAAATATTTTTTTATAGACCACGGCACGGGCATTGTAATAGGTGAGACTGCTATTATCGGGGACAATGTAAAATTGTATCAGGGAGTTACTCTGGGAGCCTTGTCAACAAAAGGCGGTCAGAGCATTAAGGGCGTTAAGCGTCATCCCAGTATAAGCGATAATGTTACGATATACTCAGGCGCTTCTATTTTGGGAGGAGACACAGTTATCGGAGAGGGCGTAGTAATAGGCGGAAATGCTTTTGTGATACGGTCTGTCCCTGAAAAAACCCGCGTCAGCGTAAAAAATCCCGAATTGCAGTTTAAGAGCAGCGGTAATATTTCCACCCACATGGAGTTAGATCAGCTTGATTTTTGGCACTATGAGATTTAAGATGTGTCTATGGATATAAGCACAATATGCGTACATGGCTGTAATAAGAAATTTGACACAACCGGAGCGGTAGCCGTCCCTATTTTCGCGTCGGCTACTTTCGCCCACCCTGGAGTAGGGCAGAGTACAGGCTTTGATTACTCCCGTTCGCTCAACCCTACCAACGTGCATTTGGAAGACACTGTAGCCGCATTGGAAGGGGGCAGCGACGCGGTAGCGTTTTCTTCGGGCATGGCGGCGGTTTCCGCGTTAATGGAATTGTTTTCACCGGGCGACCATATCATCACTTCCGATGATCTTTACGGCGGCACATTCCGTCTTTTTGAGCATATATCAGAAAAAAACGGCGTAAAATTTTCTTATGCCGCCACGGTAAAAGATTTTGAAAAAGAAGTAACTCCGGCTACAAAAGCCATATTTATAGAAACTCCATCAAATCCGATGATGAGCGTAATAGACATTGCCGCGGTAGCGGAAATTACTAAAAAACATAAATTGCTTTTTATCGTAGACAACACTTTCCTTACACCGTATTTTCAAAAACCGTTTGCTCACGGGGCAGATATTGTTCTGCATAGCGGAACAAAATATTTAGGCGGGCACAACGATACTTTATCGGGGATGTTAGTTGTAAAAGACGGCGATCTTACGGAAAAATTACGGTTCATCGCAAAAACAACCGGCGGATGTTTATCGCCCTTTGACAGTTTCTTAATTATCCGAGGAATTAAAACGCTTGCCATTCGCATGGAGCGTCAGCAGGAAACAGCGATAAAAATAGCGCATTGGCTTTTGGAACAAAGCGCGGTAAAAAAAGTGTATTACCCGGGATTAAAAGAACATCCCGACTATGAAATATCCCGCCGTCAGGCAAGCGGTTTTGGCGGAATGCTCTCTTTCTCCGTAAGCGACGGGAAAACGGCGGAGCATATTCTGGAAAGCGTAAAAGTAATAAAATACGCCGAAAGTTTAGGCGGCGTTGAAAGCCTCATTACATACCCTATGCTTCAAACCCACGCCGACCTTCCCGAAAGCGAGCGGAAAGAGCGCGGCATAGATGAGCGTTTACTGCGCCTGTCCGTCGGACTGGAGTCGGCTGATGATTTAATTGCCGATCTTAAACAGGCATTTATATAGTTATATGAAATATAATTTTGACAAAATAATAGACAGAAGCGATTCTTACAGTATCAAATATGAACCTACATGGCGCGGAAAACCCGCTGACGTGTTGCCCTTATGGGTTGCCGATATGGATTTCGCTTCCCCGCCATGCGTACAAAAAGCATTAATCCGCCGCGCCAAACATGGCATTTATGGGTACTCGGAACCGGACGCGGCGTATTTTGATGTTACGCGCAAATGGTTCGAGAGCCGCTTTAACTGGTCTCCTCAACGCGATTGGCTGACAATTACTCCCGGAGTGGTAAACGCCTTGTACATCGCCGTCCGCTCGCTGACGGCGCCGGGAGACGGTATTGTTATACAACAGCCTGTTTATTATCCCTTTGAATCAAGCATAAGAAAAACCGGACGGCAATTGCTTGTGAATGAACTTGTGTATAAAGACGGACGATACGGCATAGATTTTCAGGATTTTGAAGAAAAAATTAAACAGGCTAAAATGTTCATTTTGTGTAATCCGCATAATCCCGTAGGGCGCGTTTGGAAAACCGATGAGCTTACGCGCATGGGAGAGATATGCCTTCGCCATAACGTCATTGTTATCGCCGATGAAATCCATCAGGACTTTATTTTTCCCGGCCACAAACACATTGTATTTGCCGCTTTGAATCAGGATTTTGCGAATATTACCGTAACCTGCACTTCTCCTTCAAAAACTTTTAATCTTGCGGGATTGATGAGCGCCAATATTTTTATTTCTAACAATGAATTGCGTAATAAATTTAAAGAGGAGTATGCGCGGTGCGGTTTAAGCCAACCGGGAGTAATGGGGCTAATCGCCTGTAAAGCGGCGTATCAAGATGGAGCGCAGTGGCTGGAACAGCTTATAAACTATCTTTGCGGAAATAGCGCTTTCCTTAAAACATATCTTTCCAAACACATTCCAAAGATCAAACTTATTGAACCGGAGGGAACATATCTTGCGTGGCTAGACTTTAACGCGCTTGGGATTCCCGCTCAAAAACTTGACGAAGTAATTACGCAAAAAGGAAAAGTGTGGCTGAGTTCCGGTCTGTCGTTTGGAAAAGGCGGCAAAGGCTTCGAGCGTATCAATCTTGCCTGCCCCCGCTCCGTACTGCATAACGCGTTGGAACGGTTAAAAAATGTTGATTGGGAAAGCGTGGAGAAGGAATAAATGATTTCTCTTAAAGGAATTTCCAAAAGTTATGGAGAAGTTACCGCGGTAAAAAATGTCGCTCTTGACATTCCTACCGGTTGTATTTATGGAATCATCGGCAGAAGCGGCGCGGGAAAATCAAGCCTGCTTAGGGTAATGAGCCTGTTGGAAACTCCTGATACCGGCGAGGTGCACTACAACGGACAGCGCGTTGATACTCTGCGCGGCTTGTCTTTGCTTGAACAGCGAAGAAAAATGGGAATGATATTTCAAAATTTTAACTTGTTTGGATCACGTAACGTGTCGGGGAATATCGCCTACCCTTTGGAAATCGCGGGTCTTTCCCGCAAACAAATAGACAGGCGCATTGATGAACTGCTGGAAATGGTTGATATTGCCGATAAGCGAAAAGCTCGTTTGCGGGAACTTTCCGGCGGGCAGAAACAGAGGGTGGCTATCGCCCGCGCTCTGGCGGCAAATCCCGAAGTGCTTTTCTGCGATGAGGCGACAAGCTCTCTTGATCCGCAGACGACAAGATCGATACTTGCGTTAATCCGCGACTTACAGCAGCGCTTGAAAATTACCGTGGTGCTGATAACGCACCAAATGGAAGTTATACGCGAAATATGCCAAGAAGTGGCGGTTATGGATGAAGGAACTATTGTAGAAAGAGGAAGCGTTGCCTCTGTGTTTGAGTCACCGCAAGCCACCGCGACAAAGGAGATGGTCCATGCCTAAAGAAAAAATTCTGGAAGTGTTGTCAATGCTGCCAATGGCGACGTTGGAAACAGTGTACATGACTTTTGTGTCAACTGTTTTAGCCTGCCTCCTTGGCGTCCCGTTAGGCGTATATCTTTTTGTTACTTCTCCCGCCGGCCTTGCTCCCCGCGGCGTACTTTACAATGTGCTTTCCCGAATCGTCAATATATTCCGCTCCCTTCCGTTTATTATACTGATGATCCTGCTGATACCCTTTACGCGAATGATCATAAAAACCAGCATAGGCCCCACGGCGGTAATTATCCCCCTTTCAATAGCAGCCGCGCCCTTTGTCGCCCGTGTAGCCGAATCCGCCCTGTCCGAAGTTGAAGCCGGAGTACTTACCGCCGCCCGCGCGATGGGCTCAACCGATTTTCAAATTGTCCGTAAAGTGTTAATCCCCGAAGCAATGCCCGCTTTGGTATCCGGTCTCGCCCTGACCATCATCAATCTAATCGGCTACTCGGCAATGGCGGGGGCAATCGGCGGCGGCGGGCTAGGCAGCCTTGCCATAAACTACGGATATTACCGCTTCAGAACAGACGTAACAATCGGCGCGGTTATTGTTATACTGATACTGGTAGAAGCGGTGCAAATGATAGGCACCGCAATCAGCAGAAGTTTATTGGCAAAACGGTAGATTAGTTAATAACTCGAATGGCTTAAAATTTTCGATTATTTTGTCAAATTCTATTGACACAGTTGTCGTTTTTCCCTATAATCCTATTAAACACATAGGTAATGTGTGTAAACTATGAATAGGAGAGATATTATGAAAAAACCAATCAGCCTGTTGATTGCAATCGTACTGGTTTTGGCTTTTACCAACACTGTTGAAGCCAAAGGTAACATCGAGAAATCCGGTACCGTTCTTACGGTAGGAGCTACGCCGGTTCCCCATGCGGAATTGCTTAACCTGATCAAAGATGATCTGGCGGCGCAGGGAATTACCCTGAAAGTGGTGGAATTTAACGACTATGTGCAGCCCAATGTGGCGGTAATTTCCGGGTCTCTGGACGCCAATTTTTTCCAGCATATTCCATATCTGGATTCCAATGAGGAATGGTCGTCAAAACTGGTTTCTGCTTTTGGAGTGCATGTGGAACCATTTGGGTTATACTCGGTAAAGTACAAAAAAATCAGCGATTTACCGAATGGAGCTACCATTGCCATACCCAATGATCCATCCAACGGAGGAAGAGCGTTGCTTCTGCTTCAGGCAAAAGGGCTTATCACTTTAAAAGCCGGAGTTGGATTGACTGCCACTTCCCGCGACATTACCAGTAATCCCAAAAATTTCCGTTTTAGGGAACTTGAAGCCGCTCAGCTTCCACGTTCACTTCAAGATGTGGACGCCGCTACGATAAACGGCAATTATGCGCTTGAAGCTGGTCTTAATCCTGTGAAAGATTCCCTTATCATTGAAGGGGCGGATTCCCCCTATGTGAACATCGTAGTAGTGCAAAAAGGCAAGGAAAATGATCCTCGCATCATTGCCCTGAAAAACGCGCTCCTTAGCAAGAAAGTAAAGGATTATATCGACAGTCACTACGGCGGCGGCGTTGTGGCGATTTTCCAGTAATGCGCGAAGATGATACAATATTCTAAACTTATGATATAAATAGCGTATGAACATTTTAGACCTTGTTGGTAATACTCCTGTTATTGAATTGAAAAAAATATTCAATGCGGCAAACGGGGTTTCCCTGTTTGCCAAAGCGGAGTATTTTAACCCAAGCGGTTCCGTTAAAGACCGCGCCGCAAAAGCTATGATGCTGCACGGCATTAACTCAGGACAGCTTACAAAAGAAAAAATTTTATTGGACTCCACAAGCGGCAATACCGGCATCGCTTACGCCATGTTTGGCGCGGCTCTTGGTTACCGGGTAAAATTGTTTATGCCGTCAAACGCCAGCGAGGAAAGGAAAAAACTTATGCGCGCTTACGGCGCTGAAATTGTAGAAACAGACCCGCTTGAAGGCTCTGACGGCGCGTACCGCATAGTGATGGAGTTAGCCAAAAAAGAGCCTGACTTGTATTTCTTCCCCAATCAGTACGACAATTTTGAAAATCCGCGCACGCATTATGAGACAACAGGCGTAGAACTGTATAACCAGTGTAAGCCCAGTCATTTTGTCGCCGGAACCGGCACTTCGGGAACTTTTATGGGCGTTTCAAAACGGCTAAAAGAGACTGATTCGTCCATTCAAATCGCGCTTATGCAGCCGGATTCACCGTTTCACGGACTTGAAGGCATGAAGCACATGGAATCTACTATAACGCCGAAAATATTTGACAGGAGCATCGCCGATTTGCACATAACAGTTAAGACAGAAGACGCTTACAAAACAGCGCGTCGGCTTGCGGCGGAAGAAGGCGTATTTGTAGGGATAAGCTCCGGGGCAAACGTATTCGCCGCTATGGAATTGGCGAAAACCTTGCCAGCGGGATCACGTGTCGCGACAATACTATGCGATAACGGCAATCGCTATATGTCACAGCCTTTATGGAAAGACATCTAATGTTACATATTTCCCCTGAATTGGAAAAAAATATTAGGGTAGACGGAGAAACCGCTTACCCTAACGAATGTTGCGGGGTTTTAATCGGCGAAGTTGACAATGCGGGAGTTAAAATTGTCAAAAGTACGCTAACCATTAACAACGCTAGGGAAGAAGGCGAACAATACAATCGTTTTCTCATAACGCCGGAAGATATGATGAAAGCGGAACAAACTGCAAGAGCAATGAAATTTGACGTTATTGGTTTTTATCACTCCCACCCTGACCACCCGTCCGCGCCGTCCGGTTATGACAAAGATCACGCGCTGCCTTTTTACTCTTATGTGATTGTGTCTGTGGATAACGGCAAGGCGCAGATTCTTACAAGCTGGGAGCTTAAGGACGACAGAAGTGATTTTATACAGGAAAAAGTAAATTAAGGTTTTCCGTTTGATTTCATATTTTTCCGATATATTCTAATTCTTATTATATATAAAATTTAATATTTTGCTTATAGTTTGTCCTAGTTTATTTCATTATTCATTTCACTAATACATTTTAAAATACTGGTCGTATTAAAACCTTTTTGATTAAAATCATTAATAATCTCAAATCCTTTGTTTTTTAATAAATTCAATATTTTTTCATAGTCTTTCTCCATTCTTTTTTCAGAAGTTAGTCCGGTTGTTAAAAATATAAATGCTTTTTTATTTTGAACATTTGGTAAATTCTCAACAAATTTTAATAACTGTTGATATCTTTTTGTTGTATCAATTCCAACGCCTAAACCAATTATATTATAAGATTCAAAATCTATTAAAGCCTTTTTTGCATGTATATAAATTTTTGTGGCATTTATTTTTTCAGCTATTCTATTACAAAGATTTGCATCATCATAGGGATGTAAATAAATTGCTGTTTTTCCCATGTTTTAATCTTCCTTTATTATATTAATCATTTTTTATATATTTATCGCAACAATATTTTTTATTATTATCTAAATCTAACAATGGTTTTATTAAGTCATTTTCTTGTCTGCCATTACAAATATAATATTTTTCATTAGTTTTTTGTTCGTAATATTTACAATCAATGCAATAATTGCCGTCATTCTTTTGATAATTGTTTGTTTTTAGAAATTCATAAATAATCATTTTATTTCCATTTTCATTATTTATATAATTAAAACCAATTTCTTCCCATCCAGGAATAGAAAGAGAAACATATTCCTTTTCTTCTGGAATATTTGGGGGACACTCCTCAACTAAAATTCTCAAATAATTCATATAATACCAAATATTTCCACATATTTGATTTATTTTTGTTTTATCATTACCTGCTTCGCATGTAATATCATCAATTAATAATTGAACTTCAAATCCAATTTGTTCTAATTTTTCAGATAAATTCTTATATTTTTCAATAGCTGATATTGATTCAATTGTCTCATTATCCGGTTCAGGGTAGCGAGCTCCTTTATTTTCTTTCATAATCTTCTCCTTAACTATAATTAATAATTATACTACATGATCAATAAAATTACCAAGGCTATTTGTAAAAGTAATTATCTAAGATTAAAACGCTTCTGGGATTGGAACTGGTGTACTAACACTCCTATTATAAAGTTCTAAAGAATCTCGAAGAGCATTTAACATTTCTTTATATACCATAATTGCTGCCCCAAAAACAATATTTTTGAATTCATTATCTTCGGAATTTAGATAATCATAAAATCGTCTCATTCTATCTGTATTTGAATTTATACCCGCGCAAACACTTGGCGCAGCCTCGAAATTTATAAATAGAAGCTCATTTTTTGAGTGATTATTTTTTTCTTTTTTGAATTCCATTCTTTTGAAAAAATCAAGTTTTGTATTAATATGAAAATAATTTTCTTCCGCTTTAAGTAAATAGATAAAATAATTTGACTCTCCTTTTGGTGCTTCGTTAAAGGAAGGGGATTCTCCTATCACCGCATTAGATATACTTTCAGCAAAATTATTAAAGGCTTCACTAATATCTTCGAACCAATCTAATTTTTCATTGAAAATTTGTTCTAATAATCTTGAATAATTCATTTTTCTCCCTTTATTTATTATATAAGAACTTCACCATGTCATATAGCGATAGGATGTTTTCTTCAACAGTGTTTCCTTTACATAATCGTATTTACTATCTGATATGGCTTATTTCAATGCCTCCGTCTTCATTTTGACGGATTTGTTGAATCTCGCCGCAATTTTTGCAAATAACGGTAACATAAGCGGCCGCCCTCAGGGTATCCATAGAGAGTAAATATTTATTCCGACAATCTTCATTATCGCAAATTATTGTAATGGTTTCCTGTTCATCTTTCATATTATTCATCCTTATTATTGCGTTATGAATAAGTATTATATATTTCATTAAGTCTTTTTTCAATAGAATTTAATTCATTTTGTTTATTTATTATTCTGCTCTTTAGATTATTTTCTATTTCATTTAATATATTTTCAGCATTAAATTCTTGTCTAATATTTTTAATTCTTTTAATATAATTTTGATAAACTACCTGTGCGCCATTAAGATCTATAAAATGATGATTATTAGCTTCTACAGTTATTGCATTTGTATTTATTATTTCTAAAATCCCATTTAACCGGTCAATAAGCCTATCTGTATTATTTATTGTTTCTAGAGAAATATCATCTGTAATATTATTAATATTTGAATTATCTCCTTTATTTAATTGAAAAGGCTTACTCGCAAAAATGATTGCTTCATTAATCAATTCTTCCGCTTTTGCACATAAATTAAGACTGGTGATAAATAATTCATCAATGGACTGAGATTCCTGTAAAATCTGTTTGAAATTTTGATCTAATTTATTCATATTTTTTCCTATATAGGCATACCAATCCCATGAAGATTTTTCCTAACATATAACCTGTAATATTAATTCAGCAGCCGAAACATGCTTGAACAATATATACAGGCGCTTTTTATTTTAAATCCCTCGCTAGTATATGCTTATATTATAAGAAATTCACCATGTCATATAGCGACAGGGTGGAATTAATTTTCGAATAGTTATGTTTTAGTATTCCAATGATAGTGTCTTTTTACCGTGAATCTGCCGGAATCAATGTCATTTAAACTAAAATATGTTTTAATCAATTTAATAAGTTTTTCATCTTCTTCTAAACAATCCTCCCCAACCCAAATTCGAAAAATATTTTTTTCATAATTAACCCTGCCCCTTGGGACATCTTTAGGCATATCATATTCTGCGTGAACGCCTATAGGATCCAATCTTCCCGGTTTTAATAAATCTTCGTTGCTTATTTCCAATTCACCTTCGATTTTGATTATTTCAGTATAATCCTTAGAAAACCAAAATAAGCCTATCCGGGCGGCGTCTTTTTTCATTTAATTTATACTATTCCCTTTAATGATTTTAACCAGATATAATATTTTTGTCAATTTTTAATGCCTCTTATCATTCCCGCGATAGAAACGTCATCGCCAGAGCCTTTTTGCGTTAATTTTGGAAGCATATCCCTAAGCTGGATTTTCCCTTTTTGCAGGCCTTCGTCAAGAAAATTACGGTAGACGCTGGTGTAAAAATTGGCAAGATATTCATCATTTCCATTTATGGGAAACGAGTCATCAATCCCGTCGCTTCCCAAAAAGACGGCAAGCGGCAGGGTTTCGCTGTAATAATGACGGAAAAGAGCGCAAGCGTTTTCATCGCAAAGAGACGTTGTCCTATTTAGAAAACAGCGGTCGTCCCATGGGACAGGCTGAAGGACGGA
This sequence comes from Treponema sp. R8-4-B8, assembly GCF_054786175.1. NCBI lineage: Bacteria > Pseudomonadati > Spirochaetota > Spirochaetia > Treponematales > Treponemataceae > Treponema > Treponema sp. R8-4-B8. The sequence goes on from NZ_BDHE01000487.1 coordinate 178,560, forward strand.
ATTATCTTCATTAATGATTACGCATTTTCCGTCCCCTATCTGAAGGGCGAACCAATAGCGTTCCGTCATAGCCGCGGCTAAAAGAGTTGTTCCGTAGGCTGTAACTGTTCCATTTTCAACCGGTTCTCGCTTTAAATCTTCTGTAATCGCTTCACGCCAACCGTCAACGATGCTCTTTTCAAGAGTTTTTAATTCAATGTCAGTAATTTGCTCTGTTTCACATAACACATCATCATGTATTTTGAGAAAATTATTTATTCGTTTAATAGTCTCTGTAGTCGCAAAACATGCTCCTCTTGCGCTTCTAAAATATTCGTCCGAGCCGTGGCCGTCCGCAACGGCTATAATCGCCGTTTTTTCCGTTTTTATACATACAGAAAAATCCTGACATTCTTTTCCTATTTGAATGTGTGACGCTCCCGTACAACTTTCGGCAAAAACGGAAATTTTGTCTACCATTCGGCGTCTCCGCTGTTTGTGGCTACCGCTTTTATTTCAGCTAACTGTTCGTTTAGTGCCGCTTGTTTTGCAGGCAGGCCTGTATTTGCGGGATCGGTGTTATTCGCCGTTGGCAAGGCCGAAGCAGATTTTACCGTATTAACTTGAACGCTTTTGCTCGCAACTTGAGAAGCGCGGACGGATACGAACTTTATCGTTTTTTTCAGCATTGCAGAATTATGCACTTCCAATACAGACTCCGTTGAACCTGTAAATTCCGCAAGGCGGCTTTTATTCGCGTCATCGCCTATCGCTACCGCCACTTTTATCGCAGCGTTAAACCACTTATTCTGTTTTAATTCCGCAAGCCCTCCGGCAAAATCGTCCGTCGGCTCGCCGTCGGAAAGCAGAAAAACGGCGGGGGCGTAAGAGCCAAAAGCGTCCTTCATAAAGGCCTTGGTTGACAATTTTTCGTTTAATTTCCTGAAGGCGTTTCCCATGGCGGTATTGCCGAAAGCGTCAAGGTAACGCCAAAGAAAACTGTCAACGGGAATCGGCCCTTCGCCCGTAATCCAGCTTGCGTTATCCGCAAATTCCAGCGCGGCGATTTTTACTTCCGCATCGGCGTTTTTTGCGGAAATGTCCTTTAATTCGGGCAGAACTTCCTCAATGGCGGCGTTCACGGCGCCGATTTTTGAACCGCTCATGCTTCCCGACGTGTCAATTAAGAAAAACAAAACAATTGATTTTCTTGGAATTGCCTCTACTGCGTCATTTAAACTCATTTTATCTCTCCTTTGGCGTTGCCAAATATTATTTGAGTACCCGCCTGAACGGGCACCGTTTTCCCGGAAGTTTTTGAAGTCTGTTTTCCGTTTGCGTCAATTCTCAGCCATGTTTTTTTTGATTTGTTTTTTATTTCAAAAGAGCCAGTGGCTTCGTTAAAAACCGTTTCGGCGGCTATGCTTCTAAAATCGTCGCTGTCAGGATTAATATGGCACTCGAATAATTTTGTACGCTCGTGTATCGCGACATTCATCTTTGGAAGAGTTATGTAATGCTCGAAACGCTGGATAGTTTTGCAGGCATGGCATGGCGTTTCCCTGGCGGGATCCGCAAAAAATATTTCGCCGCAGTTTTTACACTTGTAAATTTCACTGCGAAGGCGTATAAATATTTTCAGCCATTCTTTTTCGATTATGCGTTTGGAAGGATCGTTTAACGCAGTTTGACTAAAGGCTTCCATAAATTTTTCTCTGATATACGACGGATAAAGCGGCCAGCGTTTAGTAGAATTATTGTTAATGCCATGAACTGGCCCGTTTGACGTATCGTCCCTGTCAAAAATAAACAACGGCTCTTCCCCGTAAATTTTTCTCTCGATTTCTTCCGTCGTGCACGGTATATATGCGCGTTTTCCTTCAAGCGGATGATTGCCCATTAATAAAAGAAAAAGTATTACAGCGAGAGAATATTTATCCGTATGAACGCTTGGCAGGGCTTTTCCGATTACCACTTCGGGGGCCATATAGCGGCATTTTCCCGCGACACCGAGATTTTTCCCGTATTCCACGACATTATCGTTATCGCAAATTAACACTTCGCCGTTCTTTGGATTGACAAAAAAATTGCCGTCGTTTAAATCCTGATAACTGTAACCGGAATTGTGCAATTCCCTGAACGCTTCAATAATATAAAGCCCGGAATTTATCATTGCCGTAACGCTTGCGAATTTTTCTTTAGCCAGCAGGAAAAGGGAAAATTCCTTAAATTCTGGCGGGCATAAATCCATAATATAGCCGTAGCCTTTTTCCGTTTTTTCCGTTATATCCTGCGGCCATAAAAACGCGGCTGTGGGAGCGCCCTTATTGATATTGTTTTCAAGGTTTTGATAAAACTTAATCGAATTTTTAATAAAGTTATGGTGATAAAACTTAAAGGCTTTTATTTTACCGTTATACGACACCTTATATACGGTTCCTTGTCCGCCTTCGCCAAGTTTTTCAAGGATTTTAATTGTTTCGCCTTTTTTTGTTTTAAACGATGTCCCCATTTTCAAATCTTCCATAACGTTTCCCGGCCCGGTATCGCCTTTTTTTTTGCGGTTAATAATTGGTTTTTGTTTTACGGTTTTCAAATTTCTCATAATGGTTTTTACTCCTTCAAAATTTTCAACTTTTGGCAATTCATTCCACGTTTGCAGAATATTTTTTAAATGAATAGCCTCTTCCTTATACTCGCCGTTCAAGTAATCTAAAAAGGAGGCGAAAAAAGTCAACTTATCCTGCGATTCTATTCCATTTTTTTCGATAAAATCATTTAGTTTTTGAAAAAATTCACTGTCAAATATAACATCGCTATCTTGAGCCATTACGGATAAATCAATGGTCATTTTTTCATTATCTGAAACTATCCGGTTAATATTATTGATGAATTCCTTAAATTCCTCCTTGCTAATTATTTTCCCATTTGGCTGTAATCCAGCCCCTTCTACAACAAAATTGACGTTTGTTCCGTTAAAATTATTTACGATAATAACGCCTTCGAGATACACGTCAACTTCATTAAGCAGTTTTGCTTTTCCCGATCGAAAAGCCTGATTAAAATCATTTTTTTCCGAAAAACTATACCGGCAAAATCTCTTAAAAGGCGAATCAGGCCCCCCCTGCGTCCTAAAACCGATTTTTTGCCCTTGTTTCTTTGAAATTAAAATATCATTCAATTCCATATTTAATTTATAACGTTTTCACAGTGTCATATAGTGATATGGTGAAATGATTTATTTCCAGAATATCTCACACAAAGGAAGAGAAGATCACAAAGATGAATCAGGGGTTTTTGTTTGTTATCTTATCGTAAAATTTCAAGATCAGCTTGGAAACAATAATTCCTAATCCCCCTTTGTGAGCTTTGTACCTTGGTGATCTTTGTGTGAAGTCTTCTCGAACCATTGACAGATTAATATTAATTTGTTAATCTGTTAATAGGTTTTACGTGCGTCACCCGTAAAGTGACATGTGCCTGTAAAGCTTGGCCTCGCTGATGCAAATTGGTGTGGTTTTAAACCTTTTGGTAACGGCCGATTAGCTCTCGGACATACTATCAAAAGGCGTTAGGCTATCCTTTATTGGCTTTAGGGTAGCCTTTCTTATTGTTTAACGTATATAGTGTCACTTGGCGTTATTCTATTTTTGCGGTTATTTATTAGAACGAATTTTATTGCTCATTACAAAAATCTATAAATAATGTTTCGCAATTATATACTTACGTATACAAAATCTTCTAAAAAAAGTAGATTAAACTAGCTTTGGTAAATGATGTATATCTTCATTTGAATTTTTATTTGTAGTGTTGTCATGCAAATCATCAATTGATTGTGATACTTTATTTAAGAATATTTTAATATCGTCCAATTCATTTTGTGTATGATTTATTGCGATCTGAAGTCCCTGAAGCAATAAACTTGCATTATCTACATAACGATTTACATTGGCAACATTTAAAGAATTTTGAATATTAGCTTCATTGGCTCTTCTTAATTCTTCGATCAATTCTGGTCGAATCTCATCAAAAGCTTGACGAAATTCTATTATGGCATTTTCATATTTTCTAAGAGCTTCCTCAGTATTTAAAAACTTAATTGTTTCACTCATATCATTAGATTCTGAAATTCGAGTTAAAAAAAGACGCGCTTTTTTATGAAGTTTTGACAAACTTTGTTCATAGTCTTTAATGATAAGATTTTCAGCTTCTTCAATAGTGTCTTCAAAAAGCTTAATTAAACTTAAAGTAGAATCTTTTAAAACTTCTTCAAAAATTTTATTTTCTTTCATGCATATTCTCCTTGGAGATGAACTCTATTCATAATATAAGAAAACTTTCTTTAAGTCAATCAAATACATGCCTTTCAAAGAGTTCATTATGAAACAAGAATAGTTGGTTTTACATTCTTCTCTTTAAGTAAGCTCTGACAACATCCTCTAACTCAGAGCCGTAATCATCATCGTCTTCATATCGCTCCAAGATTTCCCTCACTATTTTCCGTTCATTTCTACCATAGTATTTAATGAGGTCTTCAATGTCATTTTGAATATCAAAGTAATCATTCTCAAAATCAAAATTTTCATTTTCAAATCTACCATCCCATGGTTTCAATGATACTTCCTTCAAAACCTCTTCAATTCCATATAAATAATCTCCTTTTGAATTTAGTATACGTGAGTATATAATTGCGTAATGTTTTAACTGTAAATTGTGGGTATTTGGGATTCCAAACATTTTTTTCTTCCAATAGATTAGATTCTCTAATTGTCGTAAAAGCGCCATCTAAACGGCCAAGAACATGGAATTTATTATTTGGAAATGAATGAATAATATCCATTGTTTTTTTATATTTCGCCTTTTTTATAGAAATAATGAGATATGAATTATCATTTATTTCTTCTTTAAATTCATCATAATTTTTTGTAAAAAATATAGGTATATTAAATTTATTATTTTCTTGTTGAATTTTTGTTTTTTCTTGTTTATCAACCCAACAAAGCATTCTTTTATATTTCATTTTCCACCTTAAAAAATGAAGGACCAGCAGGTAGAGAAAACTCTTAATAAAGAAAGCTCCGTCCCGCTTTCTTACCTGCTGCTTCCCTATTGGATGGCCTGAGTTCGGAAGTAAAGCCTTCATTTTATAATAACATATTTTTTCGGTTATGTAAACTGTAAAATTTAAATGATTAGACTTAAAAAGTGAGGGTAGTCAGTTATATGTGAGGGTATAATTGCGTAAATAAATCTTCTATACTTGTTGGAATTTTTGTATTAGGAAATTTTAAAATATTTGATTCTTTAAAAGTAAGCATATCATTATCAAGCCTATAAATAAAATGGAAAATTACTAAAGGATTATTTTCAATGATTTTTTTTATTTCATCATAATTTTTATCGATATTAACAACAGAACAAACAACAAAAAAATCAGGGGTTATAGACTTTGAAAACTCCTCAAGAGTCTCAACAATAATTTCATTTTTTTCACAATAATTTTGGTGTGTCTGTATTAATGTTTTTTCAATATCATCACTAATCCACCAAATGCTTTTCTTCATTTCTCACCTTCAATAATTAAATTAGATTAACCTAATAATCCTCAGGTTAACACATATTGTGTCAGAAACTCGGCATTACTAAGCCTTACAAGGATTTTAGTAATACCATTATATCTGTTTCATCACAAACCTTTACATTTTTTTCTGTCGCCCAATAAAATTCTTTTGGTAATGTACAAGGCGCATCATGTTCAACATACGCATAAAATGTTCTATTAGGATATTCAACTAATAAATTATTTAATTTCCTAAAATGCGTATTTGCTTTACGCCGTAATAATAACGAAATCGTATCAGGTTGAATTCCCTTTACGAAATCTTTAAAATTATTTACAAATACAAAATTTAAGTTATATCGTTTATTAAGCTTTTCAATGCGATTTTGTTCTCTTTTATTAACCCAAGCGACAATCTGTTTCATTTTTCTCCCTCAATAATTATATCAGATTAATCCAATAATCTTCCAAAAGTCAAGCCGCTTTTCTCACATACCGTCCCCACCGCCTGATTTGAGCGGTCAGTTATACGTTAAGATATAATTGCATTTTACAATAACAGTAACTGTTAATAACACTATATGCGTTAATCTGCTCATTTTTTCTCCTTTTCTTTTCCTTTTTTTATCACTTTTATTTCTTTTCCATCATATTCCCAAAAGAGCCAATCTATATTTTTATTTATCTTATTATGATCTACTTTTTCTATTCCATTTAAACTAAATTTGTAATCTATATTATTTTTAGAAATAACAATTTTCCATTCTGAACAACTCCAATAAAACGTTTTAATTTTTGTTTTGATTCTATCAATTAGGATCTTAATTTTTTCATCTGCGCCAAAAGCCGTTAATAAACTTTCAATATCTTCTTGTGATAATATCCTTGTTTCATGCCTAAGACTGATATTTATTTTCATAATTATACCCTCATGTATCACTTAATCGTTTCTTTCAATATAATATTAAATTTTATCCAAAGAAGAGTTAAGATTTACTATTACATTAGTATCTTTTGGAACATTGAAGTCATCAAGAATAAATTGAGCATTTTCTTCTCTATTATTTTTCATAAATGTTCCGCCAAAAATAGTATAGGTTTTTGTTTCCGGTTCCCAAAGATTAAAACCTCTATTAAATGTTCTATTTATTTCATACTGATTTTCTTCTGTAACTATTGCGCCTATCTCATTAGAATATTTTTTAATAATATCAATATGGCGCGGCAGTTTTGTTAAAGGGGCATTTATATCTACCTTTATTGAAAAATAATCATTTGTATCGGTGTAAAGCCAAACACCTATAGAAAAATTATCGGTTTCACTTGAAAAATCAAATTTACTCGCGCTTTCTCTTATTATAAACAGGCGATTAGTTTGATAAATAGCTTCTGATAAAAGACTTTTATTGGATATCGTTGTAAATCCAATAAAACCTTGTTCAGAAAAATCATATAATTTCATATATTTCCTATATTATATCAGAAATATTCCAAATATTCAAGAAATTACTGTATACAAAACCGTGATACGTGAGGGTATAATTGAATATTTTTATAAATTTACTTGTGTTTGAAAATCTATTCTTTAGAATTAAATAAAGTTACCATTAATTCATCTATTGGAATTAATATTTCTTGAGAATCTATTTCTATATAATTTGTAAAAGGAGTATTTACAGAACTGTTTGTAAGAACCGTCCTAACGATTAATAATATTTTGTTTATAGCATTTAATTCAGAATTAATAAATTCTTGAATTAATATTTTGTCTTCTCCGATTGTTTTTAATAGTCTTTCATTAAGTACTCGTAGTCCATTTATTGCTTGTTGACGATAAGCTGGAAAACTTTCTAAATAAGAAAAATTATATGTAGACTTTAAAAATAATTCATTTTCATAATATTTAGTTAATTCTTTATTATATACATTAGAATTTTTTATTAATTCATTTAAATTTGATATTGCCGCTTCTGTTATTCTCCTATATCCATTTTTTTCACATAATTCATTAATTAATTCCATTTCTATAATATTTTCAGCTTTATTGAGTAAAAATAATAAGTCCCTGTAGCTTTGAGCCATATCTTTGAATGTATCATTTGTTATTGTCATTTCTTTCATTATTTTCATTAGTGCATCCGCGTTGATATTCCGCGTTTTTGAAAAATACTATCTATAATCACCATTTGCTTCAAGCAATAATTCTTCTATGTCATAGGGAATACTTACGGCATTTTCTTCATCTAAGATTTCAAATTCTTCCGGTGAAAATCCTTCGCCGTCAAGATGGCCAATAAAATGAAATTTATATTGTTTGAAATTTTCTAATAAAGATTTTAATTCGTCAAATTCATTTTTTGCCTTTAAAATAGATAAAACAATATAATCTTTTTCATTTAAATAATCCTTAAAAGAATTATAATCTTCCACAAAAATGAGAGGAAATTGATTATTAACAAATTTCTCTATTTCTTCTCTTTCCTGTGAATTAACAAAGCAAAACATTCTTTTATACTTCATTTTCGCCCCTCATAAATAATATCATGATGTTATTTTTAATTCAATAATTTCCTATTATTTTCATCTGCGTCTTCAATACTGGATAAGTGTTCTCCATAACAGGTAATTATTAATGTAAATTTCTTGGATTCCATATACGCCTCTTATAATAAATCGTGAAGGTATTATAACTCTTTATTTTATTTTGCCTGTGATAGAAATTCCGTAAATTCATTTGTGCCATTTTTTATTTTATTACGTAAATTATATTTCACCTTATTTTTCCTTCTTATTTATAATATAAGAATTAATTGAAAATGGCAAAGTATACGTGAAGTATAATTGCGAATTTTTATACTTAAATTTGACCATAGTGATCAGACTCCTTATTATTCATTAATAGGCATACCAATCCCATAAGAATGTTTCCCAGCATATACCCTGTAATATTAATTCAGCAGCCGAAACGTACTTGAACAATATATACAGGCGTTTTTAGTTATGATCATTTTCTAGCGTATACTTATAATATAAGAACTTCACCGTGTCATATAGCGACAGGGTGAAAAAATGTTAAAAGGCTGATTTTTCTTGTATTCTTATCGTGAAATTCACAAGTCTAGTCCTCGGACAATAATCCCCTCTTCCTTTGTGAGTATTCTTTTCAGAAATATTTTTATGCGTTTTTTAGCTTCTTCTAAAAACTTCAAAAAACTTATTCTTGTCTTCCTCATTTTTAATCTGTTTAATTACCAGTTTTTTGTCAAAGGTAACATCCTCAATGTCTTTTTCTGTCAAAGGTTCTTTAGTTTTTTCAATATACTCTTCCTTAGTTTCTTTCTTCATTTTATACCCTCCCTTTACTGACCCTTGGCGATTTTTGCCATCTCGCCGACTATTGACTTCCAAATATCCACAAACATTTTCGGAGCTATGGGACGCGCGTAAGAGCCTTGCGAAAGCGTCCATTCCAAAACTTTTTCAAACTGGTTGCTTGTAAATGACAATTTTATCCCGTCTTTTGTTTTTTGTATTTTTTGATCTTCCGCCCATTGGCGCTCTTTTATCCACCTTGTGTCGCCCGTAATTTCTATTACAAATTTATTTGTCTGCGCCCCCTTGTATATGCCAAAATAACTTATGCCTTCCATACTGCGGTAATCAAAATCTTTTTTAATCGTAAATGTTTCAGCTTTTAGGGCGACATTATTCATTCTCGCGACCGCAAACAACCTTAAATCTTTTCTGTCCACGTCAAAGGCGTACATATACCAGTTACTGCGGTCAAAAATTAGCTGATATGGATGAACGCGGCGCACATCAATTTTTTGTTTTGGTGTTTTTTCCCTGGTGTAAAGCCTTTTGGCGTCGGCATCTTCATAGTTAAAAGTAATTACTTTATTTTCCCTAAGGCTTATCACGATGTTATTCCATATTTCTCCGTTTACGGGGGCCGAAGCCGTTTTAGGGATTATAATGCGGTTAAGAAACCATCCGGCATTTTGTTCGCAATGAAGCGGAGTTAAAATATTTTCCAGAAGATTTAAGGCTGCTTCGTGTATGGGGGTATTATTGTATAAATCTAGGAGGTTTTTCGCCATGCCTAAAGCCAGCAAATCGTCTGCTGTGGCGTAGGCGGCGGGAAGCCTGAATGTCTTCTCGGTATAGTAAAAACCTTTTTTGTAAAAGTCATATTCGATGGGCGCGTTCATCATGTCGCGCATATAGGCTATGTCGCGGTTAATGCTGGACAAACTGGCCTCATATTTTTTTGCCAGCTCTGGCGCGTTTGGATATTTACCCGACGCAATTTCACGGTCAATAAAGTAAAGCCGTGGAAGGGCGGTCTTGGGAAGAGTCTTTCTTGGTTTCATATCCAAATTATACACCATAGTTGAATCGTCTAACAAGTTCATAATCATATTTTATTTATACTAAATTTACCATGTCATAAAGTGATATAGTGAAATAATCGATGGAACATTTTTTTGTTTTCACCATGTCGGTATTTGACATGGTGAATTACGTATAATTATATTATAGAAAGATTTTGATAAACTTGAAAAGTTTGACAAGGAATTAATTTTCTTATATTATATAAAAAGCGACGCTGATGGGTTAAGGCAGTCTGGTATTCAAGAACCGGCAGTACAGGGCTTTCCTCCATTGGGTCCTAGGTGTTAATCGTAGTACCTTATAGAACGATTCACGAGAATCGGACTTTGGTGTTCTAGCCGGGTGAATGTTTCCGGGTCCGGATTCTCTCTTTTTATTTCTTGTTAATTCCTTAGCAAATTTTAAAACCCAATTCTTTTGGTCGTGTTTTCATACAATTCTTCCCCGCAAAATGTTTCAAGGGAATGAATATCTGCTTTGGTACCTTTTAGAATAAATGAAACCGCGCTCTTTCGGGCTATGTTTTCTATCTGACCGCCTGAAAAATCATATTTTGTAGCAAGGCGCTGGGCGTCGGAATCGGTGAGGTCGGGGATAAAATTTTGCCACATCAGTTTTTTTGATTCAATGTCGGGTTTGTCAAAATTGATTTTATAGAGGAAACGGCGTTCAAACGCCTTGTCAAAATTGGAAGTCATGTTGGTGGTGGCGATTAGAATTCCGTTCAGGTTTTCCATTTCCTGCAGGATGATGTTTTGTATCGCGTTCTCTGTTTGATCGGGGCCGCTGCGGGACTTTGAAAGTTCACGGCGTTTCCCAAGAACAGCGTCCGCTTCGTTAAAGAGAAGTATTGGAATTAGACCATCGTCTTTTACAATTCCCCTGTAACGGTCAAAAACCGCTTTAATGCGCTTTTCGCTTTCCCCAAACCACATGCTTTTAGTTTCGGAAATATTGACAAGCATTATATCCCTGCCTGTTTCACGGGCAATTTGGTAAGCGGTCTCCGTTTTTCCGGTTCCCGGCGGGCCTGAAAAAATACAGGCAAACCCGGTTCTCATGCCGCTCTCTCCTAGACGTTTTTGAATTCCGGAAAAATTTTCAACGCGAAGCAGTTCCGTCAACTCTTCGATACGGCTTCTGATTTTTTCATTGTAAAAAAGTTTCTTTACGGAAATGTTTTCCGCGCGGATAAAATCCTTTCCCTTGTGTTTTAATTTATCCTTAAGATCAAAATCGGAAAGAAATTCGTCTTTTGCCTTTTGAGTGAGCCGAATATAATTCGTGTCCGCCATGCCGTTATCAAATTCATACTCAACCAGCCCTTTTTGCATAAGTTTAAGTTCTCTTGATTTGAAAAGTTTTCTGAATTGGTTCATCTTTGAGAATCCAAAAATTCCACGCAGTATTCCCCAAAAATTATTCTGTTCGATTGACTCATTATCATTACACAGCAAATCACAGCAGAAAATAAACATAAGCATTACAGAGTCTTCTCCCAGATCATATTCGGCCTTTTTCTTTACAAAGCAAATATTTTTATTGCCCTCTAAAAGAAATTTTATTTCTTCATTTAGATCATCAATGTCCATTTCATCATCTGATACGGCGCTTATCATTTCATTGACGCAGTCAAAAAATTCTTCCGGGTTGAGGTTTTCTTTTTCTTTGTTAAAATTACATTCAACGCCCTTGCGGATCGCGTTAATTACATTCTTGGGGATGATGTATTTTGATCCTCTGTTCCTGTGGCCTGAGTAATCCGATACTTTCGTTTCCCTGATTAATTTCATCTTTTTTAGGATGTCAATATCATCCATATATCTGAGAAGTTGCATTTTACCGCATTTTAAAGTCTCGTCAATAGTGTCCATTGTAAAGATGTCGTTGTAATTTTCAAATACGACTGAGAAAAGCGCGGCTTGTTTTACGGTAATGTGCAGCAGGTTACACACGGCGTCCAGATGTTCCTTCGCGTTGTCAAAGAAAGCGTTGGTAAAATTGTATTCCTTTACCAGTTCAATAATTTTTTCCAAATGATCTATCATATTCATATTATTTTTATACTCCTTTTACAGTGTCATATAGTGATATGGTGAAATAATAAGATAATTTTAATGCTCATTATTATCTTTATTATCCTTTCTTTTAACTTTTTTTTCTTTTAATTTTTCCCATTCCTCCCATTCAGGATTATACATAACAGGCCATGCGAGGCTATTATTTAACCACATATCAAAATTCATTATAAAACCAAATTCCGCGCCAAAATTATTTAATGAATTGCCATTTTTCTCATCTTCCATATACATATCACACATTTTCAAAATAGCTTCAATTTCAGATGGTTTATTATCTTCTAAAAAATGTAATTTCCATTCCTCTTCTTTTTGTTTCATTAAAATATCATATTCGGTTATATATTCAGATTCAGGTGATTCATCAACAAAATATACGCTGGAAAAATCATTTAAGACATCCATAATCTTTTTCTTTTGTTCTTCTGTTAATTTCTGCAACTCCTTTTTTGATTCAGTCTTTTTTTCAGCAGGTTTTTCCATAGGATTTGAATTTATTTCATTAAAAAAATCCTCGTCTTTTTTTTCTTTTTGATGTTGTTCAATTTTCTTCCTCATTTCGTCAGTTATAATTATCATAAAAATCTTCCTCCTTATTCCAGTTAATATATAAGAAATTTTAAAAATGCTCAATGTTTTTTTGCCCTTTGTTACTTTAATTATCATATTTTCACCATGTCATAGAGTGATATGGTTAATTAATCGGGAAAATATTATGCGATTTTCACTATGTCATTATTTGACATGGTGAAATGCGGATAAAATGTAATTATAACCGTATTCTATATGTGTTGATGAAGTAAGTAAAATGATTTAAAATAGAGAAATTATTGAATAATCAATAATAACACTATGAAAATTAACATTAAAACCGCAATTAAAGAAAATTTTCTCAATACCCAGTTCATCAGACGCGTGGCGCTCTGTCTTCTGGGAAACTTTGTGCTTGCTTTTGGCGTGGCAATGGCGGTGAAAGCCGATTTGGGAATTACCCCCGTCAATTCAATCGCCTTTGTTCTGAGTAAGGTTCTTTCTCTGGATCATGGCTTAATGACCGGCGTCATATACGCTAGTTATGTGCTGATTCAATTAGCGATACTAAGAAGGGAATTCCGCGTCAATAACCTTTTGCAGGCGGGAGCAGCCATTATATTTGGCTGGTTTGTCTTTCTCTGTAACCATATCCTAGCGTTTCCAGTTCCGCGATTTTATCCAATACGGCTCTTATTCCTGCTGGCCGGAATAAGCATAATCGGTCTTGGCATAATGCTTTATTTGAGGGCCGATTTTATACCCCAGCCGGCTGAAGGGCTTATACTGGCGATTCAAAAAAAGACCGGATGGAAACTGCACAATATCAAAGTCGCTTTCGATTCTTCAGTTGTCGTTATAGCAGCGGCGCTCTCCTTCATCATTATAAAAAAAATTGTTGGCATCAGGGAAGGAACTCTCATCTCGATGATCGGTATAGGCAAATGCCTGGGCTTTTTTACCAATCATCTCGGCGGTAAGATTGACGCTCTTTTCAAGCTCTCCAAGAAAAGCGTTACGGAAAACGTTACGGAGCCGGTTACAACATCATAAACTAAAACTAATATTCTTTAACATCTAAATATTTACAAAAAGACCTCACGCAGAGGCGCAAAGGCGCAGAGTTCCTGTCCGATAACCTATTATTAATCAAGATATATAATTTTAACTACAAATCTTGAAGGAAAAACGGTGATCCTACGAACAACAACTCTGCGTTCTTTGCGCCTTCGCGTCTTTGCGAGAGATTCTTTGTATTGGCTTGCCTGACCATTCTAGAGTGGTCAGGTGAATGTGGTTAGTGGTAAAATTCATCGTCACTTATCACTTGCTGTCCAACACCGTAAAACGCCTAACTATCATATTGCCGCTTGAATCGACAAGGGTTAGCATGCGCGGGCCGGGCAAAGGGCGGGCTTCCATTTCGTGAAAAGTTTGCGTGTAACCGAGGAATGTACCGTCAAGATGCCAATAAATTATTTCTGTTTCATTGCGGTGGGCGGCGGAAAAGACTATTTTGCCCTCCCTGTTGTCCAATTCCCGTGGAACATATACTTGACTGTCAGGTTCGGGATTAAAAAGGGCAAGCACTCCCTCGCCGCTGTTTGATAAATCTTTTGAATTTAAATATGGCGGCAGGGGTTTATAATCAAGATTCCAGCGGCGGAAATACCATTCCTCAGCGGGAGGAAGAACGAACCACTTTTTTTCAACCGCCGCGGTAAAAACGCCGGGTTTAAGAACGATACGATGGGTAAGAGTCTCGTCTAAAATTATCGTTTGACAAAAACGGCATGGCTTGGCGGCAGGGGCGTTTTTGGGTATGTCAACATATTTTATGTTAGCGCAATTAACGGAAGCCGGAAAACCTGAAGACGCGCATACTTCAACCTGCCGCAGTTCGGTTGTAGGTTTGTTAAACCACACATTACGATTTCCGCCGAGGGAATTAAGAACTGAAAAAATTTCAAAGAGTACCGGCGCTGAGGTTACGGCGCTTCGCAACTCCGGCCTTCCCTCGCCTGACGCGTTCCCTATCCAAACGCCTACCGTCCATTCGGGCGTTACGCCAATAGCCCACGCGTCACGAAAACCGTAGCTTGTCCCCGTTTTCCATGCAATGTGCCTCGCCCCGGCGTATTCGCGCCAAATAGCCTCCTCTCCCGGACGCGCCGCGTTTACCAAAGCTTCTAAAGTGAGCCATGCCGCCCCGCAAGAAATTAATGACTCAGTTGTGGAGTAAGAGGCGGCTGTCTTTCCAAGGTTAGCGTAAAGTTTTGTTATTTCATAAAGAGTGACTTCCGCGCCGCCAAGAATTAAAGGAAGACCGTACTCATTGCCGGGGCGAAAGAGGGTTGTAAGCCCCAATGAACGAAGAAATTGGGCGAATCTTTCAACGCCGAAAATTCGCAGGGAACGTGCGGCGGGAACATTTAAGGAACGCGCCAAAGCCTCATCTGCGGGAACCACTCCCAAATAATTACGGCTCATGTTTTCGGGGCTGAAACTTCCAATCCTAGTAGGGATGTCACTTACCAAAGACGATGGGAGTATGTCCCCCGAATCAAGCATGGCGGCATATAGAAAAGGTTTTAACAAACTTCCCGAACTGCGCCGTGAAGACGCAATATCTACATCGGGGGCATGGAGCGTATTCGTATTGCCCACATAAGCCGCTATTTCGCCTGTTTGCGTGTTAAGCACAACGCAGGCGCCGTTAAAAATTCCATTCAGCGCATAACGGTCTGACGCGCGGTTTAGGATTTCCGTTACACGCAATTGTATGCCGCGATTTATCGAAGTGGCAAAGGCGGCGGATTTTTTTAATGTAGAGTTTTTTTTTGCTTCTAAAACAAGCCTGTCAAGCAGATGAGGGGCAAGGCGCGGCAGGGGGAGCGGCTCTCCGGGTAGCGGTTCCGCTGCGCTGAGGGCGAGAGTTTCTTCATCAAAACAGCCTTTTTTAAAAAGTTTATTTAAGAGCGAATCTCTTTTTGCTTTTAAGGCTTCGCGGTTGCGTCCCGGGTGAATAAGAGCGGGGCTGTTTGGAAGCGTCGCCAGAACAGCCGCTTCCGCCCATGAAAGATCGTTTGAACTTCTGCCAAACCAACGCCACGCGGCGGCTTCCAAACCCACTACATTCGCCCCAAAGGGAGCGTTAGCTGAATAGAGGGCAAGAATTTTGTTTTTTGAATTTCCCGCCTCAAGCCTGACAGCCAGATACGCTTCTATAAACTTTTCAAATAAAGTCCTTTTACGCGCCCCTCTTGCAAGGCGTATCGTTTGCATGGTGATTGTAGAACCGCCAGATATTACCCTTTTAGCGCGAATGTTCTGATACGCAGCGCGCGCGATTGCCAAAGGATCAACGCCAAAGTGTCTATGGAATCTGCGATCTTCAGTTTCGATTAACGCAAGAGTGAATTTTTCGTTTACTTTTTCCGTGCCGGGAAAACGCCATTGGCCGTCCGATGCGACCCGCGCTCCAAGCAAGTTTCCTTCGCTGTCAAAAAGCACGGGCGAATAGGGAACGTCAAAAAGAGGGCGTGGCAAAGAAAAAATAAACGCAAGCAGGAGAACAACCGCTCCCGCTACGATAATCAGGCGCTTTTTTGTAACATACTTTAATACTCTCACAAACGCGCCGCTTACGTTACCTTACGCCGGGAATTAACGCCCTTATTGACTCATCATACATCGCGTAAACGTGTATTGCCGGCCTGAAGAAAGAGCCTTCATAAGCTTTGTTTACCCTGAAACTTATCGCGCGTTCTTCGCCCCTGTTAAGATTAAAGTATGTCATCACCCTGTCGTCCCTTATGTCCTGATAACGGAAATTTGACGAAGATTCGCCGCCGCCTATGCGCGTGTTGACGATTTCCCATGACGCGGAAATTGGAATAATAAGAGCGGCTTCTTCCACTGACTGGGAAAAAGTATTACGCGCGCGCACGGAGATTTCCATATCTTCACCTAACTTTAAACTTTCAGGAGTAATTACCCTGTTGTTGGCGTCGCGGTATTCAACGGTAAGGGAGAGGCCTTCGGAGAGAGCGGGTTCTTTTCCTTCAGCGGGAAGCCCTTTAGCCGTATAACTTACATACACGGGAGAGGACGAGCGGTTAGTCACCGATAAAGCGGCGCCTGTTCCGGTTACGTTTCCAAAAGAGCGTTCCGCGACAGGAGTGTTAAAAGAAATATTTCCCGTTTTCCCTGCGACTGAATAATCCAGCGATAACGCGCCGCTTCCGGCGTTATTTGACATATACGGAACTATGGCGATAAGGGCGTAAGCCGTCTCCTGAGTGGAAAGCCATTTGTCTTGGGAAAGCTCTTTAGTTATTTCTTCAAAGAGCTGTTTGGTTTTTCCCATCTCTTCTTGAGAATTCAACAAAATGAGAGTTTCAAGGATCATCGCCTTATCCCTGAGGGTCGAGCCAAACGTCGCGGAAAGTTCGCGATAATCTCTTTCCGGTAAAGCCAGTCCTTTTATCATGTTACGCGCAGTATCACGCTGTCCTGCAAGCCAATATGCCGCGGCAAGACGCCAGCTTGCCTGAAACGGCAGTTTATGGCTTCGCAGACGGTTCATTGAGCCAAGATCGGCTTCTCCCGCCAATGCCAAAGTGTAGAGCCTGTACGCCTGCTCGGTAAATTTTTCACTGCTAACCTGCCACTGCGCCGCGGCGTTCTTTTGATAACTAACCCAGCTTTTTAGCGCTGTAGTACGCACCTCATAACCGGATCGACGCGCTTCAAGGAGGAAATGTCCGATATAGGAAGAACACCAGTCATTTACAACTGATTCCCCCGGCCAGTATGAAAAACCTCCCGACATTAACTGCATTCCTAAAACTCGTTCTATTCCGCCGCTTATGTTCGTTCTGATGTCCGCTTTTTGCTTGTCGTCAAGTAAAAGAATTTTATCTAAATATAATTGAGGGAACGCGCCACTTGTAGTTTGCTCAGCGCAGCCGTGAGGATACTTGATTAAATAATCCAGCCGCGACTCAAGATTTAGAGGCGGCAGCCTTGAGAAACTCGCGACAAGGGTATTTGTCCCTTCCCTTCCCGGATAGTCAAGGTTTCCCTTCCATGTCTCACCGGCAGAGAGCAGGCTTTGTAAAGTTTTTGTTACGGGAATAGCCGTGGAACGCACTTCGATATCTACAACCTGCTGGGCTGTTTTTAAACCCGATGATTCAGCCGTTACGGTGAACTTTAAACTTCCGGGGTTATCGGGAGATTTTACTTTAAAGCGGATTAATTTTTCTTCACTTTTGTCAAATGATACGTCCTGCGTTGAAGCGCCTTGAATTGCCGCGCCTGGCGCAGAGAGATTTACTTTAACGCTCCTTCTTCCGCTTTTTTGAGAGTTTACATAGACAGGAACTTCAAATTCATCGCCGGGTGAAAGTACGCGCGGTAAAGACGCGAAAACCATGAGATCGGAAGTAACTTTTACCGTTGTTTGCGCTGTTCCGTAACCGCGTAACGCTCTTCCAGTTTGAGGTTCGCTTGTGGAAGAAGCGGCGAGAACCATTATTCGCACCGCGCCAATATATGGCGGCAAATCAAAAGTTTCGGTCTTTTGTCCGCCTTTGCTAATTTCAAAGGGTCCAAAGAAACGCACCACAGGCTTAAACCGCTGCGTCTCTTTTTGCGAATCAACTTCAATGCCGTCGCCGCCGCCAATTGCAAGCAAGGTTTCCAGTTTGCCTGAATAAGCGCCTATAACTTCTTGAAAAAGATCCCATGAATTTATAAACGACGCGTCTCTAGCGTAAAAAGTATTTTTTGGATTTGGCAAATTAAAACGGGTAAGGCCGAGGAGCCCTTCGTCCACAACCGCGACGGTATACGCCATCGGTCTGCCATTCGCTTCGCTGACTGTAAATGAAACTTTAGATTCGGCCTGCCAGTTATCCTGAGTTTTAATCTGCGGATTAATTACAACCCTCGCGTCTTCCACCGTTACGGGAACAATGCCGTAAAGGCGTATTGGAAGATCGTTTTGCGTTTGCAAATGCGGTTGGACAAGCGTTATGTGAACATAGATATTCGGAACCATCGACTGCTCAGCGTTAAATTCATATTTGGTTGTTCCGTCCTGGCAGGTAATCCATTCATTTTTTAAAATGTTTCCGCCTTTTTCCAGCACGACAAAAGCTGCGGCTTCTTTATTGGACGGGAATGTTATCTGTACTTTTTCACCTGTGTTATACTGCTGTTTTCCGGCGGTTAGCGTAAGCATTGACAGAGACCCCTGGCCTTCATCACGGGCGCGTCCCGCCCAGCCCGGCCAATCAATGTACGCCATTTGAGCCGCCGCGTGTCCGCCTTTATCGTCTCTGGCTATGACAATATAGCGCCCCCAGTCGGGATACTTAATATTGAAAGTAAAAACAGCTTTCCCGTTTGAGGTGGAAACAGTTTGACGCGCAATCGCGTTTCTTGAAAGCGTCGAAGCAAATTCAGCGGATTCATCGCCGCCTTTTTCCCACCACCAGCGCCAATCTAATTTATAAACAGCGCAGTCAATATCGATCCTTCCCTGGAGCAATTTTCCGTCTTCGTCCAGAATCACTATCTCCGCCTTGTGATCCGTATCGGTAAGCAGCATGTCATTTGCGTCTCCCTTTGGCAGCCTTATTCCGACATAACGGCTGTAAGGCGAATACTCCTTGCTGATCTGTTCCGATGAAAACACTCCCGACGGTTCAAAAATCCGCGTCAGAAACCGCGCGGTTACTCTGCCGGGAACGGCGGGGCCAGGATTAAAGTCCATCGTTACTATGGCTTTCCCTTGATCGTCAAGAGTCCCGCTCCAGATTTCCTGGCGTTCAGTCGAAATCCCTCTTGAAGGATCGCGGAAAGAATAATTTTCATAACCTTTAAATTTTGTTTCCTTGTCCGCGTAAACGGCGGATATGTCAGCTTTTAAACCGGAAGCAGGCGCGCCGTAAAGCCATTGGGATTCCAAAGGGATTCTGTTAGTGCCGCTTTTAATAAATTCATTCGCGCCAAAATCAAGATCGATTTTTAATCTGTTTGGCATAATAGTTTCTATTTTAATGTTTTTGTTAAATGTATTTCCGCCAACCCGCACCCTCGCGGTCCAGTCTCCTGTTGGAGCGTCTTGCGCGGTAACGGCGGCAAGGGAATAAAAACCGTCTACGGAAGAAGTATAAGCGCGGTTAATAACAGGGCGGCCTCTTGGATCTTCCAACTCAAAAATAACAGGATGATTTTGAGGAAGCGTATTCAACGGATCGGCAAGAAGGAATGTAAGATAAATATCGTCACCGGGACGCCACACATCGCGCTCTCCGTAGATAAGCCCGCGCAGACCGGAAGAAGGAGTGCCTCCCGAAACGTCAAAATGGCTTACCGCAAGAGCGGTAGAATCGTTCACTCTAAGATATGCCCTGCCTAAATTACTTTCGGCGTACACAATAAGGCGCGAACCGCTTGCCGTATCCGAAGACGCGGGAATCGCCGCGACGCCGTTTGAGTTTGTCTTGCCCTGATTAATAACCCGTCCCTGGTAGTTGTAAATCTTGTATTCAGTGTTTGGCGCGGCGCGGGCGGTAATAAGATTTGTCGTAGCGATAAGCCATGAACCGTCAAGCGACCTTTTTGCGAGAAGCCCTAAATCAGAAACAAGCACATTCCTGCTCTGCGTTATATTGTGATCGCCTCCATAGTTAATATAAAAAGCGGGATGGCATGGATCCATATAGTTCTCATACCATTCTTCCCAATCGTAATTCTTGGAATTATAATAACTCCAATACGTTTCGCCGCTTGTCGTATAACGCGGGTAAAAAGAGTCATCCGGAAATTCATACCCGGAAAAATCTTTATGGTTTTTATTACAAACATATTTAACATGTCTTTGCCTGAAAGTGATCCTTACATGGAACATCCCGCCGGGAAATTTCTTGCTGAGTTCCGCCATGTCAAGCCCCCGGCGTATCCAGCGGTTTTGATCGGAGGCGGCCCACTGGAAATCAAAAGCTTTTGTCCACACCGGCTCTCCTACGCGATCAAGCTCATATCCGTCCGCAAGGTTGTTTGTCTGCAAGAAATAAAACATATTTTGATTGTAAATTTGAAACGCTTCCACCAAAATGCCCGTAACATTTCTGGTTTCGATTACAAGCTGCGCTCCCTGGCTTGTCGGCAGAATAACGCCGTTTCCTGCAAAACGTATCTCAGGCAATTCCCACGTGTCAGGAACCGTATAACGGACTGGAGTACTTAAACGTTTGCCGTTCACATCTTCCAAATCCTGAATTACAAGTTCCGCTCCTGCTGGAATACCCCCTGAATTATTTCCGTAAATTTTTACAATATTTCCTTCAAGCGTATAACGGATGTCAGTATTATCGGAAATAGAAATAAACCCCCTTAAATCCTGATTTGCTTTTAGATAATTGGTAAAAGAAACTTCGATTACGTTATTTCTATATTGAAGATCAAGCATTTGGAAAATATCCAGTCCTGGAACCAATACGGCGGTAAATCCGTCTATGTTAGTTCCCAAGGGTTTTCCTTTCCATGTAACCTCAACAGTTCTGGAAGTTTCACCGCGTTTAACCGGCTCAAAAACAAAACGGTGAACGTTATCAATGTGCGACCATGAAAGTTTACCTAACTCTTTTGAACTGACAGTTTGCTCTATTTTGGAAATTTCAGCGTCTTCATCGGCATATACAATTCCCGCGACAACAACATTATTATCGTCACCTAACTGTACAGGTTCAATCTCTACCCGAAAAACAGGAAGTGCCGCTGTAAAATCAAAGTTAAAAGAGGGAATCCCCGCAATGTTCACAGACGCATAGTACCGTTGTCCGGGTTTATAGTTTTCGGAAGGAGTAAAAATAAGAGTATACTCATCCTGCCATGAAACAGTACCCTTAACCTTAGGGTTAATGACAAACGCGTTAGACGCTAAAGGTACGGACGTGTCCTGAGCGAATTTAAATTCAACAACTACAGGGGTGTTTTTATTAAGTATCCCGTTTGAAACCGCCGCAATATATTCCGGATCGGGAAGGCTTTTTTTCCCTTTGCAGGATAAAAATAAACCGCCTGTACAAATCGTTATAATGATAAAAAGAAAAAAGCAGGATAAATATTTTTGTTTTTTCATTACTCCTCCGCGTTAAAAAGAATAACCTAATTTAAAATCCAGAGATATGTCACTGCGTAATATGGTTATTCTTCCATCAGAGTTAATATAAGCATCCTGATCTGTTTTTTGCGGGAAACTGAATGTTTTGCCTATTCCGCCTCCGATTTGCATGGTAAATCCGCTGTCAAAAACCCATTTATATCCCAGATTCAATCCAAATCCCACTTCCGTATAAAGCTTATTGTCGCCAGTGATTTCATATCGAAAGCCTAAATTAGGATAAAAACCGATATAAAAACCTTTTATGCCTGTTCCAAAAGGCCGGTATACATACATTGGTTTAAAACCTATTTGAAAATAAGTTTCTTGGTAGTCATAATAATAATCTTGATTTAAAACAGGATCCCAATCGTAATCATGAACGGTACGGTCGTTATAAAGGAATGACAATGTTATTGATATATTAGAATATTTGCTTAATCTGCATTGCCCTTCCAGATCCACAATAAACAACATGTCATTTATATCGCCGATAAAAATATCGCTAAACATTAAAAATGGGCTTGTTTGAATAGTCCATTTTTTTTCCGTATTTTTTTTCGTACTTTTTTCTACATCCGCATCTTGACTGAAAATATGTTGATTTATTCCCAGTATAACGATAATAACAATTAAGAGCTTTTTCATAAATTTATCCTCCATAATATTAATAATATCTCTTTTTTAAGGTTTTTCAAGCTAATCAAAAAAGTTCCCTTTAATTTATATATAAAATCATATATAATACTCATTATTATGATTCGTAAACCTTACAGTTCAGCTATGACAAAACACCTGTTTTGGTTTACTGAGTTTAAAATTATAGTCAGGTTATTGAACGAAGGCAAGAATATGGATGAAATAAAAAGGCTCAACAAGGCGGAGAACCTATTAACCGTTAAAACTGTGAACCGTCGGAAAATTATTTTTAATGTTATAGCGGCAAGAATCAATGCTATTCCAAAAGATTTCATTGAATTATGCGGAAAAACTGATATTTCAACCCAAAAACTTATAGCTGTAATAGCGGTCATGGCTCTTGAAAGCCTTTTTTATGACTTTATATTCGAAGTATACCGGGAAAAACTTATGATGGGCGATAAAACAATAACTATCGGTGATTTTATCCTGTTTTTTAGGAATAAACAGATTCAAGACGAAAGAATTTCCGCGTGGACTGATACAACCTTTAACAGACTAGGGCGGGCCTACAGAAATGTTCTGCTTAAATCGGGTCTTATTAAGAACTTAAGAAAAAATGAATGGGTTGTAGAGAAACCTCTCATAAACAGACAATTAGTTGATACTTTGCAAAAAGCAAAAATGGAAGTTTTCTACTATGCGTTAACCGGAGAAAAACTATGAATGTAAATATCAATGGAAAAATACAAAAAGACCTGGACATGCTTGAAGATACGATTAAAAAACCGCAATTTAGGCAGAATAAAGGACTTGGAAATGAAATTGGATATTATATATTTCATTATAATCCAGAGGCGGAATTGATCGTCCGAAAAAGTGTTATGTCGTTACAAGAAAAAATAAAAAAAGGTAACTTTGATTTTACTATTATCGTATTTGATCTTTATGAAATCTTGATTGATGTGTTAAAAAACAAGGGGTTTCTTGAAAAATGTTTTAAAATGGAAAAAGAAAAAGGGTTTACAACTTTAGTAAAAGAAATTAACAAGTCTCTTCAAATTGACAGTGAACAAAAAAACGGTCCAATTAATAAATATATAAAAGAAAAAATAACATCTGATTCAGTTGTGTTTATAACCGGCGTGGGTAAATGTTTCCCTGTTATTTTTTCTCATGACGTGCTAAACAATTTTCATGCGGTTGTGGATACTGTCCCTGTTATAATGTTTTATCCGGGTGATTATAACGGGCAGCAGCTTTCGTTATTCAACATTATAGACAGTAAAAATTATTATAGGGCTTTCCCCTTAAATTAATAAGAGAGGTTAGAAATGACAGTAAAAGAGCTATTTATAAAACCTATAGATCGTAACATACAGGGAGTTATAAAGGTTGGTCAAACAGATGAGAGATACATTCAGCAGGAATTGGAAGAATATATTATTACCAATGAATTGAAGAAGCATTTTAAGGTTTTTTTTGACAGATATATTGAGGGTATTTCCGGCAGTACAGACAAAATTGGCGTGTGGATTTCAGGTTTTTTTGGGAGCGGTAAATCCCATTTCCTTAAAATACTTTCATATTTGCTGGAAAACAAAGAATTAGGCGGTAAAAAATCTATTGATTATTTTAAAGAAGGCGGAAAAATAGACGACAGTTTCTTAATCGCGAATATGACTCGCGCCGCAAGTGAAGCTGAAAACACGGATGTAATTCTGTTCAATATTGATTCAAAGATTTCCAACAGGTCGGGAGAAGAACGCGATTCGATTGTCTCTGTTTTTTTTAAAGTTTTCAATGAAATGCAGGGATTTTGCGGTTCTGATCCTTACATTGCTGATCTTGAACGCAGGCTTGAAGAACTGAACAAGCTTGAAGATTTTAAAAAATTATTCATGGTAAAAGAATGCAATTCATGGGACGAAGCCAGATATAATGCCGGTTTTATCCAGGACAAAATTATTGCGGTAATTGTAGAAATAGGACTTATGAGCGAGGAGGCCGCCCGTAATTGGTGCGAAAAAATATCTACGCCTTATTCAATAAGCAATGAAGATTTTGCGAACCTTGTAAAAAAATACCTTGACCGCAAAGGAAAAAACAGGCGTATTATCTTTATGGTAGATGAAATGGGACAATTTATCGGTCAGGATTCCCGCCTTATGCTGAATCTTCAAACCATTGTCGAAGACCTTGGCACCATTTGCCAGGGAAGGGCATGGGTCATTGTAACCAGTCAGGAAGACATTGATTCAATAACCAAAAACATGGCGGCAAGGAGCAACGATTTTTCCAAGATTCAGGGACGTTTTGATACCCGGCTATCATTATCTTCCGCCGATGTTGGCGAAGTAATACGAAAACGCATTCTCGAAAAAACTTCTCCTGCCGCTCAGACACTTTCGCTCCTTTATGACAATAAAGCGACTACTATAAAAAATCTTATTGTGTTTACCAATACCGCTCAGAAAAAACTTTATGAAAACGCAAAAAATTTTACGGCAGATTATCCTTTTGTGCCTTATCAATTTGATCTGTTGGGAAATGTTCTTACGGCTATACGCGAACATGGCGCTTCCGGGAAACATCTGGCTCAGGGCGAGCGTTCAATGATAGCCCTTTTTAAAGAATCAGCGAATCGTCTTGCTAATAAAAACATTGGCCCTCTTATACCGTTTAACTTGTTTTATGACGCTCTGGATCAATTTTTGGATTCTGGGCACAGGAGTGTAATTCAATCGGCACTGCGTAACGAAAGGATTAATCCCGGCAAAGAAGAAGACTGCCTTGCGGTTAACGTTCTAAAAACCTTGTTTCTCATAAAATACGTTAAAGAAATCACTGCGACTCTTGAGAATATTACCAGTCTGATGTGTTCTTCCATTGATGAAGACAGGCTCACATTATTCAACAGTATACAAAGCGCCTTAAAAACATTACAGGAAGAAACGCTTGTTTCAAAAAACGGTGATATATATATTTTTCTTACCAACGAAGAACAGGAAGTAAACCGCGAAATAGATCGTCAAAATGTCAGTACCGCAGAAGTTATTCAATCTTTGGCGGTTATAATATTTGATGATATTATTATAGATAACAAATATAAGCTTCCCAAATTCAACGGCAGATACAGTTATTCATACAACCAAAGAATCGACGATGTTCAGCATAATCCCAGGCAAAATCATCCCATAACTTTACAGATAATAACAACACCGGATCAGCAGGCGGATACAGCCGACCTTATTATGAGATCAAGCCAATTGTCCGGTGTCCTTGTGGTTCTACCGCAGAAAAATGATTTTTTGGTGGAACTTCGCAGACATTTGTGTATTGAAAAATACCTCCGCTCCAGAGCATACCGTACATTGCAAAAAGCAAGTGAAATTGAGTTGGAGTTTCAAAACGAGAACGATAACAGAAAAATAGCGGTACGGTCCTTTCTTGAAGACGCTCTCAGGGAAGCTCGTATTTTCGTAAACGGAAACGAGGAAAATTCCAATGGAAAAGACATAAAAACAAGAATAAACGCCGCCCTTGATACTGTTGTAAACTCGGTATACCACAAATTGTATTATATTGACACCCCTTTAGGCATTGAAAATACACGCGCGCTTTTTGCCGTAGGCGCTCCAGCGCTTGTTCCGGGTGGCAGTATTCCGAACAAGCATGCTCTTGAGGAAATGCGCGATTTTATTGAGTCAAATTCGCAAAAACACCAAAGGACATCAATGCAGAGCTTACAGGCTCATTTTATGAAAGAACCGTATGGTTTTGTTGAAGACGATGTTGAATGGCTGTGCGCAAAACTTTTTAAAGACGGTGATATTGATGTTTTTATAAATAACGCTCAAATTACAGTTCTTGATAAATCTGAAAGTGAATTGGTAAATTATTTTACCAAAAAACAACATGTGGACTCGCTTACAACAGCAATTCGCCGGAAAGCCAATGACACCCAACTTAAAAATACTCGCGAAATTATGAAAGCCCTTTTTAACGATTCGGCTCCTAATGATGATGAAGATATGTTATTTCAGAATTTTAAGCGGCAAGGCCGGGATTTATTAGGATACCTTGAAAAACTTTTATATAATTATCGTGAATGTCCGGAGTATCCAGGGAAGGCTGTTGTTGATGCCGGAATAACAATACTCAACAGTCTGATTTCCATTTCATCGCCGTTTATTTTTTTTGGTGATTTAATTCAGAAGAAAGATAATATTTTAAATTTCTGTGATGATTATGAAAATCTCAAAACCTTTTTCTCAGGACCTCAACACGAAATATTCGCAAAAGCAGTTATGTCGGTACAATCATTTGAAAAAAATGAATATGCAATTTTTATTAATGAAATTCCCGAACTTGCAACAAATATTAACGAAATAATAAAGATGGCAAACCCGTATAAAGAAATTTATAAACTACCGGAATTGATTGAAAAATATAATAAAGCTTTGCTTGATCAATGCCAAAAAACCAAACAACCGCTCCTTGAGTCTTTTGATGATATTAAAAAGAAAATTTTTTCCAAATTGGAAGGAAAATCATTCAAAGACGAATTTTATGTTTCTATGGTCAACCGTTTTGACAGCATGGAACAAAAATTAAAGAAGTGTTCTGAGCCGTATCTTTTGGATAACATGAGAGGTGAGATTGACAGAATAAAAACTGATTTATTAAACGAAATTGACAGAAAAGAAGAGGAACTAGCTGCGGCTACTCCCGCTGGAACTGCATCGAAAGTAACCCCGTCCAAAACACGGCATACCAATTACATCTCAATAAGATCGGTTGTAAGCGCTCCTTCATGGCAAATAGAAACAGAAGATGATATTGATATGTATCTTGCTCAGTTGAAGCATAGAATCTTAACGGAAATGAAAGATGATGATATTATAAGTGTGGAGTTTTAGTAGATGGATAGCCTGCTGGAAAAAGAACTTCTGGAAACGCTTAAAAGCCTCATTCAAAATTGGGAGAATGAGGTAGTTGAATTTAAGGAAGCAAACAATGATTATAAAAAAAGTGAAATTGGACAATATTTCTCTGCAATAAGCAATGAAGCAAGCTTAAAAAATCTTCGTTATGGATGGCTTATTTTTGGCGTTAGAAACAAAGATAAACAAATTATTGGTTCTACATATCGGGATAAAAACGGTCTGGAAAAATTAAAACAGGAAATTAGTCAAAATACTACAGGACGTATTACCTTTATTGATATCTTTGAAATTTACCCGGTCATTAATAACAATAAAACACGTGTAATAATGTTTAAAATTCCCGCAGCCGCTCCAGGAACACCTACAGGATGGAATAACCATTATTTTGGACGAAACGGAGAATCACTTGTCGCATTAACAATGGGCAAAATAGATGAAATAAGAGGGCAGACACGGAAAGATTGGTCAAAACAGATTATTGAAAAATCTTCATTGGAGATGCTGGATAAGAAAGCAATAATATTGGCACGTAATAATTATAGAAAAAAAACCAACAAAGCCCACTTAAATGAAGAACTTAAATCCCTGAGTGATGAGGAATTTCTTACCAAATTAAAACTCATTATTAACAAAAAACTCACCAATGCCGCAATGGTTATGCTGGGTAAAAATGAATTTGATTACCTGTTGGATACTGCTCCTCGTATCATGTGGCGGTTATATGACTCTAAGGGAGATACTTTAGACTATCAGGAATTTACAATTCCTTTTATCCAAGTTGTAGACAAAGTTTACAAAAAAATACGGAACCTTGTGTACCGATATATGCCGGATCAAGGCACGCTTTTCCCGGAAGAAACACAACAGTACGATGAACGGATTTTACGGGAATTAATAAATAACTGTATGGCACATCAGGATTATACTACGGGAATGCGTATTTATATTGACGAATTTGAAGATCATATTATTGTCTCGAATCCCGGCAGTTTTCTTCCCGGAGATGTAAGAGAAGTGTTAAAACCCGGATATACCGCGCCATATTATCGAAATCCTTTATTGGCCGATACTATGGTCAAGTTTAATCTTATTGATACGGCATCTATGGGCATTAGAAGGATTTTTAACATTCAAAAGAAAAAATATTTTCCTATGCCGGATTATGATACTTCTGTTAATGGTAAAGTATCAGTTACTGTATATGGCAAAGTTTTGGATATGAAATATGCAAAAATCCTGTTTAAAAACCCGGATCTTGACCTTGATACAGTATTCCTTGTGGATAGGGTACAAAAGAGGTTATCCCTTGAAAAAGACGCCATTAAGCATCTTAGAGATTTAAAGGTTATTGAGGGGCGAGCTCCTAATATTTACCTGACTGCAAATATAGCGGCAATAATAGAAACCGAATCTGAGTATATACGCAATAAAGGCTTTGATGACGAAACTTATAGGAAATGGATTTTAGAATATCTTACGCAATATAAAAAAGCTACCAAAGCACAGATTAAAAGGTTACTTTGGGAGAAATTGCCGGATATACTGAATAACAGGCAAAAAGAGTCAAAAATAAAAAATCTGTTGTGGGTACTAAAAAAGGAAGGGAGAATAACAACTGATACCCCCAACAAACGTATAGCAAATTGGGTATTGGCTAACCCCAAAAAAGATGGATATTTTAGCCAATAATAGCCAATCTTTTAGCAGGCTTATTTTTGCTAATTCGTTACAGGATAAGGAGTTACGATTGGTTAAATATGAAAACGAAGAAAAAAATTATCCAATTTTAGCCAATCAGGGGCGAAAACCATGAACAAAACCGCCATTAAAACTTTCGCAATTTGGGCGCGTAATAAGCTTATTGAAGATGTCCGCTATAAAGCCCGCCTTATCGGCATTACTGAAAAAGACATAGACGAGCCTTTGCCGAATTCCTTAAAAGACCTGCTATTTTTTGATATTGGCAACGATAACGAGCCTTATGCAATAG
The DNA here is from genome assembly GCF_054786175.1 of Treponema sp. R8-4-B8. Classification (NCBI taxonomy): domain Bacteria; kingdom Pseudomonadati; phylum Spirochaetota; class Spirochaetia; order Treponematales; family Treponemataceae; genus Treponema; species Treponema sp. R8-4-B8. The sequence goes on from NZ_BDHE01000487.1 coordinate 207,859, forward strand.
CCGGCGAAGCTATAAAACAGAGGGAAAAACTGATTGCCGCTCTGAGAAAAAGAGAAAAACTGTCGGACTATAAAACAGCCTTCGATTCATTAGTGGAAGAAACCGCCTATACATGGTTTAACAGGCTCATAGCCATCCGTTTTATGGAGGTCAACCAATATCTCCCCTCAAACCTCCGTGTTTTAAGCTCAGGCGGCGAAAAAAAAGAGCCGGAGCTTGTGTCAAAACCTTTTGACAGCGGTTTTAAATTTTCTGATGCCGAAATATCTAAAATTACCAAATGGAAAGAAGAAAACAATGCCGCCGAGCTTTTTATTTTTCTCTTTATAAAACAGTGCAACGAACTAAACGCAGTTCTTCCCGAACTTTTTGAAAAGATCAACGACTATACCGAACTGCTCATCAACTTAAATTATACCGATCCGGCGGGGGTAGTCCGCAAACTTATTACAGATATACCTGAAGATGATTTTAAGGAAGCGGTGGAAATTATCGGCTGGCTGTATCAGTATTACAACACCGAACCAAAAGCCGAAGTAGACGCCTATGTTAAGACCGGTAAAAAGGTAACAAAAAAGGATATTCCCGCCAAGACCCAGCTTTTTACTCCCGACTGGATAGTCCGCTATATGGTAGAGAACAGTTTGGGCCGCCTCTGGATAGAAGGGCATCCCAACGAAGAATTAAAGAAAAACTGGAAATACTACCTTGATGAAGCGGAACAGGAAGAAGATGTAAAAAAACAACTTGAGGAAATACGGCAGGAATACAAGACGATAAAACCTGGGGACATAAAAGTTATAGACCCCTGCATGGGAAGCGGACACATTCTAGTTTATCTGTTTACGTTACTGATGCAGATTTATGAAAGCCAAGGCTATAATCCCCGTGATGCCGCTAAACTAATATTGGAAAAAAATCTCTACGGACTGGACATAGATGACCGCGCATGGCAGCTTGCCTATTTCGCGGTATTGATGAAAGCCCGTCAATACAACCGAACGATTTTAACTGAATCTATCAAACCCCATTTGTACGCTATTCAGGAAAGCAACGGAATAGACGCCAAATACCTGCAATATTTTGGCGAAGGAATGGATGATAAAGAGAGGAGTCTTGCTTTTTCTGATATAAAAACTCTTGTTGCGATTTTTGATAACGGGAAAGAGTACGGTTCCATATTAAAAATACCCAATCTCAATTTTAAGCTGATGCATACATTTATTGAGAAGGTTGATAAAAAGGGCTTTCTGCCGGCTTCGACTGAACTTTTTCCTGAAGCCGAACAACAACCTGATCTTATGCCTATAGAAACGATTGTTGTTGATGATATTCAGGCAAAATTGAATGAATTGATTAATATTGCGGAGATTTTACACGACAAATATCATGTGGTGGTGACGAATCCGCCGTATATGGGTTCCGGGGACATGAATAGCCATTTATCCAATTTTGTTAAGCGTGAATATGAAAATAGTAAAAGCGATTTATTTGCTGTGTTTATTGAACGTGGTTTTTCTTTAATAAAACAAAATGGATATAACTGCATGGTTACTATGCAAGGTTGGATGTTTCTCTCAAGTTATGAAACTATGCGTAAAAATATTTTAACAAATAAAACTATTATTAATCTAATGCACATGGAAAATATGGTAATGGGTATTGCTTTTGGCACAGCTGTTACTAACCTTCATGGGCAATATATAGAAGGATATAAAGGGCGTTATAATCATATTGAGTTGTCTCTACTTAATAATAATGTACCGCGAATTTTTCCTCCTGTTGGAAAACGCAATGTAGCAGTCTCTGCTGACAATTTAGCTAAAATACCAAGTAGTCCGGTAGCGTATTGGGTAAGCGAAACGATATTGCGGTTATTTAGTAATAAGAAAATTAAAGATTTTGGTTTTGCTGGAATTGGAATGAGAACAGGAGATAATGAAAGGTTTCTTAGATATTGGTTTGAAATAAGTTCAATAAATTTTCACAAAAAATGGATTCCATATAACAAAGGTGGAGAATTTAGAAGATGGTATGGAAACAATGACTTTGTTGTAAATTGGGAAAATGACGGATTTGAAATAAAAGAAAATACCCGCCATGTTTATCCACAATTAGGTGATAATTTAGGTTGGAAAATTAGTAACGAAAAATATTATTTCAAGCCTGGTATTACATGGACTGGGGTTACAATGGCAAAATTTAGCTGTAGATGCTACGAGGAAGGATTTATTTTTGATTCTGGTGCAAATGGACTATTTGCATATGATAGTATTAATCACTATTATTTAGCAGGATGGTTAAATACTAAAATAGTTAATTCTCTTATTATGATAATGAATCCAACAATAAATAATGGAGCAGGATTAATAAATGGCATTCCAATTTCAATTAATGAACAATACCACTCTGTTATAACCGAAAAAGTAGTTCAATGTATCTCCCTCTCCCGCACCGACTGGGACTCCTTTGAAACATCCTGGGATTTTAAGCGCCACCCCCTAATTCCAAACGCCGACCTCCGCGCCTTGCGAACCAAGGGTTCGACGCCTCTGCGTGAAAATTCTTCGAATGATATTCCTTCTTACAAAGTTTCTGAATCATACAACCAATGGCAAAAAGCCTGCGAAGAACGGTTTCAAACTCTCAAATCCAACGAAGAAGAGCTCAACCGCATCTTCATAGAAATTTACGGCTTGCAAGACGAACTGACACCCGAAGTAGAAGACAAAGACGTAACCGTTCGCAGGGCTGACCTTGGCAGGGAAATCCGCAGCCTCATTTCTTATGCCGTGGGCTGCATGTTTGGCCGCTATTCTCTTGATGTAGAAGGCCTGGCTTATGCAGGCGGGGATTGGGACAACAGCAAATATAAAACATTTATCCCGAATAAAAGCAATATCATTCCTATAACCGATGAAGATTATTTTAATGATGATATTACCAATCTTTTTATCGGTTTTATCAGAACTGTCTACGGAGAGGAAACACTGGAAGAAAATTTAAACTTTATTGCTAATGCCCTTAATAGCCGAGGTGGAAATTCCCGTGATACTATCCGAGGCTATTTCTTGAATGATTTTTATAAAGACCATGTGAAAATTTACCAGAAACGCCCTATCTACTGGCTTTTCGACAGCGGTAAAGAGAATAGTTTTAAAGCGCTTATCTATATGCACCGCTATCACGCCGATACAATCGGAAATTTGCGTATTGACCATCTTCATAAAACACAAAACACCTACGAGAACGAAATAGCCCGTATGCAGCGCATAATAAAAACAACTTCTTCCGCATCTGAAAGAGCAAAGAGCCAAAAAAAATTGGAAAAACTCCAAAGGCAATTACGGGAAATAAAAGCTTATGATGAAAAAATAGCACATTTGGCTCTTTGCAAAACTGAGATTGATTTGGATGACGGAGTTAAGCATAACTATGAAAAAATACAAACCGCTCAGGGTGGAATAAAACATGAAATTTTGGGTAAAATAGGATAATGTCAAATATTACTTTTCAAAAAATACAATCAAAACTCAATATAGAATTTGCCGAAGAAGGCCGAAGAATAGTATTCTGGTATGATGAAAAAAATGAATGGGCGGATCAAATAAGCAAGTTGGAATTGCAAAACGTGGAAATTTTATTCGCCGATGGAAGCAATCAGTTTGAAATAAAATATAAAATTGAATATGAAAATCTAGGCACAAACTATTTAATTTATTCCCCTCTGCCAAAACCTGATCCAAATAAAGATCATCTTCTGGATGTTTTTCTGTATTCCAGGGAATTTAAGGCTGATAGTCTGGCATTGTTCGCTGAAGAATTATTAATTGATAAAAACTTCATGCCTCTGCTTGAAAAATACGGTTTTTTCTTTAGAAACACCGCCAATCAAAGCAGTTTTCAAGCTCTTGGAATTGACAGTTATGATGATAACAGCATTACACTTGGAATGTTATGCTGTTTATGCGATGTTACAGAGCCTTCAATTCAAAATCTCATTGTTCATATCATTACAAACAATGATATTTCTGACAATAAATATTTGCGAATATTCTCGGAGAATAACCTTACGGATGTTTTTTGGGAGTACTGCCGGAATAATTTAGGATGGCAGGAACCCTCCCCAACCCTTGAAAAATTGCTGATAACAGTATATCTGACATATTTTAAGAGAGACCTGTATGAGGATTTACCAGAAAAATATAAACCTTTTATAGCCCAAAAAACCGGAAATGTTACTCAGATTCTGGAAAATCTAAAAAACAACAAACAAAAATATCAAGAATACGCGGATTATACTGCCGGAAAAATAAAAATAAATGACATTCTTCAGGCTCTTTCCGTTGAATCAATTGTTAATTGTTCGGTTTTTAAAGAAGTAGACAAATATATCACCGATTGGGTCATAAAACGCCTGATTAATAATGATCTTGGTACTTTGCCAAACAATAAATCTCTTGATATTATATGTGATGAACGACTGCAAAAAAACGCCGGTACACCTCTTGAACATGATTATCAAATGTTAAAAAACGCCGCTCTGCTGTTAAGCGCTAAAAAAACAGACGATTACTCCGGCACTTTAGAAGCATTTGTCGTTGATTATACAAAGTATTACTATAAAATAGATTTATACTACCGGCATTTTATCGAAAATTATGATAAACTTGAAGATAATACCAAATATGAAGAACTCCAAAATAATATTGAAAATTACTATACTAATTCTTTCCTTGCAAAATATATTTCCGCATGGAATAAAACTTACATAACAGGCGTTAAAAACACGGACACCTGCAGAATGAGGAGATTTTATTCGACTTTTGTTAAACCGTTAAATAAAAAAACCGTCGTAGTAATCAGCGATGCCTTGCGTTATGAAGTTGCGGCTGAATTATTAGAAATTTTTAAAAACGATCAAAATTGTACGGTAAACATGAAGTATATGTTAGGCGAATTGCCTTCCGTTACATCGCTGGGTATGGCCGCCCTTCTGCCGAATGATAAGCTTGATATTGCCCTTGACGGAAAAGTCCTTTGTGACGGCAAACAGACTGACGATTTGGCAAAACGCCGTATTATTCTACAAAGTGTTAATAAAAATTCCGAATGTATTCAATACAATGACTTTTTTCAAATGAAAAGAGATGATATGCGTTCTTTGTTAAAAAATACCGACACTCTCTACGTGTACCATAATCAAATTGACAGCCGAGGTGAAAATTTGCCTACGGAAAAAGATGTGTTCAGCGCCTGTAGGGATACGATAAATGAACTCTATGAAAAGATAAAATACCTGGGGAAAAACGCAAATGTTTATCATTTTGTTGTTGTTTCGGATCACGGGTTTATTTATAAACGGGAAAAATTAACAGAAAGCGATAAAATAGGGGATGTTTCAAAGATTGGCCAATTAACCAACAGGCGTTTTATTATATCCGGCAGGCAAAATCAAACGGACGGTATATGCGAAATTAAGATCGGGGATTTATTGAGGAATGACAATAATAATTATATACTTTTTCCAGAAAGCGTTAATGTCTTCAAATGCTCCGGCGGACAAAACTATGTGCATGGCGGATCTTCCCCTCAGGAACTTATAATACCTGTTATTGATATTGATATTGAAAAATACGCTGTTGAAACAAGAGCCGCGGAAATAAGGCTAAGCAGGGCAATAAAGCCGAGAATCAACAATCTTATAACAACTTTGGAATTTTTACAAACAGAAGCGGTTTCAAGCGAAGTTAAACCGGAAACTTATGAGATTTTTGTTGTTGAAACTGATAACGCCAATAATAAAACGCAATTATTATCGGATATTCAAACAATTACGGCAAACAAGACTGGTGTTGAATCAAGCGACAGGTTGTTTAAGCTTACCTTTAATTTAAAAAATCAGGAATATCCAAAAGATAAAACATATTATTTGATAATTCGTCGTAAAGATTCTACAATAGAAATATCAAGAACCGAAGTTATTATTGATATAGCTTTTGCCGGGAATTTTGGTTTCTTTTAAGGTGTAATAAATGAGTGATAATGTTGCAGAAAATACTAAAGACAAACTCTTCCGGCTGTTTGGCGGTAAAATCGTAAGAAAAGACCTTACAAAAAAGATCAAAGAAGGCGCCAACGTGCCGGTGTATGTTCTTGAATACCTATTGGGTATGTACTGCTCTTCGAGCAACAACGAAGAAATTGAAGCGGGAGTTCAAAATGTAAAGAAAATATTGGCGGATAATTTTGTGCGCCCTGATGAGGCTCAAAAAATAATCTCTAAACTCCGGGAACAGGGCAGCTATACAGTAATCGATCATGTTTCGGTAAAATTAAATTATAAGACCGATGTATATGAAGCCGAATTCTCCAATCTAGGAATTAAAAATGTCCCTATAGCGGATAATTATGTAAAGGAATATGAGCGGCTTCTCTGCGGCGGTATTTGGTGCATTCTGCAGATGGAATATTTCTTTGACGAAGCGGATAAAACCAATGTTCCTTTTAAAATACAAAAATTAACGCCTATACAAATGCCTCATATTGAAATCAACGAGTTAAAAGAAGCTAGAGGTGAATTTACAGATGAAGAATGGATTGAGCTTATCCTGCGCAGTACGGGCATTGAGCCGTCTCAGTTTGATGAAAGGGTAAAGTGGCTTCATTTGGCAAGACTTGTTCCGCTTGTAGAAAACAATTATAACCTTTGCGAACTTGGACCAAGGGGAACAGGAAAATCCCATATTTATAAAGAAATCAGCCCGAACAGCATCCTTGTATCAGGAGGGCAGACGACCGTAGCGAACCTTTTTTACAATATGGCAAACAGAACTGTAGGCCTAGTCGGTCTTTGGGATTGTGTTGCCTTTGACGAGGTAGCCGGCATTAATTTTAAAGACAAAGACGGAGTCCAGATAATGAAGGACTATATGGCCTCTGGTTCATTTGCCCGTGGCAAAGAAGAAAAAAACGCCAACGCCTCATTTGCGTTTGTCGGAAATATTAATCAAAGCGTAGATATAATCCTTAAAACTTCCCATCTTTTTGACCCTTTCCCCGAAGCAATGGCCAATGACAGCGCTTTTCTGGACAGGATGCATTGTTATCTGCCGGGTTGGGAAATACCAAAATACCGGCCAGAATATTTCACCGATGAATATGGTTTTATAACAGACTATCTTTCTGAAATAATCAGGGAACTGCGAAAAATATCTTATGCGGATGCCTATGAAAAATATTTTAAGCTTGGTCGTGATTTAAACCAGCGTGATGTTATCGCTGTTAAAAAAACTGTTTCCGGTTTTATTAAGCTTTTATATCCTCATGGCAAATATACAAGGGAAAACGTAGAGAAAATTCTTCGATTCGCCTTGGAAGTCCGCCGCCGTGTGAAAGAGCAGCTAAAAAAAATAGGCGGCATGGAATTCTACGATGTTAATTTTTCGTATAAAGACAATGAAACGTTCAACGAGGAATACGTTTCTGTTCCCGAACAAGGTAGCGGCAAGCTTATCCCCGATGGCATGGGAAAACCGGGGCATCTCTATACTATTTCCCATTGTAAATCAGGTATGCTTGGCGTGTACAAGATCGAAATGCAAATGACCGCAGGAAGCGGAAAATTTGAACGTACCGGCATTGGCTCCGATAGCCAGGCAAAAGAAGCTGTCGATTCCGCTTATAGTTATCTTAAGGCAAATGCCAAAAATATAAGCCACAGCATCAGCCTTACGACAAAAGATTATTTGTTGCATATACAGGATCTTAACGGCATTGGAATGACTTCGCATTTAACTTTACCTTCACTTATCGCGATATGTTCAGTCGCTCTTGGAAAACCGCTTTTATCCGGTTCGGTTATACTCGGAGACCTTAGCATTGGCGGCACGTTAATCAAAGTTGAAGAATTGGCTAATACTCTTCAGGTATGCCTTGACAGTGGCGCAAAGAAAATACTTCTTCCAATTACATCCGCCGGTGATCTTGGCGCTGTTCCGGCGGAACTTGTAGGTCGTTTTAACCTCATTTTTTATCAAAGTGCTGAGGATGCTGTATTTAAGGCTTTAGGGGTAGAGTAATGATTTATTGTCCATTTAGTTTTAAATATTGAAATACTTCTTCCCGAGTAACAATTCTCATATGTTATATCAATAATATCCCAAATAAATTACTATATTGACAATAATTTTAATAATATATATCCTTAAATTTAACCGAATTTTTATTGATTTTTTGGAATAATTCGGGTATTTTTAAAGTACAGGTATAAGGTTGTAATATGTTTAATAATGAAATCGTCCCCGGGTTTGACGATGAAAAAGATGAAAGTCTCAAGGTGAAGATTGAAAGAATAAATGAAGCGCCCATGTGTCTTATGTTATCATTAACGGGTTATGTTGATACCTATAATTCCAATGCCTTTCAAAAACGCGTCCAAAAAGCCATAGATGAGGGGTATATAAGGTTAATTTTCATGTGCAGCGGCTTAAATTATGTTTCATCTACCGGTATTGGTTCCTTCACAACTTTTCTTAAAGCGGTTAAGGCCAAGGGCGGCGATATTGTCCTTTTGGATATACAGCCAAAAGTCTATGAAGTCTTTCAGTTGCTCGGTTTTGCCCAATTTTTTAATATCATGGAAAGCTTGGAACATTCAATCCAATTCTTTAACACGGAACAGCCGCAGGAAAAACCGTCTCCTTTTCCAAAGGTAGTTGCCTGCCCCATCTGTTATAAAAAACTAAAAGCGTTAAAACCGGGGCGTTTCCGCTGTTCTGAATGTAAAAGCGTTCTGGCAATTGACGCTAACGGTCAAGTTCTGCTAGGATAGCATTATGATAGTAGAGAGTAAAATTGAACAATATTTAATTGATCTGATGATAACATATCAACAGGTAGGGAAAAATTTGTGGCTGCTGGATGACGAAGAGCGTTCATTGCAGGGTGTCGCGGTTATGCAGGCGGAGCCGCTTGTCATTGTCAGGGCTGAAGTTATGGATGTACCAAAAAGCAATCTCTTGGAATTGTATACCAAATTGCTCGAACTAAACGCTTCCGATGTAATCCACGGCGCGTATGCGGTTGATAAAAATAAGATAATTTTACTCGATACATTACAGTACGAAACCATGGATAATGAGGATTTTAGGGCTACTTTGGATTCGTTCAGCATGGCTTTAACCGAACATTATCCAATTCTGTCGAAATTCAGGGAAAAAGGACCTTCCTCCAAAACGGAAGGCGCGGGAGCCTAAAATGGGTATATTTTCGAGACTTAGAACTCTTATTGCGGCAAATGTAAACGCGCTGATTGGCAAGGCGGAAAAACCCGAAAAAATGTTAAATCAGCTTATCATCGAAATGAACGAACAGTTAATTGAATCCAAGAGGGCTGTCGCTATGGCAATCGCGGACGAGAAAAAGCTGGAACGGGAAAAGGACAACCAGTTTGCCCAGTCAAAGGAATGGGAACGCAAGGCGATGCTTGCCGTCACAAATGGCAAGGACGACCTCGCCAAGGAAGCCCTTTTACGCAAGCAGGAATACGACAATGCCGCCGCCGAGTACCAAAAACAATGGGAAGCCCAAAGAACTTCAGTAGACCAGTTAAAAGAGAGCCTAAGAGAACTGCAAAATAAGATTGAAGAAGCCCAACGCAAGAAAAATCTGCTCATTGCCCGCGCAAAACGCGCCGAAGCCCAGCAAAAAATCCAAGACACCATTTCCAGCGTATCCGGCAACCGCAGCGCGTTTGACGCTTTCGACCGTATGGCGACAAAAGTTGACGAAATGGAAGCAATGGCGGACGCGTCCAAGGAATTGCAAGACTTAAGCAACAACGCCAGCCTTGACAAACGCTTTAAAGAACTGGAAAAATCCGACTCAAGCGCGGACGCAATGCTTCTGGAACTTAAAGAGAAAATGAAAGCTCTGCCCGAGAAATAAACCCTAATTAAAATAGTGACGAAAATCGAAATAAACACAATAGTTACGCCTGTGGAAAACTTGTGTATTTAACTCTAATAAATGGCTAAAATGTATCACTTTTTATACAATGGCAAATATCAGTATTTATTTTCAAATAACAGATCATGCTAATTCCTTGCTACATAAGGAATTACGTGTTTTAATTATTAGAGTTATAAAGATTATTTATTAAATTAATGATCGTTGTTGTGATTCTTGCTTGTGGAAAACAGGGGGATAAAAGGGGATATTGAGACGTGTGGGCAAGATGTATGCCCAAAGAATTTATTCAGTACAGTGCTATCCGGCTATGCCAGATAGCTTAAGGCAGGTTGCGTAGTATGGCAAATACTCTGGGAAAACCCTGCTTACAAGCCTTTCGGCGACTAAATAGCGGTGGGTAGAAAGCTTTATCTAGGGTTTGTCGCCGAACTTTTATTCTCTGAATTTTCTTTGTTTTATTCCTCTGACCACTAAAAATACTATTAATTTGAAACATTATGTAGATTTTATTTGTATTTTTAGTGGTCAGACGTTCATTAGCATTAAACACTATCGGTAGTGTTTAAAAGGAAAAAGTGGTGTAAGATGCGTTGCTTAACCTTTGCTTTTATTGAAGGGAAAGCGTTATTTATTATATCCTGATTTTAAGCATAATATTTCAAAGCCGGAGAATTTACTAATCTTGAGATATTTGATGAAATACCCTGAATTTTTTGCATTTCCTTAAAAGCCGGAGAATTAAATTTTTTTCCATTTACTAAAAAAATCATCGTAACCCATATTTTTTACTCCAATAAAAAGCCGTATTCGTATACTTTAGGCTGGATTTTTTCCGCTAATATTTTTAATGCAGAACGTAAATCGGCAATTAGAGCGTTATAGGTATCATCGCCGCTTTTGCTGTTCATTTTATCGTTATCGCCCCTGCCTTGAAAAAACTCACGAATGTCATAAAGAGAAGCATTAACTTCGGCAGTGGGTTGTGAGTGATAGTATTTCCATAACTTTTTCCCAATTTTAAAAACCGCTTTGGCTTCAACGGAAAATTTTAACGCTTTGTGTTTTTCTTTTAATTCTTCAAACAGTTCTATACTTTCATCATGTATTGTTTTATCTTTTATAAAGTCAATCATAAAATGGCTTTCAAAATTATCTTTTGCGTTGACTTCTTCTTCGGCAAAAGGTATCCAGTGATTTGTAGCTAATTTTGATGATATTTTATTTTGACTGTGAAATAGTGTAAAAGCGAGACAATCATTCTGAAATTCCGTATCAGTTTGCCAACAGTCATTAGGACAAAGAAACTGGTCACGGTTGTTTAGCCACGTAGATTCAATGCAATGACGGACGGCAAAATAAATACACGCTTTAATTAAATTGTTCGCGCCTATATTTAGTGTTCCTCTAAATTTTCTATCTTTTCTATCCGATGCCGTTATTATACGAGAACTTATAAAAACTAAATTTTGATTTTGGAAATCGCTGCTGCCACGACAGCTTAAATGCCCTATTTTATTTTTTTCGTCCAAAACTTTAATTGCCCAATCATTAAGACTTGGAATTTCTTTACAGCCGTATATTGTTTTTTGCCCGGTATATTCGCCGACTTTATCAAAAACATCTGCCGAAAATTTTTCAAACACTTCTTTTTTTTCAGTGTCCCAAATATGAAATCCTATCGGAAATTGTCCTTTAACATTGTCAAAAGTATCCGCAGGAACGACAAACAAACTTTCTAATTTTGCCGTAAAGTTTTGCCTAAAATTAACAAAGTTGAAAGCACATAACGCTTTTAATGTTGCAAAATTAGCAATTTTACAACATTGTATTTCTTTGAATATTCTTGTTAAAAATTGAGCAAAGAGTTCATTTTTCGCACTGCCTAGAAACATGGCATATTTGGCATGTATTTTATTTCCGGTTGAAACACCAGTTTTATTTTCTTTTGTTCCAACTCTTGTCGCTGTTGATGTTGCTTCCGCATACGGAGGGTTAATATAAACAACTAATTTTTTTCGCTTTTTATCACTTTTAATAATGTCCTGTAATCCTTTTGGCAATTTTTCAAATTCATCATTCAAAAAATCAAACTGAAAAACATGGTCTTCTAACAAATTCGCACCATTTTTTATGCGGTCTTTCATTACGTCAACATCGGCTTTATCAAGCGTGGAAGCCCATATATTGTATTTATTTGTTAGCCCTGCCAAAAGGTTGCCAGTACCTGCGGCACAATCCCATATATAGTATTCATCTTGCCAATCTTCACCTAACACATCGCCGATATATTTTTGAGATAGTTCTACCCATTGTTGAGGAGTGAAAAAAGAGCCTTTGCGTTCTCTTATATCCTGCGGTACTAATAAGTCCCTGCGGTTAATTATATAATCCCAATATTCTTCAAGCGGAGGGCGTTCATATTTATCCCAAAATGCCTTATGTGCTTTTTGAGCGTCATTAAAACCTACTTCCTTGTATAAGGAAAAACCAGCGTCATCAAACTTTTTATCAAACTTATACTGGTTATTCATTAAGATAACAAAAAGTTTGTCTTTTAAGGTATAATTGTCTTTTGAAAGAATGTCGGCTAGAAAAAAATCGCCGTCAATAATGCCTGTTTTTTTTACCATAGACCAATCAATGGCTATAGATTTTTTTACCTTATCAAGCCATTTTGTGTATATGATTACGAAGTTATTTTTATTTATCTGAAATTTGGAAGTTATATTTCCGGCTACAAGATTGTTATTTATAAAATCAATTATTTCATTTTTATCTTTGTTAAAATCGAAAACAACGATATTCTTTTTTGACAGTTTTTCAATTTTACTTTTTGTTTTAATAAAGTCATCGGTTGTATGATTGCTTGGCGTAACATTCCAATTAACATCGTTATCACTGAATATTGGCAAAATATCATGGAAGGGAACAAACGCTATTTTGGCGGTATCAAAACAGGCAATATAGGGAGGGGGCAAATGCTCGCCTTTTTCATAGGTTTTCTTGATTGTTAAAATTAATTGAGTGAGCATTGAAGGAATATCGGCAATGCCTTTTTTGCTTTCTGCCCATAAATAGTGGCGTTTCCAATTTATTCGCTCTTTGGCAGAAGACTCGGGCGAAGCCCGACTTCCGCCGATTTTATTTTTTGAAGTAATGTTTTTTACTGTTTTGGCTTCGGTTACTATAAAATCTATGTTGCCGATATTGGGTTCATAGGCATACTTTGAACTGCTGAAAAAATCACGGAAAATTGCCGCCTTAAAGGTTTCTTCTTTCTGTATGCTACTGTAATCAGGCATTACTTTTTTTTACCCTCTTTTTCGGTTTCTCTTTATCCGTATCTTTTACATTTTCAATCTTGTGCTTTATTTTGCCTGAAATAAGGTAAATAAGACGTGTTGTCCAAAATTCTTTATCTTCATCGAGGAGTATGGCGTTGCACACCTCTACACATTCATCGCAAATAAAAACATTATTTGGTCCCGCAATTAGCCTTCTCCTTGTATCAGATGATTTACCGCAAAAAGAACAATAATAGATTTTTGAGGCAGGGACATCTTTTTGTTTAGAGGTTATAGGCTTTGACTGTTTTTCCCTCGCATTTACCGTTTTTTTCTTTGAGGTGGCTTTTGGTTCTGGCGTTGGTTTTGCATTAGGCATGAATTTAAGGTAACATATAAGCTATTGTTTTTCAAGCCAGATTTTTAGCTGTTTTATAGTAACTTCTTGACCGTTTTTAACGAACTGTAAATCCAATATACAACTATAAGTGCAACACTACAAAAATGATTTAATTACGATAATGGCGATGATCGTGTAAAATTGACTTTTGTTTCCATAAACTTACATCTTTTATTATTTACTGTCAGACATACTGTGTCATATTATCTGTTGTATAATACAGGAAGAAATATCCTCGGTCTCTGATGATACTATACAAAATACGGATATTGAAGAATTAAAAGGCTACTATTTTAACAAATAGAAAATTCAACTGATGAAAAATATGGTATTATAACTTATGTATTAGAATATACAAAGCAAGAAATTGAAGGAAAAGAGGCGCCAGATTTTGCTAGAAAACAATTTGACGCTTCTTTCGAAAATATAAAACAAACAATAGATAATTTAAATAAAGATGTTCAACAATATAATACTTCAATACAAAATGTTATCAAAAATTCATTAGAGGCTCGTAAAAAGAAAGCAGACGATTATGAGAATATAAAAAAAATAATAGGCATGGCAGGCTATTCAATGGAAAAAACAGGCGTGGACCAACTAAAACATTTGATTTATTATTTGACAATAAAAAGAAAATAATTACAGATTATGAGAGTGAAAACACAACATAATATTTTTTTATTATACTGTCCTATAAATTAATACAAGGTAGAAATTATGGATATTTCTGTTTTTAAAACTGGTAAATTCTTATTGAACTCAGATACGAAATTAATATGTCCTGATTGTAATACTGGACATCTAATATCAAAAGAGAAAAGTATTAAAAGAATCGAATATAAAAAATACAATCAAGAAATATATGGAAAAACCATTGTGTGTAATTAAAAATTTAAATCCCTGCCTTAACTTATAATTAAATATATCATATTCAAATTTATCTGAAAAATCAAAATCAAATTGAATACCAAGCCCGATTAAATTATTGCTTTTAAGTAATGTGCTATACCATGGAACTAAATTTGCAATAGTTTCTAAATCTTTTGTATTACCGGCCAAGTTTATAATACAGTTAATACCCGCGTCAAAAACAAGTTCGGAATATGCATCATCTCTCTTTTTATCTATTCTAAAAATAGGATAGCTGCCTCTATAAATTATACCGTTTTTCATGTTTCCAATACATATTTCCCGGAAATTTGTAATTTCATTATTTTCGCAATAACTAATTTTCATATAAACTTTTGCGTCTTACAAAAATACAATTCCATCCTTCCCGCAAGGCGGCAGCTTTCTATCTGCCTTGAAATTGCCTCTGCATTTTACATATGCTGATATTCTTTCGTTTTTATACCTCCTGATGCTACTATGTTTTTATCTAATCAAATAATATAAAATATATTGCACAATATTATCTTCAAACATAACATAGTTGGTTTATCATAGAATGATAAGGTAAATATTTTTTCCTTTATATTTTTTCATTGAAAATTCTGCCCCATCATGGTATGATTAACCATCGGAGTATAATATAAGCATGGATACCAGAAAACACTTGCCACGGTCTGTACTCGCGCGGATTTATTTTATTGACCGAAAAATAGCGTCAGGGAAATATCCCAATGTCAACGATTTGGCAGAGGAGTACCAGGTCGGAACCGCCACCATATACCGGGACATTGAGTATATGCGGGATATGCTCAACGCTCCGATAGAATACTCGGCTCAACACCGGGGCTGGTATTACGAGGAGAAGGCCTTCAGGCTTCCGGCCCGGTTTTCATCTGCCAATGATATGCTGGCCCTAGGGATGGCAAAATCCCTTATTTCTCTTTACAGGGATACTCCGCTTTATGAATCAGCAAAGCGGTTACTTGACGACATAACGGCTCCGCTCTCCGCTGATGAGGCGGATTATGTAAAACAGGAAGCATGGTATGAAAACCGCATAATTGTACCGCCTGTAGCCACCGCATTTGTAAAATCGGAAACATGGGAAATCATTGTAGATGCGATGAGAGAAAATAAAATACTGGCATTTGAGTATAAGGGCGTATGGGATAACGAGTTTAAGACGCGTATTGTCAGGCCTTATCAGCTTCTATTTGATAATGGAACATGGTTTCTTTACGGATATGCGGAAGAACGTCGCGCTATACGTTTTTTCTCATTAGCCCGAATAAAAAACGCTTCTTTGACCAATGAGCGTTTTACTTTGCCTAAAGATTTTGATTATTGCACAAAAAATAACGGCAGTTATTTCGGCGTTTTTCTTGGAGAAAAGAAATATTACAGTATAGCGTTTGCCCCGAATGTCGCAATAGATATTCAGGAAAGGACATGGGCGGCGGACCAGAAAATTAAAAAACGAAAAGGAGCGGACGGAATTATTATTGATTTTTCCAGTACCCAGTTTGATAAGGTATTGTCATGGGTGTTATCTTACGGTATGAGCGCAAGGCCTATTAAGCCGGCAGAACTTGTAAAGGAATGGAAGGTGAACATTCTTGCATTGTATAAGAAGGTTAAGGGGTGAGTGAATCCATTTTTTCTACTTCATCTTGAACAGGCTTCAGTTTTTCATTTAATTCTTTGTTTGTCATAAAATTTATCCTTATCTTTATAAAAATTTTATCATTCGCCTATAATTAAAATATTCAGAAGTAGGTCTTAAATCTTCGTATATTTCAATGTCCCTAAATCCATTTTTTGAATACAATTGGTATTCATATATATTATTATCCCTTTCTTCATCATTAAAATACGGAAATGCAACTATTATTCTGTCACACTGTTTTTCAATAAAATATTTTTTTATCGCTGTAAATAGTGTATTTGCAATATCCATTTCTTTATATTTTGACAAAATGATATAATCCCAAATATATCCAACATCTTTTTTACAAGAAGATCTAATATAACCATCAACTAAACCTATTAGTTTTTTATCATCAAATGCGGCAAAAAAAGCAGTAGACGAGTTTGGTATTAAGGATTGAAGTTCGTAATTTATACTAATTTCTTTATGAGAATACCTCAGTTCATCGATATACTTTTGTTTTGTTTCAACATCTTTAATCTCAACAATTGAAAAATCCATATTTACCACCTTATATAGTATCATACCACATTAAACAAATACTAATTAAAGTCAACGTTTATCCTGGAATTGATGCGTAACTACTACAAGAATTTGCGGCATTGGAAGATGATAAGGTAGTTCTATTACCTTTATCACATCTGCCTGACCCTTCAAAATGACGGCAGCCGCCGCAATTTTTCCCGCTGAAAAGGCTTGCCGGAGCTTTGAAACTCATGCAACTATCTGCCACACCTGAAGAAGAGGTAACGCTCTTATTTCCCTGATCGCATCTGCCGGAACCTGTAAAAAATTGACAATCACCACATTTGTTAGCCATGCTTGGCCTCCTTAAAGTTTGTTACTGATAATTTTACCCCTTTTGGTTTATCATAGGATGATGGGGCAATCTTTTATTTTAAAACTCAATTATTCCAGATAGTAGGCTCTGTAAGGCAATTTTAGAGATGGATGACCGGAAAGAACAAATAATGGTGGCGTATGTAATGAATAATATTCAATTCCACTCTTACCTTTTCACTTTTCATTTGTAAGGGCTTTTCTCTGCAATTCCAAATACGCCGTTTGCGCTGTAGACATATTGGCAAGCCGTTGTTTAAGCAGGGCTTTTTCTATGGGGTCTAGACCTGGGGTTTTTAAAATGTTTTGTATGCGGGCTTTGTGGCTGCCGCAGGCGATGTGAAATGAATCTTTTGGGAAGCCTTTTACATGGTATTTTGAATCGTGGGGGATTGTTTTTTCTGTGCCATGATATTGCTGTTTAAAAGAATTAAAGAGCGTTACTGACGAGTTAACCGATATTTTGATGGAAGAATTAAAAGAACGAATTTTATCTGTTAAATTACAACAACAAAACATCGTTTGGGGGTATGGCGCTGAATTCTGGGTGATTAAATTTAGTTTCAGTTATCAAAAGAAAGATTATTTTGTCATTGCTATTATGCCGGAAGATAATTATTGGTTTTTTGAACAAATTAAAGAGTAAGGAAACAGATACTAATTTAGTAGCATCATTAATAAACTATGAAAAAAATATCGTTGTTTTTTGATCTGCGACGCTACCTTAAAATGTTTCAACAGTAATAGGAATCATTGCGTTACCCAAGCATATACCGTTTGTTAATCGCAAGTTTTTCGGAAAACTAATTGACAATCATTGGGGGAAAATACTATGATTTCTATGTAAATGGATAATATATAGGAATACATTTTTGGGGGTTATAATGAAAAGATTGTTTTTTGTATTATTTGCCTTTATTATCGTAATATTCTGTTTTTTAGGGTGTGAGGATGATACAACATCTTTAGGAACATCATCAGAAAAGTTTGTTTCTTTTCCTAACATAGTTTTTCCTGAGATAATGTATTATGGGGCGAACATAGGGTATTTCCCACCTAAAGCGAGAGATTGGATAATAAATATTGCTTTCGCAAGAGATAAAATGGAAAAACCATATATGACAAACTCTTCACTTAATGCTTGGTGGAGCGAAGATAATAACAAAATTTTGTTTGAAGCGTCTTATATCTTACTGGAAGGTTATGTTGGAGCAGGAACACTTCAAACATGGGGGCAAGGCGCATATTATTCTGGATCATCAAAAATATTTGATACATATGGTAAATATGCAGTATATCAAACATTAAGGTTTAACTATGAGTATAGGCTAGATGTTGAAATGCAATTAAGAAATGATTTAATGTATGCTGAAGTCATAGAATTTGCAAAGCAGCTTTGTGCGGAAATTGAATATGATTGGGCTAATTTTAGCGGTTATAAAGGTCCAGTCAAACCGACTCCTGGTTTAAGGTATTCCGTTTGTGATGGTTATGCAAACGAAGTTATGGATAAAATATTACAATTAAATTCTGTTAAGTCAGTAGAGAAATGGGCTTCTCCAGGTCATGCATGGAATGTTTTAAAATTAGTTGATGGGAGAACTTTATACTTCGATTTAACATGGTTTGATAATGAATCTATTAATACAGAAACTGGGGAGATATATCAAACAGATGATTATGGTTGGGAAAATATAACATTTTATGAACATCTTTTTCGTTTTTCAAATATTGGTTTGGGTTCCAAAGTTTTTCATCATAATATTGGCAAATTTGTTAAAGAAAATAGTTAACGCGTATGCTGTCAATCACTTTCCAATTTGTAGAAACATCTGCGATATTTCAACAACGCCGAGGGTAATTGACA
The DNA here is from genome assembly GCF_054786175.1 of Treponema sp. R8-4-B8. Classification (NCBI taxonomy): domain Bacteria; kingdom Pseudomonadati; phylum Spirochaetota; class Spirochaetia; order Treponematales; family Treponemataceae; genus Treponema; species Treponema sp. R8-4-B8. Next base: position 226,824 of record NZ_BDHE01000487.1, read on the forward strand.
CCTGTGCTTTATCTTGACACAGTTATTTCCTTATAACTCCTGTTTGATCAAATACAATCAAAAACATGACCGTCTTGAAGTAAAATAATATTATGCCCAATAAATAATTCCTTAAACTTTTCTGGCGCTTCTGTGTGAATGGGGATAATACCGCATTTTGGTTTTACAGTGTCAAACAATGTGCCTAATGTCTTTACATCGGCGTGTCCGCTTGTATGTTTATACTCATAATTAAACGGTTTAACAAAATCAGCAAAGGTTGGATTATATGCCTTGTTACCCTTATCCAGATAACCTTTCCACATTGAATAATATATTTTTGTTTCTTTTAATTTGGAGTATTCTTCTAAAAGCGGTTTAAAACTGTCATTTAACCTTATAAGCATACAAAAGCCATGTTTATCAAGATAAGGCTTTAATTTACCGGCAAACTCAAAAAAGGGGTTGCTTTTACGGTTTAATTTTATGAAACGTCCCGCAGGTTTTTCTTGGTCATAATCAATATCATAGAATGCAGTTTTTTGCCTATGTGATTCAGAAACAATTTTTAAAATCTTAGTTTGATAAGTATCACAGACAAAACAACGCCTTGCCCTTTTTGCGGCATGATATAACGCAAATACCCTGTCAATATTTGTGGAAGAAACCATAACAAAGTTGTATTTGTTTTCTCTAAATAGTTCTTCAAAATCTTTTTGTAATTCCTGTTCTGTTTGCAAGGCGGCTTCAGGGCGTTCTATGTTTGAACCTTCCGAAATGATATAATCAATGCGTTGTGCGTATTTTTGAAGCATTGGAACAAGCGCTTTTTTTTTAAAACCATGCCCGCGAAAATCGCCTGTATTTAACACCCGTTTACCGTCCGCTTCAACGATAAACATATAAGCGTCAAAAGCTGAATGGTCAATAAATAACGGCGTAACTTTTATTTCGCCAACTTTTATTTTTTGCAATGGTTTAAAAGTATTTATTGTTTTTAGGCGTTTCAATATATTTTTATGTTTTTCCGCTTCTTCTTGGACTGGAATAAACGATAATCTTTTTTCAAGGCATTTATATATCTCCAAAGCCGTTTTACCAACATATATGGGTAAGCTTGATACCGTATCACATATTTTTCCAATATGGTCTCCATGATAATGAGTTATAAATAAAGCGCTTTTTGAAACATCGCCACAAGTTAATCCGTCAATTTGCAACAGTTGATTATTATCATTTTCAGCGCCAGGCAACTGCTCGCCAAAGTCAATAAAAACTTTATAGCCGTTACTTTTAATTTCTGTTATACAGCCGCCTATTTGATTTGTCCCTCTATGTATTGTTATTTTCATTCCGTTACTATCCTTTCAAAACTAATGATAAAATTATACCTAAATATAATTTTTATGAATAGTGGTAATTTACAATATATTCTTTATTTTCTTCTTTTTGACCATTTTGGGATTTAACACTCATGCAAGGACGGCACAGAGAGATGAATATATTTGGTCAAAAAGAAATATTTTACATAACATTTTCTTATCTCAAACCATAACAACAAAACTGTTAATTTGAGCATTGAGGTTATTTTGCGGACAGATCTCCCACCTGCTTTAACTGTTCTTTCGCGAAGTTATTTCCCGGCTCAAGTTTCAACGATTTCTCCAGATCGCTTACCGCTTGTTTATTATTCCCTTTCAGACGGTATGCCACCCCTCTGCCTCTATAGGCAAAGGCGTTTTTTGGGTTCAATTCAATCGCCTTAGTAAAATCATTGATGGCTTTATCATATTGATTTTTACACCGTAACGCCTCTCCTCTGCATCTATAGGCAAAGGCATTTTTGGGGTTCAATTCAATCGCCTTATTAAAATCATTGATGGCTTTATCATATTGTTTTTTACCCCGAAACGCCTCTCCTCTGCCTCCATAGGCAATAGCATTTTTCGGGTTCAATTCAATCGCTTTATTAAAAGCAATAATAGCTTCATCAAATTGATTCTTCAACCGAAGCTTCTCTCCAATGTCCGCATAGTCATAGTCCGTGGAAGCGGCGGCGGTTCCGCTGTTGTCTAATGTTTCATCGTCACCAAAATCAAAATCTTCTTCTTCGTCATCATCATCCGTGGAAGCGGCGGCGGTTCCGCCGTTGTCTAATGTTTCATCGTCACCAAAATCAAAATCTTCTTCTTCGTCGTCATCATCCGAGGAAACGGCGGCGGTTCCGCTGTTGTCTAATGTTTCATCCTCACCAAAATCAAAATCTTCTTCTACTTCTTCGTCATCATCATCCGAGAAAGCGGCGGCGGTTCCGCCTGAATAGGCAGCCGCATTGTAGCTGTAGGGTATGTCAGTTTCGTTGTATGGTATGCGGGTTTTTAACTCGCTCAGGGCGACTTCCTTAACACGGACAAATTCAGAGGTAGCTTTTCTAAAAAGAGATTTTTTTTCCACCCAACCTTCTACATAGAACATATCTGTTGAAAAATCAAATTGTATGCTCATATATAAGTCTTCGCTTGAATCCGAAAGTTTTTTCTTTATTTCTGGTCTATGGACTATCAAATTACGCCCCCGTATGACTATGTATTCAATGAAGGCAATATCATTTATAGGTTTGCCTAAATAAGCGGAGACCGCCTTGTATGGCGCAATATCCTTTGGCTCAGAAAACTCATCTAAGTATTCCATAGAACCACCAATTTCACTTAAGGCCAGGCTGTTAGGCATTTTGAAGAGCCAGCGATCCTCACGCCATTCCGCAGTAAGTTCTTTGGAAATTAAGGAGAGAGGTACTCCCGATGCGTCTTCCAGAGCTTTCTCGGCTGCGTCCACTTCCGCTTGCCATTCTTCCTTGGCAACCCATGTCTGAAGGCGCTCGTTCCACCAAATATCATCCAAAGTAAGCGGATGCCTCACGCGCTTTTCTAAAAAGGGGCGGAAATGCTCTTTGTCGGATTGGACCTTTGCGTTTTCCGCCGCCTCTTGCGCCCGCCATGCGGCGTTGTTCGCTGCCTCTTGCGCCCGCCGTGCGGCATTTTCCTCAGCCTCTTTTATAGCCTTCCGCGTGGCTTCGCCTTCTTCGGCGATTTGTTCGTTCCTCTCTTGATCAGCCTTAATCCTCTGCCAGCAGCCCTCACAGATCGGTACTCCCCTGTATCTAGCAGTAATATCCATCCAATGTCCGCAATACCCGCACTGTCTATAAGACATTTCAATCCTCCAGAAACTTCATCATCCCAGAATAAAACGATGGTATATTCAGGTATACTGTCATTATAACTGTAAATGCTCCGGTGTCAATCACTCGCAATGCCTCAAAAATAATCTAACCGAAAATGAATGACGCCTTAAAATAAAAATCTAACCAAAATATGTTTTTATGAAGGAGGGTTCGAGAAAACAAATGTACAGTTACCTGCCTGTTAAGCGACAATTGACTTTACAATTTATTATGAATTATATTTTTAAATCCATTTATACATCATTAACTCCCAATTATTTACAATTCTAGTTTTTAAAATATTATATTTTTCATTATAACTAATACTGGAATCATAAATCTTAAAACCATTCTTTTTATAAAAATCAATTGACCAAGGAGCAATTTTTAAAACATTCAGAATAATTAGTCTGCGATTTTCTTTACTTAATATATTTATTGATTCATTATATATGGAAGTCATTATTGCAATATCTGCCTCTAAAGCTTTACGAATATTTATTTGCATATTTTTTAACTGATTTCCCATTAAATTATTATATACTATTATTTAAATATTTTCCAATTTAATTTTTAAACATACCTGCCAATTTGTCGCTTAACAGTTTGGAAATGTTATTCCGATATAGCGATGTTTATGAAAAAAGGTTTCTTGCTAACTGCTTCCCATTTTCTTCTTGGCCCTTTTAAGGGCATTTTTCACTTTTGTTAAGTCCGGGTTGAGCTGCAGAACCGTCTCAAAATCCGCAATCGCTTTGTCATGTTCTTTTTGTTGATAATATACAATACCACGCTTGAAATATTCCTCCGCTGTTTTCGGCTCTGTTTGCACCGCTGTCTGCGCCGCTGCCTGTTCTGCCGTGACTGTACTAAATAAATTCTTCATGCATACATCGTTCTATCCCGCAGCCGTCTAACCTCCAGACAGGGCTTTGCGTATACCCTCTTTTATGTAAATAACGATTTATTTATAATTTTCAATTTATTATTACCCTTCTCCCCTTGCAACCATTTGCAAATCTTGCTATCTTAAGCCATATAAAAGCATTTAATGCGTATTTTAAGGAGTACTAAACAATGAGCATTGAGACCAGCAGAATGCGTAACATCGGCATTAGCGCCCACATTGACTCAGGTAAAACTACCCTGTCTGAGCGTATTCTGTTCTATAGTAAGAAAATTCACGCCATTCACGAAGTCCGGGGCAAGGACGGCGTTGGCGCCACTATGGATCATATGGAACTTGAAAGGGAACGCGGCATTACAATCCAGTCCGCGGCGACTCAGGTGACATGGAAAGACCACACCATAAATGTAATTGACACGCCCGGACACGTTGATTTTATGATAGAGGTTGAGCGCTCTCTTCGCGTTTTAGACGGGGCGATTCTTGTTCTTTGCGCGGTCGGCGGAGTGCAGTCTCAGTCAATCACGGTTGACCGCCAGTTAAAACGCTACCATGTGCCGCGTATCGCGTTTGTAAATAAGTGTGACCGTACCGGCGCCAATCCGTTCAAGGTAACGATGCAGTTACGCGAAAAGTTGGGGCTTAACGCCGTGATGATTCAAATCCCCATCGGGCTTGAAGATAAACTTGAAGGCGTTGTAGACCTTATCGCGATGAAAGCCATCTACTTTGACGGAGAGCAGGGCGAAACTACCCGCCTTGCGGAAATTCCCGCCCACTTAAAAGCGGACGCTGAAAAATACCGCGAGGAGCTTCTTGACGCTATTTCGATATTTTCCGACGAGCTTGCGGAAAATATAATTGATGGCAAAGCAATTCCACAAGAGATGATTCACGCGGCAATCCGCAAAGGCACTCTTGCGGAACAGTTTGTGCCGGTTATGTGCGGTTCCGCTTATAAATTCAAAGGGATTCAACCGCTGTTAGATGGAGTAACGCATTATCTTCCCAATCCGACAGAAGTAAAAAACTTCGCCCTCGACCTTGATAAAAATGAGGAAAGCATAGAGCTTAACGCTGATGAAAAAAGCCCGACCGTCGCGCTCGGTTTTAAACTGGAAGACGGTCAATACGGTCAGCTAACGTATGTGCGGGTTTATCAGGGTAAATTAAAAAAAGGCGACGAGTTGCAAAACACGCGCGCCCGCAAAAAATTTAAAGTGGGCCGTCTTGTGCGTATGCACGCGGACAGCATGGAAGATATTAACGAAGGCGCACCTGGTGACATTGTGGCCCTATTTGGAATTGAATGCGCGTCAGGTGACACTTTCTGCGGCGGCGGTCTTAACTATGCGATGACGTCAATGTTTGTTCCCTCTCCTGTCATTTCCCTCGCTATTATGCCTAAAGACAAAAAAAGCTCCGATCAGATGGCGAAGGCTCTTAACCGTTTTACAAAAGAAGATCCCACTTTTCAAACTTACGTCGATCCTGAATCGAACCAGACAATCATTAAGGGAATGGGAGAGCTTCATCTTGAAGTGTACATTGAGCGAATGCGCCGCGAATACAAGTGCGATCTTGATACCGGAATGCCGCAGGTCGCTTATCGTGAAACAATTACGCAAAAAGCCGAATTCAATTACACACACAAAAAGCAAACGGGCGGCGCTGGGCAATTCGGGCGCGTGGCAGGTTACATGGAACCGTTCTCCGAAGGCGATTACGATTTTGTAGACATGATCAAAGGCGGATCAATTCCCACTGAGTATGTGCCAAGCTGCGATAAAGGATTTAAAGAGGCGATTAAAAAAGGCAGCTTAATCGGCTTCCCAATCGTCAATATCCGCTGCGTTATAAACGACGGTCAAAGCCACCCGGTAGACTCGTCGGACATCGCTTTCCAGTCTGCGGCAATTGGCGCTTTCCGAGAAGCGTATGGCAAGGCAAGGCCGTGTATTCTTGAACCGATTATGAAAGTGTCGGTGGAAGGGCCGACGGAGTTTCAGGGAAATATTTTTGGCTCAATTAATCAAAGGCGCGGAATGATTTTATCTTCTATTGAGGACGGACATTCTTCGCGCGTGGAAGCGGAAGTTCCGTTAAGTGAAATGTTTGGTTACTCCACGGTTTTACGCTCGCTCACCCAGGGGAAGGCCGAGTTTACGATGGAATTTGAAAAATACTCAAAAGTGCCGCAGGGCATATCTGAAGAGCTGATAAAAGAAGCTGAAAAAAAGAAAAAGAGCGCAAGCCGTTAATTAGGAGAAAATATTATGGTATTAAACGAACTTATCCAACGCAGTCCAATCCGCATTTTTGAACAGTCAATCGAAGGCGGATTAAAACCCGGAGAAATCGGGGTTATCGCTTCACCTAACGGAGTGGGAAAAACATCGGTACTTGTGCAGCTTGCCCTTGACAAACTGCTTCAGGGGAAAAAAGTTATTCACGTATCTTTTACCACCCACAATTCATTGGGACAGCTCAATCAGCACGTGCCTGTTTGGTACAACGATATTTTTGACGAATTTATCAATAAAAAAAATCTTGATAACGCCGTGGAAATAAAAAACAACCTTGTTAAAAACCGCGTATTAATGAGTTTTAATCAGGACGGAATCACGAAGAATCAGATTCTTAAAAGTTTAAGGGCAATGATTATCGAAGGCGGCTTTAAGGCCGATTCAATTATTGTAGACGGGTTTGATTTCTCGCGCATGGACAAAGAAATCATTGCCGGCGTTAAAACCTTCGCGATAGAATTGGGGGTTAGCGTTTGGTACAGTTGCTCGGTAAAAGACGACGTATCGCAGTACGATAAAGAGAATATTCCTGTAATACTGAACGATTTTATTAACAACATTGATATTGTGATTGTTTTACAGCCAAAGCATGATCATGTCGAGCTTTCTGTTTCCAAAGACAGAGGATCAATTATTTCAAAGGCAATGGCTATGAAATTGGATCCTAAGACGCTGTTGATACTGGAAGCGTGATTACGGTAAACCGTTTTGACATATTTTAGCTCCAATTAGCCTGTTTCTTGAAAAACTGTCGGTTCTTTTTTTATTTTTAAAAATCTGTCTTTAGTTAATTTACAATATTTTATGTCAATTTCAATACCCACATAATAACGGTTTCCAATTAACAAAGAAGCGACCCCGGTAGTGCCTCCGCCATTAAACGGGTCTAATATTATATTACCTTCATTTGTAGAAGCCGTTATAATTCTTAATAAAAGATCTAATGGTTTTTGAGTTGGGTGTTTGCCAAATTCTTTCTCGCTGTTTTTAGGCGCGGGTATTGACCAGACTGACCGCATTTGCGTATTTTCTTTTTTTATTTTATCTTCCGGAAAAATTCCGTTTTTCATTTTCTCATAATTAAAAACATGTTTTGCTTTTTTATCTTTACGCGCCCAGATTATTGTTTCATGTGAAGCGGTAAAAAACCTGCAACTTAAATTAGGCGGCGCGTTTGGTTTGAACCACGCAATATCATTTAAAATATGAAAGCCGTTTTTTTGCATGATATATCCGCATTGAAAAATACTATGATATGTGCCAGAAACCCAAATAGTTCCTTCGGGCTTTAATACCCGTTTACAGGCAGTTATCCAAGCGTCATGAAATTTTATATCCTCTTCCAACCCTTTGCTTTTATCCCATTTCCCTTTATTAACATTAACCATTCTTCCATTTTGACATGTAAATCCGTTATTTGATAACATATACGGCGGATCGGCAAAAATCATATCTATAGAGTTATCTTGAATGCGTGCTAATACCTCAAGACAATCGTTGTTAAATATAACGGCATTTTCAGAATAGAAATAAGGTTTTATCTCATTTTCAGGATTTATAATTGTCAATAACAATTCGTCTCTCACCCCATCTCTTTAATCCGCGCAATCTCATCGCGCATAGCCCCCCGGCAATCCGTCGAACAACGATTCACTTACTTACCCCATCTCTTTTATTCGTACTATCTCATCGCGGATTGACGCAGCCTGCTCAAACTCCAATTTTTTCGCGTGTTCGAGCATCTCGCTCTCCAAGGCTTTAATCAACTGTTTGCGCTGCGCGGGAATAAGCACATTGTAGGAGTTCTTTAAAACTTCAACCGTGGTTGCCGCCGCGTTATCCGCTTCTTCGACATGGCGCGTCAGTATTTCCGCGATTGCTTTTTTTACTGTCGCCGGGGTTATGCCGTGTTTTTTGTTATACGCTATTTGAATTTCGCGGCGGCGGTTTGTTTCGCTGATTGCTTTTTCCATCGCTTCGCTCATGCGGTCGGCGTACATGATTACTTTTCCGGCGGCGTTACGCGCGGCGCGCCCGATTATTTGCACAAGGCTTGTAAGCGAGCGTAAGAAGCCGATTTTATCCGCGTCAAGAATCGCTATAAATGAAACTTCGGGCAGGTCGATGCCTTCGCGTAACAGATTGATTCCTACAAGAATGTCAAAATCGCCTTGACGCAGTTGGGTGAGTATTTCCACGCGCTCAATGGTTTCTACTTCGCTGTGAATGTAGCGGACTTTCAAACCGAGGCCGGATAGGTAATCCGTAAGGTCTTCCGCCATTTTTTTTGTCAAGGTGAGGATAAGAGAGCGTTCTTTGGCTTTGATTCGTTTCTGCACTTCGCCGTAAATGTCTTCCATTTGACCTTCGCTGGGACGCACTTCTATTTCAGGGTCTAAAAGTCCTGTGGGGCGTATTAGCTGTTGCACTACACGCGCTGATTGCTCAATCTCAGTTTTTCCCGGCGTGGCGGAAACAAAAACAGTTTTGTCCAGCCGCTCGACAAATTCATCGTAACGAAGGGGGCGGTTGTCAAGGGCGCAGGGGAGACGGAAACCGTAATCGACAAGACTTTGCTTGCGGCTGCGATCGCCCGCGTACATGGCGCCTAACTGCGGCAGGGTAACGTGGCTTTCATCAATAAACGTTAAATGTCTTTTTGGGAAATAATCTACAAGCGTGTCAGGGGTTTCGCCGCTTTTGCGTCCCGCTAAATGAGCGGAGTAATTTTCAATGCCGGAACAGTAGCCCATTTCGGTAAGCATTTCGATGTCGTATTCAACGCGGGTTTTTAATCTTTCAGCTTCGATAATTTTGCCGTTGTTTTTAAAATACTCTAGGCGGTCTTTAAGTTCGTCTTTAATCGCGCCCATCGCGTTTTGTATCATTTCGCCGGGCATTACAAACTGTTTTGCGGGATAAATAAGAGCGCGGTCGAGGTCTTCAAGCATTTCACCTGACACGGGGTTGAAACGGCGGATACGCTCAACTTTATCCCAATCCAAATCGACGCGGTAGGCTTCTTCCATGTAGGCGGGATAAATTTCAAGCGTGTCGCCCCTTCTGCGAAAACGCCCGCGCTCGAGAACCGCGTCGTTGCGTTCGTATTGCAATTCAACAAAGCGGCGGATTAGCGAATCGACATCGACGGTTTCGCCTTTTGAAAAAGTAGCGGTCATTTTTTTGTATACGTCGGGGGTTACCATGCCGTAAATGCAGGAGACAGTCGCGACGATTATTACATCTTCGCGTTCCATCATGCTTCTCGCCGCAGAGAGACGCATTCGTTCTATTTCGTCGTTTATTGAAGCGTCTTTTTCTATGTATAAATCTCTGCTTGCGACATAAGCTTCCGGCTGGTAGTAATCGTAGTAGGAAACAAAATACTCAACGGCGTTGTCAGGAAAAAATCCTTTAAACTCTCGGTAAAGCTGCGCGGCAAGCGTCTTATTGTGGCTGACAATCAGCGTGGGCATTTGCACCGCTTCTATTATCTTCGCCATTGTGAAAGTTTTACCCGAACCTGTAACGCCTTGCAATGTTTGGTACTTGTCCCCGGCTCGGATGCCTTCAGCTAACGCTGAAATTGCCTCGCCTTGATCTCCCGCAGGCTGGAAAGGCGATACTACTTGAAATTGACGCATAAAAATAAATCCTAATAATGGCTCACAACACTTGATATGACATAATGGCTACCTGTAAACTACTATATTAAAGTATAGTAGTATTGTCAAGGCAGTTATATATAATAATGATGTATAATAAAAGCGGCATTTAATGCCGTTAAATTTTTAGTAAGGGGTGTTTTATGAAAAAGAACTTAGCGGTAAAGCAGGCGATTTTACTGGTAATCGCGGTATTGGCGGTATTGGCGATCTCATGCGCTTCCAGCGGCGGAGCGGCAAAAACTGAAACTCAGAAAGCCGCGCCAAGCATTAAGTTTAGCTGGGATTTTAGCGATCCGGCTTCTGGAACAGCAGGCTGGTATATGATTCCTAAAGAATATTGGGATTTCCACGGAACAGCGGATATAAGCCGCGATGATAAAACTTTCGGAAAACCAATGTTACGGATGGACGTTGATTATTCAAAAGATTCTAATTCCGAATGGTCAGAACCTAAAATGAAAGTGGATTTCGGTACCCCGCTTGAAGGAATAAGCAAATTCAGTTTTGATTTTATTTACAATCCGACATTTTCCAAGGGCGGCCATTTTAAGAGCAAAGTAGTTATCTTTAACGGTAAAAAACAACTAGCCGAAAGAAACACCGACGCTATTTTAGCTCTTGATGAACTTCCTGGCGGCTATGTAAAAGGAACCGTATCGTTATCGCTCAGATCTTCCAGTCCGGTTGACAGTATGGTTTTTAGCATTGCCGGTTACAAGACAAATTACAAAGGCCCTGTTTTCTTTGATAATATGCGCTGGGAATAAGTCTTGAAATCAATCAGTATTCTTTTACTGGCGGCGTTTTTATTGCTTTTCTCGTGTAACACCGCGCCGTCGGTTAAGAATACTCCCGCTTCCAAGCCAAAACCTGTCCGTCCTCCCGCTGAATCATCACCTAATAAAAAACGCCTATTAAATTATTTGTCCGACGTATATGGGAAATACATCATCTCCGGTCAGATGGACACGTCATGGACTACCAACGAAGAGATAGATATGATATCCCGTGTTTACGCGGATACAGGAAAATATCCGGCGATTAAAGGTTTTGATTTTATTATGCTTTCATATACCTATATGCCATTTATGAACGGCAGGGAACAGGTGAACGAAGCTATTGAATGGTGGGAAGGAAAAAACAACAATACGGCGTTATTGCCAAACAAACCGTCTATTCATGGAATTGTTACATTCTGCTGGCATTGGCGGACGGGCGCGAGAAATGATTTTTATTCGGATAAAACCGAATACCGTATCCCTTGGAAAAACGATCAGCTTGATACCGAAGATGCCGCTTTCACAGTCATTACAAAAGACCTTGACAGAGTGGCTTTACGTTTACAGACGCTTAAAGAAAAAGATATTCCAGTATTATGGCGGCCTTTGCATGAAGCGAGTGGCGGCTGGTTCTGGTGGGGGGCAAGCGGCCCAAAACCGTACATCGCCCTTTGGGAATTTATGTGGGATTATTTTACTTACGAAAAAGGATTGGATAACCTTATTTGGGTTTGGAACGGTGACAGTGAAAACTGGTTCCCCGATCCAAAAACCGTTGACATTATAGGCCGTGATATTTACGCGCAGGGTTTTTCTTCATTAAAAGACCAGTTCGAGCGGACAAAAAACATGGGTGATAAGGAATACATCGTCGCCCTTACTGAGAATGGTAGAATCCCCGACCCTGATGAATGTGTTAAAGACAAAGCCATGTGGTCGTGGTTTATGACTTGGAATGACGGCCGTAAAATAATAGGCGAATCGCATAAAGATAACTTTTTTACCGGAGAATTTTACAACAAGAACGATTACAAAAAGAAGGTATACAACCACCGCTCGGTAATTACTTTGGACAAACTGCCGGATTTAACGGCTTACCGTTTGGAATAATACTGTAAGTCTTTCACAGTTTTAAGAATATTAAAAGATAAATCTTACAAACGCAAAATAAACAAAAGTTAAAACTTGTTTTTTAGACTTAAAAAAGTAATACTTAATTGAGATAATATTGAGTACAAACTAAAAGAGGAAGAGTTATGGGAAAGAAAGCGCCGCAAACCAGCAAGATTCATGCTGTTGCTCTTGTAATAGTAATTGGTTTTACAATAACAGCCTGTTTCACGCCGGAAAAGACTGATACTACTTCAACACCAACTACTACACCAACTCAACCCTCAACTCCTACTTCACCTTCAACTCCTACTCAACCCGCAACTCCTACTCCAACGGTTACTGACGTAACGGTAAATCCGTCAACCGCTACAGTCGCTAAAGGCGCGACACAAACATTTACAGCCGTTGTTACAGGTACCAATAATCCCGCGCAGACCGTTACGTGGTCTATCGTACAGACCAATAAAAATTCGGGAACTGTTATTAACGCAAGCGGAATGCTTACTGTAGCCGCCGCTGAAACTCTTTCCTCGCTTACCGTAAAGGCAACTTCAACTGCGGATACGGGCAAGAGCGGAACGGCGACAGTCATCGTTAGCGGCGGTTCTCAATCTGCAGAAATTCCGTTACATTCAAAATGGCCGTTCTTTGTGGGAGCGGCCGCTCCCGGCAGCGCTTTTAGTTCGAGTAACGGACAGTATCCTTTGCTTATGTCTTTTAACGTACTGGTCGCGGAAAACGATATGAAACCCGCATCCATAATGCCAAGTCAATGGCAGAATTGGGCTTCGTCTCCTGCCTACAATGCCTCTCAAGCCTACCGTTGGACAGAAGCGGATAAATTGGTTAATTTTGCTGAAGCGAATAATACAAAAATACGCGGTCATGTTCTTTTCTGGCATGAGCAGATTCCTAAAGTATTTTTTAGAACAGGTAATACGACAAGCGCTTATGTGGCAAAAAACGTGTTTTATACCCGTATGGAACAACATGTTAAAACTGTTTTTCAAAAATACGGCGGCAAAGTTCTATGGTGGGACGTAGCCAACGAATGTGTCGGGGATGACGGTAATCCAAGAGTCGCTGGCGGAGCCAATATCGCGGGCAGTGATGGCAAATCTGATTTTACGGCAGTCATGGAGGAGTCGGGCCTTACGGGCGATGACCGTTATGAGTGGATTGTTTACGCTTTTAAATATGCCCGTAAATATGCCGATGAAAACGGCGGTCAGAATGTAAAACTCTTTCTTACTGAATACAATATTGAAAATAGTTGGGATACGGTTAAACGGAACGGATTTCTCAGACTGTTGGATTACCTGATTGCAAACGGCGCTCCAATTGACGGCGTAGGCATTCAAGGACATGCAAGAATACAGTATGGTGACGGTTATATAACCAGTCTCAGCACTGTTATTGATCAAATTACAACAAAGACAAATCCTGTCAGCAAAAAAAATCTGGTAGTACAGGTAACCGAACTGGATATATCGCTTTTCGCGTGGGATGATTCAACTCTGACGCTTTCTGCCGGTGAAATAAATACGCGTCTGCAGACACAGACAAATATGTACCGCAAATTGTTTGATATGTTAGCTGATAAACACAGTAAGGGAAAATTCGACATGGTTCTTGTCTGGGGTCTTGACGACGGCCACAGTTGGCTGAACAACTTTCCCAAGTCAGGCAGAGAAGATCACCCCCTGCTTTTTGACCGTCAATACCGTCCAAAACCCGCGTACAACTCATTAATAACCGGAGCTGTCCAATAAGAACTATACGCCGATATTCCCCGTATGAACAAACGTCAATTTTTTTTCCGCTTCTTTGGCGGCGCGTAAAAGAAAATCCCTGTCCGTGGGCGGAGCGTTCCATCGGTAATCGGGATGATAGGCCGTTAGGTGCCAGGGGATTTCTTTACTGACGGAAGCGATAAAATCCGCGGCTTTGCCAAGTTCGTCACTTAAGTCATTTAAATCAGGCACGACAAGAGTTGTAATTTCCAGATGAACTCCCGTCTTGTGGCAAAGTCCGATAAAATCAAGCACTGTCCGCAAATCGCCGTTCAGTGTTTTTTTGTATGTTTCTTCGGAAAAAGTTTTTAAGTCCACGTTTGCGGCATCGGTAAGTTTTAAAATTTCGGCGGCGGCTTTTTCATTGATACAGCCGTTGGTTACCAGCACATTGGCTATCCCGTGCTTGCGCGCGAGCGTCATGCAGTCCAAAAGATATTCAATATGGATAAGAGGCTCCGAGTATGTGTATGCGATGGAAGGAGAGTCCTGTTTCAGCGCGGCGGAAATTATTTCGCCCGGCTGCATCCATTTTCCCGGTATGTCAGTATTTTGGGAGATATGCCAATTCTGACAAAAAGGGCAGTGGAGATTGCAGCCGGCAAAACCGAGTGAGAGTATTTTTGTGTGAGGTTTAAAATGATACAGAGGTTTTTTCTCAATTGGATCAAGCGCGAGCGCGGAGATGAATCCGTAAAAGGGAATAATTCCCTTTCCGCCTTTATTTCCCCTCACCCCGCACGCGCCAAATTTGCCGCTTTTAATTACGCAGTTGTTAGGGCAAAGCTCGCAACTAACGCCACCGTCTGTCTCACAGAGAAAAAGCGGAGGGCGTTTAAATTGGGAAAAATCAGAAATGCCTATCACGCGCCTGCCTGCGGCTGATTTTGCAAAATGCGTTCTTTAATCGCCCGCGTTTTGCCGACAGCCTGCGCCAATTCATTTACCTCAAATGGTTCAAGAATCATTCCGACGGCGCCGCGTTTTACCCAAAGTTTTACCAGCGGCACGCCCTCGCCCGCTTCGGTAACCGCGGAGGGAACTTCTTCAACAAACAATATATCATCAAGCTTAAATTCCAGCACGACCGGTTCGTTTCCCAGCGGATCGTATACAAGGATAAGTTTGTTTTTTTCTGAGGGATGCGTTCTTGGATACCCGGTAAAAGGAATACCGTCATTCGGATGCCCCTTCGCGTATTTAGCGATACTGTTTATCGGCAGCATTTCAAGATAATTTATTTTATTCATTGCTTTCTCCCTCCATATTTAATATATAATATAAATTATTGAATAACAAGAAAATTTTTATTATTATAAATCAGGAGTGATATTTGGACAAGCGGGCGTTTTTCTTTCAGGGTGATTCTTTGCTTTTACCGGTTAATACTCAGGATTCTCAAATTGAAGGCGGGCTTTTGTTTGAATTATCAAAGAAATTTGAAAATCCCGATATTTTTGAAATACCTGAATTGGGCGGCTCTCCCGCCTTGATTACCGTAGTGTCCGTCCCACAGGTAGCAATCTTGCCTGAAGATTGGAAAACTATCCCCGTCCGAAGCATTATTTCCATGTTTAGCGTATCCGGCGGCAGCGTCAACCGCATTATCCGCGCCTGCCATATCGCGCAGTGGAGGCGTGATTCCCGTTTCTGCGGAACTTGCGGCGCAAAAAACGACGACATTCCCATGCAGGCGCAGAGAATCTGCCCCAAGTGCGGAAGGATGGAGTTTCCAAGAATTTGCCCCGCCGTTCTTGCGCTTATTACCGACAATGAAAACAGAATTCTGCTTGCACATAACAAAAAATTTAAAGCGGGGGTTTACAGCCATATTTCCGGTTTCAACGAAGCGGGAGAAACGCTGGAAGAAACAGTAGTTAGGGAAATCCGTGAAGAAGTAAATATAACAGTAAAAGACATTGTTTATATTAAATCCCAACCGTGGCCTTTCCCAAATTCTCTGATGCTAGGTTTTAAAGCGCGATATTCATCGGGTACGATTAAACCCGACGGAGACGAAATAGAAGACGCAAAATGGTTCACAAAAGACAACCTGCCTAATTTACCCGCAGAGGGTTCCTTATCACGCTATCTAATTAACTGTTGGATTAATTAGGATTATTTCACTTTTATTCTTTATTTCTAACTTTCAGTCCTCAAGAGTTCGATAATTCTCCAACGGTTACGTTTGTCACGCTTTAAAGTAAGAACGTCATTGAAATGCCTGGCGTAATCATCGAATGGCGACCATAAATTATAGACCGCGCGGAAGACAATAAGACCGTCGGCTTCTTCGCCTCCGATACAATCAACTTCTAAGTCGGTTACGCCAAAAACATTGGGCGCCGGAAGATCCCCGCCCATTACTTTCCAAACTCTCGCTTGAACAATTGACGAAGCTTTAGCTCCTTCATAAGCCTGCCTTTGTTTTAAAACCGCATAATAACTTGAAGCCGCGTTTATATCGCTTCTGTCAGCGCCTTGGATGCATGCTTCCATAAACTGATGATTTAATGAACTGAACGCGTCGTAGTAAGCGGTGACAACCGTTTCGGGCGACATTCCTTCCGTTGTCGGACGGGTGGCAATATTTATTACCGTGCTGAAAAAAATAAATAGAACAAACGCTACTCCTACTGTAACGCCAATCAGCAAATATTTATTGTTTTTTATATATCGTTTTGCTTTTAAGAGTTTATTTTTATTGAACAAATAATTTTTCTTCTCTTTTTCAAACTGTTTTGCTTTTTCAGGAGATAAAGTTTCAAATAACGAAGAAACAGATACCGCTTTTTTTTCTTTATCTGTTAAAATTTCAAGAATACCGGTAAGAATTTCAATACTGCTTTTTGTTACGGTATTTTTCTTGCTCTTTTTTTCAACGGGAAGCATAAGCGCCGCTTGAATAAGCTCTGATAATCGCGCGTTAAGACCCAACGCGGCAAGATGAACTGGGAAAAAAACACCTTCCCTCATGTCCTGAAAAATATCATTTGAAAGATAGGGATGATTCCCCGTCAGTATTTTGTATAACATTACGCCAGTACAAAAAGCGGTCGTATCCATGCCGGTTAAATCGGGGCAATTATACTTGTCAATTTCATTGCCTTCAATATAGAGACAGCGGCTGGATATATGCTCGGGAGCAAAAAAAACATTGCCCTCTTTTGAAACAAATGACGCGCCCGGATTAATTACGGAATGTTTATCGCCAAGGAACATTTTTGCCTTACTCCAGTTGATTACGGCTTCCAAAGCTTCTTGTTTTAAAGCAAGTGACGGCGATGAGCCAAGTTCTTCTAAAAGTAAATCCAATCTTTTTCCCGGCACATAAGGGCCAAAAACCCTCATAAAACCGCCGATTTCATTCACACCGGTTATTTTCCATGTTTCGTTTGTTCCGTCTGGATTAACAATAAATCCCGGATCTATCAAACTCTGAGACATTTTTGTACGGGCAAAAGAACGCTGATCAAGCCCGGTATCAAAACATAAAACCGATTGATTGTTAATTTCTGAAATATAAATTCGCTGTTCCATCATTATTCCTTTTTTATATTAATTTTTAACGTTTACCTTGTCGAGTAAAGATAACGGAAATAATCCATGTCGGTAGTAAGCGTTTTGTTAAACTTCGGCATGGTCTGACGATACGATTCAATTGCCCTCCAATAATCGTAAAAAACCTGTCTATCTCTGTCCCTGTTGTACGCGTCCGCGTAAATTCTCGCCGCTCTCGCGTCCGCGTTTCCCATAATTGTTTGGGCTTGCGTGTAAGCGGCGGAAAGAATAGAACGCTTTTCGTTGTCCATTTTTCCAAGCCACTCGGCTTTTCGCCCTTCGCCCTCGGAACGGAAAGCCATAGCTATTTGGTTTCTTTCCCTAATCATGCGGGCATAAACGCTCGGCGTTAATTCGGGCGAATAACTTATTTGCCGCGTTACTACGTCAATAAGCTCTATGCCGTATTCAGGAACCATTCGGCGAGAGCGCGCCAGTATCTCTTCGGCAAGCTGCCGCCTTCCCTTTGTAATCGGCTCATAACTTGAACTTGACTGGTTTGTAGTGCTTAAAATATCCACCTCAAGACCTTCCCCAATTACCGCCGCTTCGTCATGCGACAAGCGTTCCATAATAATATTGGAGTTTCTGACAGATTCCCGCAATGGGTTTTCCGCCACGACTGTACGCACTTCCGAATCAATAATTTCTGAAAGTTTTGAATACGCCGCGTCTACAGTATTTATCGACTCATAAAATTTCTTTGGGTCTGATATGCGCCATCGGGCGACAACATCGACAAAAATAAATTGTCTTTCCGCCGTCGGCACTATTCTTGCCTCGCCGTCCCACGCCATAATTTTTTTGGGATAACGGATAACTTCGTCTATAAAAGGAACTTTCACTTTAAGGCCGGCTTGTGAAATAACGTCCGTTATTCTTCCAAACTGAACAATTACCGCCTGCTCTCCCTCGTTAATAACATACAGGGGGCCGGCTACCGCTATGCCAATAATGATTACAAGGACAACTATTATAAAAGTAACTATTTTTTTCATTATCTTCCCCCTCCCATGTTCATCATAGGCAGGAAATTTTTTAAATTACGGTCGATAACCGTCATGCTTTTCTCGTCCTTAAAGACTTCTTCGATCATTTCATAGTAAAGCCTCTGTCGCGTAACTTCGGGAGCGCGGCGGTATTCTTCGTAAACGGAATTAAAACGCGCGACATCGCCGTTTGCCCTGTTTACCCGTTCTGTCGCATAACCTTGCGCTACTTGTATCGTCTTCTCGGCTTCGCCTCTTGCTTTGGGAATTTCCTCGTTGTAGACTTGCTGTCCTTCGTTTATAAGCCGCTCAAGGTCTTGCATCGCTTTGTTTACGTCTTCAAAAGCTTCCTGCACTCCCGACGGCGGAGTAACATTCTGGAGTTTAACCGCGATTACGTCAATGCCAAGCCCGTATTCGCTGAATCTGTTGTTCATTGTAGCCAATGCTTCAATCTCAATCGTACTTCTCTCGACGCCCATAATGTCCATGATCGCGCGGTCGCCTACAAGCGTATTAATCGCCGAGCGAGACACGTCGCGTATTGTCGCCCGTCTTTCATTCACGTTAAAAGTCCACGCTTTTGGATCGACAACGCGGTATTGGATAATCCATTCAACATTGACAATATTTAAATCTCCCGTAAGCATAACAGATTCATTCGCCTGATCTGAATACGCGGGATAACTTCCGCTCCTTGTGGTGCGAAATCCAAATTCTTCGGTTTGTACTGTTCTTACATTCACCGTATAATTTCGATCTATGCCAAATGGAAGTTTTGCGTGAAGCCCGGGCTCCCTTATGCCGATAAACCTGCCAAAGCGCGTGATAACCGCCTGTTCGGTCTGATCTACTATAAAAACACTGGTTCCCAAAAAAATTAGGGCCAATATTCCCACAACAATTAAAACAAGTATTTTTGGGCTAAATTTGCCCATTTTTGCAGGGGTAATTTTCATAAGATTAATATACCATACATGGTTACAAAACTCAAGCTATGCATTATAATGAATAATATATGTTATTTTAAAAGGAGTTGTTTATGGTGGTAAGTGATGATCTGGATTTTACTATTGAAGAACTTGGAAAAGCGTCGGTTCATTCGCCGTTAAAAATGTCCAGGGAACTTGGAGATAAAGTCGCCAATTATGTTGTGAACGATAAATTTTTACGCTTAAATCCGTATGTTGTGCCGGGGCCACAGCCTCATGTTAAAAGAACTCAAGTTCTGGAATTAGCGGGTCCCCGCGAGCTGATTTATTTTTCACCGGCTCATGTACACGCGGGGATTGTAAGCTGCGGCGGCCTATGTCCGGGCATTAACGACGTAATTCGCGCCGTTGTCCGCTGTTTATGGTACAGATACGGGGTCACAAGGATTTCCGGCATTCGTTACGGGTACAGGGGGTTTTTACCGGAGTCCCAGTTTGGGGTAAAAGAGCTTGATCCTGACAGCGTTGACGATATTCATAAAATCGGCGGCACATATTTAGGGAGCGCCCGTGGCGGCGGCAGGGAAGTAGAGAAGATTGTTGACGCGATGGAAAAACTCAATTTGAATATGCTTTTTACAATCGGCGGAGACGGCACTCAGCGGGGAATGTTAGATATTGCCGGTGAAGTTGACAAAAGAAAATTAAAAATAGCGATAATCGGAATACCAAAAACAGTTGATAATGATTTTGCCCTGATAGACCGTTCTTTTGGTTTTAACACGGCGGTACAGAAGGCTGTGGAAGTCGTCTCCGCGGCGCACATGGAAGCGTCGTCCGCGATTAATGGAATAGGCCTGGTAAAACTGATGGGAAGGGATTCCGGATTTATTGCGGCGCATACAGCGTTGGCAAGCCACGAGGTGAATTTTGTGCTGATCCCCGAAGTGCCGTTTAACTTGGAAGGTTACAACGGATTTTTATATCACTTGGAAGAGCGCATTGTAAAACGCAAACACGCGGTTATTATCGTCGCCGAAGGAGCAATGCAGGATCAGCTTATAAAAGATAAAAAAACCGACGCGGGCGGAAATACTAAATTTGAAGACGTTGGCGTTTATCTAAAATCAAGGATAAGCAATCATTTTGAAGAAAAGGGAATTGAGATCAACTTAAAGTACATCGATCCAAGTTACGCGATCCGTTCAGCGCCAGCGAATCCCGACGATTCAATTTACTGCGAGCGTTTGGGCAACGCGGCGGCACACGCGGCAATGGCGGGAAAAACCAAAATTATCATCGGCCTTGTAAATAACGAATTTGTTCATCTGCCGATTGGCTTGGTTATTACTCACCGCAATAAAGTAGACCCGGAAAGCAGCCTGTGGCGCGACACTCTTGACGCTACCCATCAGCCGCCGTTGATGGTAAACAGTTTTAACGGTTAATTTGCAAGTAAAGGCGTTACAGGTAACGAGCCGAATGCTAAACAAATTAACAGATGAACTTGCCGTATGTGGCATGAACGCGGTTCTTGCCGTGGGTGAGCATCATCCCGCGACAATCAACCGTTTGTTTTTACGCGAAGATCGTCTTAACTCATTTACTGGTATATGCAAACAGCTTGCCGAACGCAAGCGCCCCTATAAACTCTGCGAAGACGAAGAACTTGAGCGAATCTGCAAAAGCGTCCATCATCAGGGCGTAGTCGCGATGATCGAAGAGCCCGTAGTTGAACCGCTAACCCATGAAGATCTTGACCTGTGGGCAGCCGAAGGAAAGACAGGAGTCCTTCTTCACTCTGTCGGCAATGATCACAACTTAGGCGCAATCGCCAGGGCAGCCGCCTTTTTCGACGCGAGCTACATTGTGTTAAACGAAAAAGACACGGAAGCGCGTCTTACAACAAGCGCCTACCGTATCGCCGAAGGCGGCTTTGAACACCTAACGGTACGTAAAATCACAAACTCAGCCGCCTTCTTAAAAGACGCGTCAAAAAAACTTTTAACAATCGGCACTGACACAAGGGCAAGACAGCGCATCGGCGACTTAAGCGGCATTGTAAAAAAACGCCAAGGCGTTGTTCTAGTCTTAGGCAACGAAGAGACAGGCCTGCCCAAAGAAGTAAAAACCCAATGTTCCTATTTGCTAAGAATCCCCGGCACCGGAAACATCGAAAGCCTGAATGTCTCGCAAGCAGCGGCGCTATTTCTTCACTCTATTTACAATATATAGGTTAAGACATCTCGCAAAGGCGCGAAGGCGCAAAGGTTGTTGTTTGTAGGATCATCGTTTTTCCTTCAAGATTTGTAGTTAAACTAATATATCTAGATTAATAATGGGTTATCGGACAAGAACTTCGCGCCTCTGCGCCTTTGCGAGAAATTTTTCGGTAAAATTCCTTGACCCCATTTATAATTTACCGTATCATGATTTTGTGGCGACAAGGAAAACTGCGGGTAATTCAAAATCTAAAGGGTCTCAGGCGGTTGTTATTTTTTGGCTGATTTTTGTAATTGCTATTATCAGTATTTTTATGGCGAATGCCGCTACCATAAAAAAGAATTTTAATATTTTTAAGACTCGCCTAACCACCCCTCCCGGCGCGGAAGAAGAAGTTTTACCAGTGGAGGATGAGCAGCCCGTTACAGTTGTAATTGATACTTCCGCGCCAAAACCTAAGACTTCTGAGGAAACAAAACCGCAAACCACCGAACCGGCGAAAACTCAAAACACTCAGCCTGAAAAAAAACCGGCTGCTGAAACGCAGACAAAGCCAAAAACCCCGACAACGACTCAAACGCCGCCCGCGCAAACGAGAGACAGGGCTATTTATTTTGCCAATGTCGGAAGCGACGGGCAGATTCTCCATTCAAAAGTAACGCGCAAAATTCCCGTTTCTGATTCGCCAATGCAGGACGCGTTGAACGCTCTGCTTGCCGGTCCAACGGCGGAAGAATTAAGCCGCGGACTTCTTAATCTTATTCCGAGAAACACAAGGATACTTTCCGCGACCGTTAGGGGAAATACCGCATACATCAATTTTAGCGAAGATTTTTTATTTAACACTTTTGGCGTTGAAGGTTATGTCGCCCAGCTTAGGCAGATCGTTTGGACAGTGACAGAGTTTCAAAATGTAAAAGACGTGCAAATATTAATTGAAGGCAGAAGACTGGATTATCTTGGCGAAGGTATCTGGATTGGAAGCCCGATTAGCCGTCAATCTTTTTAAATTCTTTTAATCGATACCGCTTTTCCGCTCTCTATATCAATCTCCGCGATAATGCCCTGCATTTTTCCCGGTTTATCTGTCGCCGCTATTTCCATGTGATACAGAACCTGTTTGCGGGCGCGTTCAATGCAAATTTTCGGCTCCATGCCGATTACGCTGTCAACGTTGCCGGTCATTCCAAGATCGGTGATATATGCGCTACCCTTTGGCAGTATCCGCTCATCGGCGGTTTGAATGTGCGTGTGTGTGCCGGCAATTACCGTAGCGCGCCCGTCGGCATAATAGGCAAGCGCTTCTTTTTCGCGGCTGGATTCGGCGTGAAAATCTACAAGAATGACAGGCAGAGAGTCAACCTCTGAGTGGGCGATTACAAGATTATCGAAACATCTGAAAGGACAATCGATGGCGTTCATTAATTCACGCCCCTGAAGATTTATAACTACCCAGTTTATTCCTTTTTTATTTATACAGGCAGATCCCATGCCGGAAACAACGGAATCTGTATCTGTACCTGCCGGATAATTAGCCGGGCGAAGAATTTGCTTTTCAGTATCCAGAACATGCCAGAATTCGCGCTTTTCCCAGATGTGGTTTCCGGAAGTAATTACATCCGCGCCAGCGGCGATTATGCGCTTAAAGTCATTTTCGGTCATGCCAAAACCTTCGGCGGCATTTTCGCCATTGACCGTGACAAAATCAATTTGATGTTCTTTTATCAGCTCCGGCAGTTTTGCTTCCAGAGTTTCAATGCCATGATTCCCTACTACATCGCCAATCATGGCGGCCTTTACTGTAAGCATATTTATATATTGCCATAAAAGCCTTCTATCTGTAAACTGTATTTATGACAAGAGGAATTTTCATCGCAGGAAACGAATCGGCTATTAGCCGCGCTATCGAGGCGGAGACGGGCAACCGCGTAGAACAATTTGCCGCCGCTTTTATTCCAAACAGATTTTCCGGCGCGGTAAGGGGTTCATCGCAGGAAACGCCTAAACGCCTGTCCCTCGACTGGAATCCGTCAAGCCCTATTTCCGCCCGGACTTTGATACTTGCCGCGGAAAACCGCCTTGAGCATATTGACGAGGCGATACTTATCTGCTCGCCGCCTTCCATTCGCGGTAAAGCCTTTGATCTTTCTTTTTCCGATGTTGAAATAATGATTAACGACCACATAAAAGGATGGTTTTTTCTTGTAAAAGAACTTGCGGCTGTTTTTAACAACCGCAAACGCGGAACCCTCGCCCTGGTTTACCCCGATATTTCTTCATCATCATTAAAAGATGAAGCGGCGGATTTACTCGGCCCCCCCGCTCTCGCCTCCTTCCGCGCCCTTACTGCCAGTTTGCTTTCCGCCGCCCACAACGATTCATATTTCACAATGGGCTTTTCAACTACCGACTCGGGAAACGAATCGGCATTTGCTTCATTTATATTTAAATCTCTTGATGATACCGCGAAACGCTCCAACGGCAAATTGCATAAATTTGGGAAGTTTAGTTTTTTTAAGTGACGGGTATTATTGGAAAGTTTCACAAAAAGAACACAAAGGGGGAAGAGGGGGTTTTTGTCCGAGATCCGGGCGTGGGATTTATGATAGGATAACGGACAAATATTTTTTAATATTTTATTCTTTCTGCACCAACACTCTTCTAAAACATTGTTTGCCATTTATAACTGCTATATAAGACCAATCTTTATCTATAATTTTATATCCTTTTTCTAATATGCCATTTAGTATTGGGCGGGCGGATACGGCAAAAGGTTTTTTATAATCATTCGGTATATAACAATTATCAACTAACAATATTTTTGAATCGTCATATTTTTTATATTTTTCGGGTATGTCTTTTAACGGCATTATTTTTAATTGCTTATATTTTGGCCTGTTTTTAATAGTAATATTTGTGTACCAATAACCTGACGCTCTGGTAAGTTCTCTTTTAGGCGTTAAAAACCAATCCACTTCGTTATAGCCTGCCCATACTTTATTATCTTTGAAATAAGGGATAAATGCTTTTGTAATTGGATTTGCTATGTTAGAAATGATTAAAAACTTTTTGCCGCTTTTAATGATAGTTTCCCAATAATCTATTGCTCTTGAAAACGGCGGGTTCGTGCATACTATGTCCGTTTCTTTTTTGAGAATTTTTAATGATAAAGGATGATCAAAACTTCCTGTATAACCTTCTGGATATTCTTTAGTAAAATCCATTTCTCTGTAACCAAATTTTGTAAAAACATAACCTTTAGTGCCCTGATTAAACAAATCAACCTGACCACTATAATGAGTGCATATTAATTTTTTTAATTCTAATTCTCTGAAGTTTTTAATAAAATATAATGGAAATGCCGAAGTGCGCCTTTCATCATCGTCAACAGGGTCATCGCAGTTACAAAACACGGTTTTATTTTTCCAAATGCTTTTATTATACATTGAGAGTTCTTTTTCAACATCTTCGTATCGGGTATAAAACTCGTCATTATTTACTTTTTGCGCCTTTTGCAACACGTCTTTTTGTGATAACCCTCTTTCTTCAAGAGAAGGTGCTGTTTTTTTTACAATTTTTACTATTTGTTTTTTATCTTCTGTTTTTATGTATGTCTCTTTTACAAACAACGGATGAGATTTAATAAATTTGACATATTCATTAAACAAATATGTGTTAAAAAAATATATTTCCTTGCTTTTTTCTTCACGAAGGGTAACGAATTGGTATTTTATATCATTTTCAACGGTTGCCATGTCTTTTACTTCGCAGGTCATCAAATATTGGTAAACGGTTTCTTTAGATTTGCCAGTCATATTATTGTATTCTTTCAGCCGCCGTTCAAGGTTATTAGTTATGCCTATTTTACATTTTGTCGTTTCTTTTGAGGATTGAACGATATAAATATACTGCCTGCTTTCAGCAGGCACTTTTTCTTTATTTTTTGCCAAAATAAGCCCTTTTTTCCGTTAATTTCATGGAGCTTATTATACCATAGTCATAAAATACGTTGCAAGTACTGATTTTGGAGGATTTTATTCTATTTGAGCGAAGCTATACCAACTATTTTTAATGTCATATATATCATATTCTGTATATTATACGACTGCAAATATCGTATAACGTTTGTTATGTGCTGGTTTGGGCGTACATAATTTTTTATAAAAAAATAGCTATTTCTCTTAATTTATCTCGCCGATATTTATAAAATTTTCTTATCCATATAGCAACAAATAATGTAAATATTCCTGCATATATTTCCACTTCTTCAATACCTCCTGTTACCATTTCTGTTTTTTTTACCAAGCTCATTTTATGATTCATTATTTTTACAATATTATTTTGCTCTTTTAAAATAATTACTCTCTCATTTTTATTGATTTTTTCAAAAATTACCTTATGCTCTCTGATTGGAATAAACCATCTAAAAAATACTTTAATAAATACCTTAAATACATATTCTTTATTAGTCTCCCAACTTTTAGGGAGGCTTTCTTTTATCATAGAGATGTTTGCCATTGGTCTAGATAAATATTCAAGCATTTCAATATTTAATATTTTGTCCCACATTTTTTCAATAGAATTTGTATATAAATGGAATATTTTAAATTTAATGCCTCTTCTTAATCTACCATTATTAACTTCTAATAAGATTTTTTCAAAGAGATCATTTCTCATATTCTTTATCGATTTCATATATTTTGTGAGTCCTATAATTTATAATATTATTTTTTTGAGTATTTGTCAATATTATTTTTGTAAATTTTTTTAATCAATTTAGCCCAAACTGGCACATAACGATAAAAGGTAAAGCCCCGAAGGGGCGTACTTTTACCGTATGTTAAGCGCCGTACCAACAACACCCCGTTATCTTACTACGTCGGTACTATTTATACAAATATTTTTTAATACATTTTATTCTTTCTGCACTAACACCCTCCCAAAACATTTTTTACCATTAGTATATGGAAAGTATTGCGTCTCCTGAATAATTTTATATCCTTTTTCCAATAATCCATTTAATATGGGACGAGCTGATACGGCAAAAGGTTTTTTATAATCATTCGGTATATAACAATTATCAACTACCAACTTTTTAGAGTCGTCATATTTTTTATATTTTTCCGGTATGTCTTTTAACGGAACTATTTTTAAATGTTTATATTTTGGTCTGTTTTTTATAGGAATATTTGTATACCAGTGCCCTGCTGCTTCTACAAGTTCCCTCTTTGGATTTAAGAAATAATCTATTCTGTTATATCCAGCCCATACCTGATTATCTTTAAAATATGGGATAAATGCTGGTGTTATAGGATTTGTTATATTAGAAATGATTAAAAACTTCTTTCCACTTCCAATAGTAACTTTCCAATAATCAGAAGCTCTTGAAAATGGGGGGTTCGTGCATACTATGTCCGTTTCTTCTTTAAGTATTTTCAATGACAGGGGATCATCAAAACTTCCCGTATAACCTGCGGGATATTCTTTAAATTCCTTAAAACCTGTTTTTGTAAATATATATCCCTTTGCGCCTTGATTAAATAAATCAACAGGACCGCTGTAATGGGTGCATATTAATTTTTTTAAGCCAAAATATTGGAAGTGATGTATAAAATACAATGTAAACGCGGACGTGCGCCTATCATCATCGTCAACAGGGTCATCGCAGTTACAAAACACGGTTTTATTTTTCCAAATGCTTTTATTATACATTGACAGTTCTTTTTCAACATCTTCATATCGGGTATAAAATTCGTCATTATTTACTTTTTGCGCCTTTTGTAATACATCTTTTTGTGATAACCCTCTTTCTTCAAGAGACGGAGTTGTTTTTTTTACAATTTTTGTTATCTGTTTTTTTTCTTCTGATTTTATGTATACTTCTTTTACAAACAACGGATTTTGTTTTATGAAATTGACATAACTTTTAAATAAATCTTTATTGTAAAAATATACTTCTTTAGTCGGTATTTCTCTTAAATGTCTAAATTTTTCTTTTATTTCGTCTTCAAGTTTTTTCATGTTTTTAGCTTCGCAAATAAACAAGTATTGAAATATACTTATATTCTTTGGTTTTCCTGTTGTATTATTATAAGTTTTTAATCTTTCTTGATAATCATCGGTTATACCTATTTTGCAAAAAGAGAGGGTATCGGATGCCTGTACAATATAAACATACTGTTTTGCCTTATTTGACGAAGATTTAACCTTATTTGTCTTGTTTTTTGCCAAAATAAGCCCCTTTTCCCATTAATTTCATAGGATCATATTATATCATATTTACGGAATACCTTGCAAGAACCGTTTTTTGAGGTTTTTACCTATTACAGTAAATTTATTCACCTTATTTTTTTCATATATATATTATTTCGTTATGTTATCTCGCATATCTATCTTAGATATGGCGCTTAACGTCTGGCGGTAAAGCCCCGAAGGTGCGTACTTTTACCGACCTGTTAAGCGACGAAAAATATTACAATAAATGTTTTACTTCCTCACCTCTATTTGTAGATCATTATTTTTTTTAAAAACAATTATTTTATAATTTTCATTATTGATAAATTCAATACCGACATACTTTATGTCATCTAATGATATTTTAATTGATTTGCTAACAGTATCTGTATCACCAAAATATTTTAATTTTGCTAAACCATATTCTTTCCAAATATTATCTTTTATATCATGTATCCAAATCATAATTTCAAATGTTTCATCCCGAACAAATGAATGAACTTTAACATAATCTTCCGCATGTCCTTGTAATGTAGTTAAATCAATAATTAACGAATTTTTTGTAGGTAGATCTGGCTGTGGATAATCCATATTTTTTATTCGAGTGTCTTTTATGGAATTACCAATTAACGCACATGAATTAACAAATAATACCAAAATTAAAATATTAACTGAAACAAATGTATTTTTTAACATTATAATCTCCAAATATAAGTATATATATTTTTTTCTCTTTGTCAACTATTATAATTTATTATTTTTTGTTGCATAACATTTTGGCTGTATGCGACGGTTTTGCGGTTGCGATAAAGGAACGCGGAGCGTTCCAGCAACCGCAAAACTGTGGTGGAGCAAAACGCCACAAAGGGCGTTAGCCCGACTGGCGTTTTGCGGAACCCGAGCCGCCCAACGGGCGGCGAAGCGCATACAGGCCTGTTAGGCGAAGTAAAAATTGCTTTTATACTATTATTTATGGTTTATTAAATGATAATATATACATATACCCTTTACATACTATTTTCCAGTCTATATCTTTCATTTCTTTTGGAATAAATTCTATCGGCACGTTTGCTTTTTCTTTGTCATATAATTCTTTTCCGGGAACATTTTTGTATATTTCCTTTACTGTCTTTTCAGTTTCATCTATAATAAATATCTTTTTTCCTGATTTTGATACACGTATCATTTCATTAACGGCTTTTTGTTTGTCATTATAAAAATTAAAACCTCCACAAGAATATACGACATCGAAAACATTATCTTTATATGGTAAATTTTCTGCTTCACAACAATTTAATTCAGCGTTTATGTTCCATTTTTTTGTATGTTTCAATGCCATTTTTAACATTCCCATTGAAACATCAGCACCATAATATTTTGCATTTTTATTCATATAATAAAAATTATCCGCTGTTCCTACAGATGTCTCTAATACTAAATCATTATCATTTACTTTTATATATTGCAAGAAATCATTTCTAAATTTATTTTCTCCACCAAATTTTATTTTTGAAAATATTTTTAGACTAAAATAATAAAATGGTGATATTTTATTATAAAGCTTTGAAAATTTTAGATTATCTCCTTCCAATTCATTTTGGTTAATAAATGTATCTATACCGACTATTTTTTTACTTTCAAATCTATAAATATTTGTTCCCATTTTATCCTCCATAAAATATTATACCATAATACATATTTTTGTCAATGCTTTATTAAATATTTCCAAATATTTCAAAATATATTACGCCTAACGTTCCGGCGGTAACTAGCCGCCGTTAGGCAGCGTACAGTTACCGACCTGTTAAATGCCGTTATTTTTGCTTTTATAATTATTTAATATATTATTACAATAACTTTCTGTGTCTGCTCAACAGGGATAAGTAGTCCATATTATAAGCCTATTTTATTGTTGCATGTTCTTCAGCGTTAATTTTAGTTATTTCACAATCTTTTACAATTGTCCTTCAAATATTTTATGATATATGATAAAATCCATAAAAGATTCTTTTGCCGTTACAATTTCTTTTGAATAAAACTTTGTGAAGTCTTGGGATTTCAAGTTGCCACACCAATTTCGTGAAGGATGGGCACTATGCCCTATTTTTTCTTCATTAAATATTTTTTTATCATAATTCTCCCATGCTTTTTTGCTTACAAAAAATAAATAATTTGGTTTTATAATATCTATAATAAACTTCAATGTTTCATTTGCTATTTTATTATCAAAACTCGAAGGATTAATACTTTTTCATTTGTCTGCAGGACGTTGATAAAAATTAGAATATGCAATATAACAAAACACGCTTTCAGTTGGGTTAAATCCAGTTTTACGAATGGCTTTATCAATATTCGAATAAGGCTGACGGGGCTTAAGTTCTTCTTTCATACAATTAATACAACTGGCAGTATCTGTATGTGAATAAAGTTCGTTTGCCAGTTTTTTATCTTCCGCTTCCGCTATTTCATCATCAATATAAATTTCATACCAATCCTCTATTAACTTTACATCAGTATTTTTAGGCGGATAGTGACTCTCACCAATGACTAATAATTTTTTAGTCTTGTTCCAATATTTCCCAATAAATGGTTTCATTTGATAGTGATGTACGTAATGGTCGAAAGCGTCCAGTTCTTGATTGAATTCTTCTGTACCCAACATAATTAACCTCCATACATTATCATATTAACAACTAATTTAACATAAGTCCTTTTTATCTAAATATTTTATCATTCTTCTATGTAAATGATATTCAGAATAGGGTCGTAATCCAGCAACTACTTCAATATCCCTAAAACCATTTTTTGAATACAATTCATACTCATATACTTCATTATTCATTTCTGTATCTTCAAGAAAGGGAAACGTAACTATTATTCTTTCACAGCCATTTTCATAGAAATATTTTTCAATTGCCTTATATAAATTATTTGCAACCTCCATTTCTTTATATTTTGATAATATCACATAATCCCAAATACAACCTATTTCTTGATTTAGAGGAGGTTTTTCCTTATATCCATCTACTAATCCTATCAATTTATCATTATCAAATGCTGCGAAAAGAACATCGGAGGCTTCCCCGCATAAGTAATAACATTCATAATTAATACTATTATCACAATGTAAACTAAACAACTCTTCTAAATATTCATTTTTCTTTCCAATATCATTAATTTCAATTATTGAAAAAGCCATATACACTCCTATTTCTCATATTATATACAATATTTGACATTTGTCAACTATATTTTTCCAAAATATTCAAAAATAATGGCGTTTAACATTTTATATACGCAATACAATAAAAAACGCATACTAAATTAGTATAATAAAAATAAAAACTTACACCTCCTTGAAACCTTTAGATAAATTACACCCCCTTTTTACTATATCTATTGCCTTTATTCGATATAAGATAACGTATATTCCCCTAATTCCTCTTTGTGTTCATTTTGTGAAATCTTCTGGATATAATTTTTGTAAAGTATTAGTTGTTACAGCGTACTACTTTAGCGTTGAATTTGGAGTGTTATCAATTATTACTGCCTAAATTGGCAATCAAGCGCAAAAAAGAAAAAACTCAACTCAATAACTATGGGATTTAATGAAAACCCTCAAAAAAAACGTTGATTCTCAAATAGTATCCCATTTCACTGAATATCTAAAAAATAGAGTATACAATTTCTAAATTTACTCCCCTCTTGCTCCTCTCTTCCTTTGTGCTCTTTGTCCCTTTGTGTTCTTCGTGTGAGTCTTTTTGGAACCCTTGTCCATATCCCTCAAATTATATAAAATTATCTTATGGAACCGCGAATCAAGGAAAAGCCGACTTCAAAATCGAGGGAAAAATTTAAAGAACCGGAGCAGTTTAGGGTGGTTCTTTTAAACGACGATTATACAACTATGGATTTTGTGGTTGATGTTTTGATGGAGATTTTTCATAAAAACATTGAAGATGCCTGTAAAATAATGTTGGATGTTCATAAAAAAGGCAGAGGAGTGGTAGGGGTGTATACTTGGGACATTGCCGTGACCAAAACCGAGCAGGTACACGCGATGGCAAAGGCTAATGAATTTCCGCTTATGTGTATTGTGGAGCCGATTTAGCGTATAGAATTGATCTATAGAAGAGAATGATAACTTATGTTATATTTATATAGGGGATGAAAAATGAAAGTTTCCGGTCATGTACAGGCGATTATTGACGCGGCGTATAATGAAGCAAAGGTGCGAAAACATGAGTACCTTACTCCCGAACATATACTTTACGCGGCTTTGGCTTTTGATGAAGTTCAGGGGGTGTTGTTTTCATGCGGGGCTGATTTAGCCCAGCTTAAACATGGAATGGAAAATTTCTTTGAGCAAAAAATGCCGATTACGTCCGGGGAACCTACAAAGACCGTGGGTTTTCACAACATCATTGAACGCGCTTTGATACATTGCAAGTCGGCTCAAAAAGACATGATCGATGTGGCAGATATTCTTGTCTCCCTTTACGATGAAGAAAGATGTTACAGCAGCTATTATCTTCGCAAGGCGGGAATAAGGCGGCTGGAACTTTTGCAGGTACTGTCCCACAGTTATGGCAACGATTCGTTTTTAAATTCTCAAAAGGGCGAAAAATACGCCGGTATAGATGAGGATGCCGACGGACAAAAAAAAGCGGGCAAAAAAACAATGCTTGAGCGTTACGCGATAGATTTGACCGCTTTGGCTAAGGAGCAAAAACTGGAGCCTGTAATCGGCAGGGAAGACGAGCTTGACCGTACTGTGCAGGTGCTTTGCAGAAGAATGAAAAATAATCCTATTCATGTTGGGGATTCCGGCGTAGGAAAGACGGCAATTACGGAAGGGCTTGCCCAGCGAATTGTCGCTGGCAATGTGCCGCCGCTTCTTAAAAACTTTAATATCTACGCCCTTGATATGGGTTCTATCCTTGCGGGAACCAAGTACCGGGGCGATTTTGAGGAAAGGGTAAAACGCATTGTTGAGGAACTTTTAAAAAAAGAAAAATCAATTCTTTTTATCGATGAGATTCACACTCTTGTCGGAGCGGGAGCAGTTTCAGGCGGAGCGATGGACGCTTCCAATCTGCTAAAGCCCGCGCTCACTTCGGGCAAACTCCGCTGTATCGGCTCTACAACGCACGAGGAGTACAACAAGTTCTTTGAAAAAGACCGGGCGCTTTCTCGGCGTTTCCAAAAAATTGATATTAACGAACCGTCTGTAGAAACGGCAATTGACATACTCAAGGGCGTTAAAGGCCGATACGAAGACTACCACCATGTCCACTACAGCGACGAGGTTGTGGAGACTGCCGTGCGTCTTTCCGCGCAATTTATCACAGAGCGCCGTCTGCCCGATAAAGCCATTGATGTAATTGACGAAGCCGGCGCTTACGCGCGGATAGAAGCGTACAAACATTCGCTGGAAGATTCAGGCGCGGAAGACGAAACGGCAGAAGCGTCAACACCGGATTTATTCGCGGCTGAAATGACAATGACAGAAAGGTCAGCGTTTGAAAAAACTGCGGCTGATAAGACGGCGGCTGATAAGACGCACAAGCCTTCAACAGTACAGGACGCGCAAATTGAAAAGATAGAAATTACCCTTCCTGTTATTGAGACTGTTATTTCCAAAATCGCGCGTATACCGCAGAGGTCTGTGGGCGAGAGCGAAAAAGACAAACTTAAAGATTTGGAAGCGAGGCTTAAACAAAGGGTTTTTGGCCAGAACGACGCGATATCTGCGGTGGTAAAAGCCGTTAAACGTTCTAGGGCGGGATTCAGGGCGGACGGCAAACCTGTCGCAAACTTCCTCTTTGTCGGGCCGACCGGAGTCGGCAAGACGGAACTGGCGCGGCAGTTAGCTGAAATTATGGGGATCGCTATGCTACGCTTTGACATGAGTGAGTATCAGGAGAAGTACACAATTTCGCGCCTTATCGGCTCCTCGCCTGGTTATGTCGGTTATGAAGACGGAGGTCAGCTAACGGACGCTGTCCGCAAACAGCCTCATGCTGTGGTATTACTCGATGAAATTGAGAAAGCACACAGCGACATCTTCAATATACTTCTGCAAATTATGGATTACGCCACCCTTACCGACAATCAAGGGCGTAAGGCTGACTTCCGCAATGTAATTTTGATAATGACAAGTAACGCTGGCGCAAGGGAAATCGGCAAGGGGCTTATCGGTTTTGGGGACCGAATTCAAGACGACAGCGCGATTGACAGCGCGGTAGAAAAATTCTTCACTCCTGAATTCCGCAATAGGCTTGACGCGATTGTCCGTTTTGGCCATCTTTCGCGCGACATTATGGTTTCCATTGTCCAAAAAGAGTTGGACGCTTTTACCGCCCAGCTTACGGAAAAGAACGTAACCATTACCGTTACAGAAACCTGTGTGGACAAATTGGCGGAAGAAGGTTATAGCAAAGAGTTTGGCGCAAGAAACGCGAGCAGATTAATAGAAGAAAAAATAAAAAGTTTCTTTGTGGATGAAGTCCTGTTTGGCAGCCTGAGCGAAGGGGGAAGCGCCGTTGTGGACTGGCGCGACGGCTACTGCATGGACATCGAAGAGACTCAAGCCTTAACAGCGGAAAATTAGTGCCGCGTTTTCGTCCCGGTCCCGATCCTGATTTTCCCTACCTTGATACAACCGCGTATTTTCAATTTCCCAATCCCAATGAATGTGAAGACAGTATCATCGCAGTAGGCGGCAATCTTTCGCCAGGGATGCTGCTCTCCGCTTACGAGCAAGGAATTTTTCCCTGGTACTCCCCCGGCGATCCAATCATCTGGCAGTCTCCCGATCCCCGTTGTGTGATTTTTCCCGAAAAACTGCATGTCTCATCCTCCATGCGAAAAATTTTAAACGGTAATGTTTTTAAAATAACCTACGATGAAAACTTTGACGGAGTAATAAGAAACTGCGCTGAAAAAAAGCGTCCCGGTCAAAACGGAACATGGATTACAGAGGACATAATCGAAGCATACACGGAACTTCATCAGCTTGGCTTTGTACATTCCGCCGAAGCATGGCAGGGCGGAGAACTAGTCGGCGGCTGTTACGGGGTACTGCTTGGCAAAGTTTTCTTTGGCGAATCAATGTTCTCTAACGTTCCGAACGCCTCAAAAGCGGCGTTCCTTACTTTTGCAGAAAAGCTTTTTGCTGGAGGACTCAGCTTTATTGACTGCCAGATACCGAGCAGTCATATAATCAGTCTTGGCGGAGAGGAAATGGCGCGTAACGATTTTCTTGCGCTGTTAAAGAAAAATTTGAATTATTCCCGAAGAATATCCTCTCGCAAAGGCGTAGAGGCGCAAAGTACTTCTCCGATAGCTCATTGCTGATCTAGATATATTAGTTTAACTACAAATCTTGAAGGGAAAACGATGATCCTACGAACAACAATTTTGCGCCTCTGCGAGAGAAAATTTGAGAATAATGTTTTGTGAAGTCTTCTCCTAATCATGCCTCTCTATAAAACGCGACATATCCCCTATATGTCGTATAAAGGTCTATCTTACTGATCACTTCAAAGGGCGAATGCATTGACAGCACGGGAATGCCGCAGTCGATAACTTCTATTCCCAAATTGGCGGCATACAGTGCGATTGTCCCGCCACCGCCCTTGTCTACTTTGCCCAATTCGCCAAACTGCCACTGGACTTTATTGCGGCTCATAATCGCCTGCACTTTAGCGCAAAATTCAGCGTTGGCGTCGCTTGCGCCGCCCTTGCCGCCAGAACCTGTGTACTTTGTTAGCACGATTCCCTTTCCTAAAAATGAACAGTTTTTTTTATCGAATACGCCTGAGTAGGTTGGATCAAACGCCGAGTTGACATCGGCGGATAACATTGCGGAGCGCGAAAAACATAGCCGCAGATCCGCCTGAGAGCCGCTGCAAAGGAGCGCGATGAAGTTTTCAAAGTTGACGGAGCGTGCGCCTGTGTTTCCGACAGAGCCGATTTCTTCTTTGTCTGACAGATAACAGACCAATGTTTTATTAGGGGCTGATTTTTCGCGCGCAAGAGCGGTGATAGCTTGCAAGGCGGGGAACACGCAGCAGCGGTCATCGTGGCCGTAAGAGCCGATTAAACTTCTGTCAAGGCCGACATCGCTTGCTTTAAAAGCGGGAACAAATTCAATTTCAGCGCTCGCAAAATCTTTTTCCGTAATACCGTATTTTTTATTCAGCAGTTCAAGCAGATAAAGTTTTATTTTTTCTTTTTCGTCTTTATCATTGTATGGGCGCGAACCAGCTAGAATATCAAGGTCTTCGCCCTCTACCACTACCGTCCCTTTTTTATCCATCTGCTCTCTGGCAAGGTGGGGCAGAAGGTCTGTAATCGTGAACACGGGATCACCCGGTTCTTCGCCGATATTGATGGTTGTTTTTTTACCGGTTTCGTTTACAAATACGCCGTGCATGGAGAGCGGAATGGCTGTCCACTGGTATTTTTTGATGCCGCCGTAGTAGTGAGTGTCAAAGAGCGCGAGGTCGCTGTCTTCGTATAAAGGGTTTTGTTTTAAATCGAGGCGTGGAGAATCTATATGGGCGCCGAGAATATTGCAGCCTTCGATGACGGGCTTCTTCCCTATGACGGCGGCAATGACTGACTTCTCTTTGATATTCTGATAAACCTTCATGCCTGCCGTAAAATTTTTGTCTTTCAAAGTGTCGATGTTTACAAAGCCGTTTTCAGTGAGAAGTTCGCAAGTGATATCGGCACATTCGCGCTCTGTCTTTCCCGTATTTAAAAATTGTTTGTACGATGTGGCAAGCGCCTCAACCTCTTTTTCAGTCTTCTTATCAATTCCTTCCCAGCCATTTTTCAGCTTGAAAAACAATTTGTCAGATAGTTTCTCTTTTTTTCCTTTTGTTGTTTTAGCCATAAAATCCCCCTGTTTGTACCTGTAGGAAATAATTATAATGAGTTCTACATTAATTCGCAAGAGTTCTCACAAAGAGCACAAAGGGACAAAGATCACAAAGAGGGAAGAAAGGGGCTGAAGGGCTATATACGCGAGAAGATGTATTATGTATTATATATGTATGAAAGTAAACTTTAAGAAGGTAAAGGGGATATAAATAGTGGTTTTAAGGGATAAACTGCTTTTATGTTTTTTATTAATAATTATGCTTTTTTCTTTTTCCAAATGCTCGTCTCCTCCGCCTGAGTTTTCGGAAGATGACTGGTATGAAAAAACTCACGCGCCGGATTCTGCTCTTTTATACGCGAATAATGTCGCCGATGATGGCACGTTTTTTAACCCCTGGTTGGAAAGAGAAAAAAGAAAGGGCCGATATTTCCGAAGCAAAGGGCAATTTGAAGAGCCGTCAAACGCCCAATACGGCGCAGTACCCAATGATTTTTCCTATATTTCAGATAACGCTTTTGACAGCATTACCAACGCTGGCCACGCTTCGATAATTATCAAGATGAACGGGCAGACAATTTTTACAGACCCGTTTTTTTCAAACGCGGCTGCGGTTGTGCCAAAAAAAGTTAAAATAAAATTTGATTTTTCAAAAGTGGCAAAAAAGCCTGTAGTGTTAATAAGCCACAATCATTATGATCATCTGGATAAATATTCCATAAAACAGCTTGCGAAAAAAGACGCTGTCTTTATCGTCCCGCTTGGGTTAAAAAAACTTGTTTCAAGTTACGGTGCGAAGAAAACGCACGAACTTGGCTGGTGGCAAAATATTATTATTGACGGCATTGAATATACGTTTGTGCCTGCCCAACATTGGTCGCGGCGGTTAGGGCAAAAGGGCGGCAGTACTTTGTGGGGCGGCTATATAATTAAAGGCGCGAAAACAATTTATTTCTCTGGCGACACAGGTTATTTTATCGGGTTTAAGGAATTCGGGAACCGTTGGAACATTGATTACGCCATTATGGGGGCGGGTGCTTATGAGCCGCGTTGGTTCATGCATTACGCGCACATGAATGTAAAAGAGTTTTTAATGGCTGCGCGGGAAACAAAAGCGAAAATTTCAATCCCCATGCACTTTGGCGTTATCAGCCTTAGCAATGAGCCTCTGCTCTATCCGTTATTTGAAATTGACAACGCGATTAAACAAAACCCCGAACTTGCAAATAGCATACTGCCATTAAGGGTGGGAGAGTATACAAAAATGAGCAATTAGCAATAATTTTTTATTTTTCTAGGTATTCGACAAATAATTTGTATTGAAACTACAAGTAAACTATGTCCCTCGAGTTGTTTTTCTGTTTTTTATAAGTTATACTATAATATTAAGGAATATTATATGAAAATGTTTTCTGTAAAAAAAATACAAGTGCCACCTATTATTACAATTTGCGTTGTAGTGATATTTATTATTTTGTTGCAGTCTTGTGTGACCACCGAAGAAAAAAAAGCGTTAGAAAGAAGAGACTTTTTGGTAAATAACGGAGGCTTGGCAATGTTTACTAAGCCACCGTTAGAAGGTGAAACAGTTTTAAAAACTTATGAAGATAGCTATGTTCGTACTAAAACCGTGACAATGAGTGATACAACGAATATTAGTAAATACAATCTATGGGTTAATTATCGTTTGAATTATCCTTCTGATCTTCACGAGAATTCATTTTCAGCAAATCCAGTCGCTTTTATTATACTTGCAAAAGCCGCAAAAGATTTTCCAGATATTGATATAAATGAAATGGATGTTCGTTCAGTAAGAAATGGCTCAAATTCGTATCGTATAAATATATCGAATTTGCTTAATGACAAGAAAAAAATAGTCGGTTATATCTTTTATCCTGAAACTACTTATTATTTTTCAGGAACTGTTGTAAGAGTAAAATAAAATTATCTAAAAAATAAGGGACAAAGATCACAAATGGGTATTTTAGATCGTTGTTTCAAAGCTGATCTTGAAATTTCACGATAAGATAACGGACAAAAACCTCTGATTTCTCTTTGTGTCCTTCTCTTTCTTTGTGTTCTTTGTGTGAAATCTTCTGGATGTAATATTTGTAAAGTTTTAGATGTTACTGACTACGATGGTCAATAAATACTTCACGCCTTCTCATCACACAGTACAAGTTGAGCAGACAATAATACCAACGGAAGAATTTCAAAAAAAGTTGGACCCTGTTCTTTATACCGAGAAACGGCAAAGATTCTTAAAGAAAAGTCAGGCGGGAAATGCGTGGTTATATCCAGCATAGGCGATCTTGTTAACCCGTTTCTCAGCATGCGCTCCCAACCGTGGATTGTAAGCGGAAAATTATATGTCGATCCCGCCATAGAAAAGGGTATGGATTTTATCAAAAATATTCATGCTAACGGATTAGACGGCGGCGTAGGCCAATGGTCGAATGAATGGTTTGCGGGAATGAGGGGCGAGCTTAAAGATAATAAGGGGAATCCCGTGGAAACATTCGGGTATTTTCTTCCAACATGGGGTTTGCATTTTGTCCTGAAAACCAACGCGCCCGGCACTTCCGGCGATTGGGCTATGATTCAATGGCCTGTTCCTTACAGTTGGGGCGGAACATGGCTTGTCGCAAGCGCGAAAACAAAAAATCCAAATGCCGCCAAAGAGCTTATCCGTTATCTGACAACAGAGAATGGTTTTCTTGAAGCGTGGGCGAAAGACACTGGAGACGTTGTAAGCAATGCGGAAAGGGCGAGAACAGCGCAAGGAATACGGTTTAAAGTATACGGAGACGGCAAACCGTGGGTTTTGGCGGTAACCACAGAAGAAATAAAGACTGATTATCAACGCTACCAATATCGATTCGATACGATAAAAAACAAAGTTTCGGTAATAGACATACCTTATTCAGCCCTTAAACAGCCTGAATGGGCCAAACAGGTAACATTCAATAAGAACACAATAGAGAATTTTATTTTTCAGCGTAATCATGATCTAGGTATGGGAGCCTCAACGATTAAAATTTTTGATATAGAGGTTTATTGAATATATTTTGAATATTTTCCAAAAATAACAATGAGGGAGATTATTACTTCCAGACTGGGAAAATATGTCCTGTTATAGGATGATTATGCCCTTTTCAAATAAAAAAATCTCATTTTTAGACTAGACAAAATATTTTAGAGGTAATAAAATAATAACAAGGTTTTAAATTTCCTGCGGTTTTTTTCGCCTCTTGCTTTGCGAGTCTATAAGCCCGTAAAAAGGAGGCTTTTGGGACTGGAAAACAGTGGTAAATTTGTATATATTTAAAGATGAAGATTAAGGGGAAAAGATGATGGAAGATATTGTATTAATTAATGCAAGAAAAAAACTTGAAGCATCTCCAAATTTAACAGATAAAGAGTATGAAAAAAAAATGTCTCACATGAACGATGAAGATAGTATTGACGATTTAGATTTTGATAAAAAAGATTACGATATTCTGGATTACGTTGTTTTTGACTGATTCAAAAAATAAATCTATCTACTGAGGAAGTACAGCTATGAAGGAAGAAACTAAGGAGCGTTTTCGAAAAAAGTTATTAATAGATATAAAGAGACTTTGTGAACTTAGTAACAAGCTATATAATGATGAAGATAGATTTAAACATATTTTTGAATATTATGAACAATATAAAAGCTTAATACACAAACGGATAGAACAATGCAACGAAGAAGAAAAAGAATATATTAGAATGGATCGACATAAAGTCGCAGCGGCATTTTTCTGCGCAATCTTAAAAGCTAGTCCAATTGGCAAAAAACCAGATGCTAATAAATTCCTTGAAAGAACAATAAATATACAATTGGCTCTTATATTTAGCGTGCAATATGTTATTGATTTATTTAATGTATCTGATCCTAACAATTCCGAATTGGATAAAAAGATTTTTAGCAGGATGTTCAAATTACCAAAATGTAAAAAGAGCAAATCAAAAAATTATATAACAAATTTTATTATGCTCATTGAAGATATTCAAAAAGAAAGCCTTAATGATGATTCAGAAAATTTTCAGCCAAAATTATTGTTTGTTATATCACATTTATTTTTTTTATTAGATGTATATTCATATCAGGAAAACTATTGTCTTACTATAGAAAGTGACCCATCCTTAATAGCTATGGCTAAATAAGGCAGAGTAACAAATAAAGGTGATTTAACAAGATTTATAGGAAGACAGCAAAAAGCAGAAAACAATGCCTGTCACTGCCTATTTACCGCTGAAACGATCACTGCCGTTATAATGACAGACCTTCACTTATTTGCTATAATAAAATCAATGAGTATACGAGACCGATATGCGCCTTCCCCCACGGGGCTTCAACACATTGGCGGGATAAGGACTGCGCTTTTTAATTACCTCTTTGCCCGTTCAGGCGGCGGAAAATTTATCCTGCGCCTTGAGGATACCGACAGAACCCGCTATGACGAAAGTTATGTGAAAAACCTTTACGACACTTTTAACTGGCTTGGAATAAAATGGGATGAAGGCCCCGATTGCGGCGGCCCATTCAGTCCTTATATACAGTCAGAGCGAACCGCTCACTATAAAAAATACGCGCAGGAGCTTCTTGATAAAGGGCAGGCGTATTACTGCTTTTGTTCGGCGGAAAGAATTGACAAAGTGCGGCAGGAAAGGGAAGCCGCCCATTCCTCAGAAAGCGGCTATGACCGGCTTTGTCGGAACATTGCTCCAGTGGAGGCCGCGAAAAGAGCCGCCGCAGGAGAACCCTGCACCGTCAGATTAAAAATCCCGCTTGGAGAGACGACACGCTTTCATGATCATCTGCTTGGAGACATTGAATGGAAGAACGACGATATTAACCCCGATCCAGTGCTGTTAAAATCTGACGGCTTCCCGACTTACCACCTTGCGAATGTGGTAGACGATCATTTAATGGAAGTGACCCATGTTCTTCGCGCTCAGGAGTGGCTTGCCTCCACGCCTCTGCATGTGATTATGTACCGCGCCTTCGGTTGGCAGCATCCTGAGTTTTGCCACCTTCCAATGGTGATGGGGCAAGACGGCAAAAAACTTTCCAAACGCCACGGCGCGACAAGCATTGATGAATTCCGCAAGCAGGGGTATCTTCCTAGCGCGCTGATAAATTACATCGCGCTGTTAGGCGCTTCCTACGAAGAAGGAAAAGAGATTTACACCCCCGAAGAACTCGCCCAGCGTTTCAGTCTTGATAAACTAAATAAAGCTCCGGCGGTATTTGATTATAAAAAACTTGAATGGTACAACGGGCAGTACATCAGAATGATGAGCGATGAAGAGCTTGCCTCTCTTTGTCTTCCCTTTGCGATAGACGCGGGATTGTTTGGCGGCGTAGAGAACGAAAGAAACGAAACGCCAACACAGCGTTATGAGCCATCGGAGAAGCAGAGGAAAATTTTTACCGCCGCAATGCCGCTTGTAAAAGAGAGGCTTGTCTTCCTTAGCGAAGTACATGAAAAAATAGCCTATTTGTTTAAAGAGCCGGAAATTCCGGCGGCGCAAGAGTTTATTCCTAAAAAGAGCGATCTTGCGAAGACGGTTGAGATTTTGCAGATAGGCAAGGAGCTTGCGTGCGAGTTAGCTGAAATGCCAAACGATGAAAAGACGGAGGAGTTTATAAAAGCGGAGGCGGAAAAAAGGGAAATAAAACTTGGAGACCTTATGATGCCATTGCGTGTCGCGATTACGGGCAGCCGCGTAAGTCCGCCGCTTTTTGGATCGCTTCGTATTTTAGGAGCGGAAAAATCTGTTGAGCGGGTGCAGAGGGCATTGGATAAATTAAGCGGGGCTTAATTCTCAGAGTTTAGGCAAGTTTGCAATTCCTCGAAGACCGAGCCAAGATCATCAAAATGGAGTAACGCCCTGCCGTCCAGTGAAGTGGGCATGTTATTTACAATGACAATTTCACCACCGCACCGCAAAGTGTATTGGGGCATACCGGCGGCAGGGAAGACAGTCAAACTTGTTCCCAGCACAAGCATCAAATCCGCTTTTTGCGATTCCGCCGTCGCTTTTCTTAACGCGTCAGCAGGAAGACTCTCCCCAAAAAAAGTAATCGCCGGTTTTAATACCCTTCCGCACTTTGGGCACTTGGGCAATTCTCCCTTGTGGACAATAGCCGCTACTTCTTCATAACTCACCCTTACGCCAGAGCATCGCATACAATAATGAATTGAAGGCGAGCCGTGAATCTCTATCACATTCTTGCTTCCGCCCTTTTGATGCAAAAGATCGATATTTTGCGTAATCAACGCTTTTAGATAACCGCGCTTTTCAAGTTCTCCAAGCACGATGTGTACAATGGACGCTTCTTTTTCATCAAGATTGTAAATGAAAGAACCCGACATTTTGTAGTAAAACGAAGGGTCTTTTTCAAAATAGCTGATGTCATAAATTTTTTCCGCGTCCATATCGTTGTAAAGGCCGTTCTTGCCGCGAAAGTCTCGAATGCCGGAAAGCGTGCTGACGCCCGCGCCTGTCAGGGCGACAAGGTGTTTGGCTTCTTTAATCATCGTATATAATTCTTTAACTTGTTCCATAGTAATAAATTATATACCATTACAATGATGTATGCTACTGCCAGCGGCCTCGTTACAACAAGCGTTTACTTTATAGCCTTAACCGGACATATATTTTTGCAATTTCCGCATAAAATACATTCAGTTGATAAAATTTTTTGTCCGTTTTCAATATATTTTCTTACATCTACGTCCATCGGACATACCTCGTTGCATTTCCCGCATTTTATGCATTTGTTTCCTGTTGGATTTAATTTAACTAATGAAATGCGCGTTGGCAGTTTCATAATAAGTGAAACAGGGCAAAATATTTTACAAAAGGCGCGTTTTTTCTTAAATACAAATGCCAATATTATTCCTATTATGTAATACGATATATACCCGACAAGAAACCAGATAAATTGATCGAACTTGCGGTGTTCTATGAAAGAAGTGATAGAGGAATCTATATGTTTCGCGTAATAGTCATACCCGCTTTGAATTAGTATAAAAGGTATTAATAATGAAATAATTAAAACAGGTATCCTTATGTAAGTATATTTTTTGGGTACGGGTTTGTTTTCTTTTATCGGCAGCCATTCGAGTAACGCTGCTGTATAACAAGCCCAGCCGCAAAAACCTCTGCCCCAAATAAGCGGACCAAAAACTTTTGCTATCGAATAATGAATTAAGACGCGGGTAAAAATTCCCGTGGTTATAAAATATGCCAGATAAATTACAGTTTCTTCGATCTGCATATTTTCTCTCTGCATTACTCCCAGAAAAACCAGAAAAACCAGCGAAATCATAGAAAGGCTGATTTTTCTTCCCAAGTCTGAATTATTTAATCGAATACTGAGGAAAATGCCAATTGACATGCTTAATCCCACTGGGATAAAAACAAAGAAAAATCCAACCCATATCGTTAAACCCATTGAAACGGACAAAACAGTACCAATTAGAAATGGGAAAATACACTCTATATATTTTTTCATATTACCCCCAACGCTTTTACTTTTCCTATGTTGACAATTAGTTTTGTCGAATTGTTATTTATCGGCACTTTCAATGTATTAAAACCGCCCGGCGCTCCCCTTAGATTATAATTAGTTTTACCGACAGGCTCTAACGGTATGCCAAATAAAATGGTATTGAGTTTTTCATCGCCGTTTTTATCCTGAAAAACAGAAACTACATACTCACCGTCCGGCAAATCTAAAGAATGCGTTAAGGTAGTTATATTTGGCTGTAAGATAAAATTGGCAAAAGCCTTTTCGTTTTTATAATCATTTTTATTTGAGTATACGGCGACATATACCAAACCGCCATTCACGATTACTCCGTTAATCTCTATAGTTGTATGAATATTTTCCGCAAATAAACTTTCAACAACTAAAATTAAAACGCATAATAAAAGCAATTTTCTCAACATATTGTTCTCCATGTTGAAATTATAGAAAATTGCTTTTTAAAAATAACAGAAAGTTAAGTAAGATGCGTAAATTTGACGCTAAGATGCATTATCAGACTGCTTTTCCTGATGTTTTTGCAGTAATTTGTTTAATTCTTTCGCGTCATTTTTTATCTTGGTAACTGAGATTATCATTGCAAATATATAGATTATCACCGCCATTACAACAAGAAGCCACACCGATATTGCGGAATACCAATCAAAAAGAAGGCCAAATACGATAAGAACGGCGATTATATAGCT
This sequence comes from Treponema sp. R8-4-B8, assembly GCF_054786175.1. Lineage (NCBI taxonomy): Bacteria > Pseudomonadati > Spirochaetota > Spirochaetia > Treponematales > Treponemataceae > Treponema > Treponema sp. R8-4-B8. The sequence goes on from NZ_BDHE01000487.1 coordinate 271,692, forward strand.
GATATCAATCAAATATTCAAAAATTATATTACGGATTTCAAATTTCCATCGCAGGAAAAGACCCAGAATAATAACAATATTTGCGGCAAAAATTTCAAAAACAACGGGAACAAAATGAATTTCAACGTTAAACAACATCGAAAATACCGCCAGTATAACTAAAGCGGAGCCGGTAACAAACATAATATAATTTATTATATCTTTTATTCCTTTCATTTATTCATCTCCTGTAATATCTGTTTTATACCGGAAATATATTTTCTGGTAATACATAAATAAACTCCATTAGACAATACCGCTTCAAGACGATTATTGTCCAATGGCCTGAATTTGTCCAGCTTGTTAATATTTAAAACGCAATATTTACTGATTTGTATAAAACCGTTATCTTTTAATTTTTCGTATATCTGATACAGGCGGCTTTTAACAAGATATTTTTCTTTCTCACAGCAGACGATAGTTTTGCCGTCAACGCTTTCAATGTAAAAAATATCAGAAACATTTACAAGTTTTACAATGTCATCTGAATAACATTCTATTTGAGTGTCAACCGATTTTAAAAATGAGACAATACGCTCTACAATCTTGCTCTTTACAGGGTATTTAATTGATATTTCAATGTCTTTTTGTAAATCATTTTGTTCAAGATTTATAACCATATTGATAGAAAACCTTCCAATGTATTAAAAGTTGATAACAGCCTCTTTCATTTCTTTCACATAACTGTAAATGTGCGGCGCCGCTTCTGTTCCGTACTGCGCCGACAATTTTACAAGTGCGCTTCCTACAATTACTCCATCGGCAATACGCGCCATTTGCGCCGCCTGCTCTGGGGTGTGAATGCCAAACCCGATTGCGATGGGCGTTGATGTTACAGATTTAATCGCTGCGGTAATTGAGGCAAGGTCTGTGGTTATTTCGCTTCGCATTCCCGTTACGCCCATCGAAGAAACAAGGTAGATAAAACCGGAAGCGGACTTCGCTATTTCTTTTATTCGCTCTTGTGAAGTTGGAGCGATTAGCGAGACAAGATCGATACCGTGTTTGTTCGCCGCTTCTTTTACAGGCGGCTGTTCTTCAAACGGCAGGTCGGGAATGATGATGCCGTCTAAGCCGACATCATTGCAGCGTTTAAAAAAAGCGTCGTAGCCTGAATAACCATTAGGTTTGCCAGTGGTCAGTCCGTAATGAAAAACAGGGTTGACGTATGTCATGAACAAAAGAGGGACGCTTGTCTCTTTTCGCAATTCCGCGACAAGGGTAAATAATTTTTCCACGGTTGTTCCGGCGGCAAGGGCGCGATTATTCGCTTCTTGAATGACCGGCCCTTCCGCGATTGGATCAGAAAAAGGGATACCTATTTCTACTATGTCCGCGCCGGCTTTTATCATCTGCATAATAAACTCTTTTGAGCTTTCAATATTAGGGTCTCCGCCCGTAACAAAGCCGATAAACGCCTTGCCGTTTTTAAAAGCGTTTTGTATATTACTCATGTAATTCTCTCCCCCTGTAACGGGCAATTGCAGCCACATCCTTGTCGCCGCGGCCTGAAAGGCAGATGATCATGCTTTCATCGGCGGAAAAGTTACGCGCTATTTTTTGGGCGTGGGCTACGGCGTGGGCGCTTTCTATCGCGCAGATAATTCCCTCCGTGCGGGAAAGATATTCAAAGGCGCAGACGGCTTCTTCATCGGTGACTGGCGCGTACTGCGCGCGTTTGGTGTCGTGCAGCCAAGCGTGTTCAGGCCCGATGCCGGGATAATCCAACCCCGCCGATATTGAGTACACGGGAGCGATTTGCCCTTCTTCGTTTTGGCAAAAATAGGATTTCATTCCATGAAAAATACCGACCGTCCCCTTTGCGATTGAAGCTGCGTGTTTTTCAGTGTTGATACCGGAACCTGCCGCTTCACAGCCGATCAGCTTCACTCCCGAATCATTTATGAAATTGTAAAAAATACCCATAGCGTTACTGCCGCCCCCGACACAGGCAAGCACGGCAGCGGGAAGTTTCCCCTCCGCGGCAAGTATCTGTTCCCTTGCCTCCTTGCTGATCACTGCTTGAAAATCGCGTACAATCATGGGAAAGGGATGAGGCCCCATCACCGAGCCAAGCACATAATGCGTGTCATGGACTCTGCTTACCCATTCGCGCATAGTTTCATTAACAGCGTCCTTGAGCGTCATTGTTCCCGATGTTACAGGATGAACTCTTGCGCCTAACAACTCCATGCGGTAGACGTTAAGCGCCTGACGCTCGGTATCTTCCTTGCCCATGAAGATTTCGCACTCCATTCCCAAGAGAGCCGCAGCAGTCGCCGCAGCAACGCCGTGCTGGCCCGCTCCTGTTTCGGCAATAATTCTTGTTTTGCCCATTTTTTTTGCAAGTAACGTCTGCCCAAGCACATTGTTGATCTTGTGGGAGCCGGTGTGGTTCAAGTCCTCGCGCTTCAGATAAATTTTGGCTCCGCCAAGATCGCGGGTCATTTTTTCAGCGTAGTAGAGGAGAGAAGGGCGCCCCGCATAATTTTTTAAAAGCGCATCCAGTTCAGCTTTGAACGTGGGATCATCTTTGTAATGGTTGTAGGCTTTTTCAAGATTGATGATCTCGTTCATCAATGTTTCGGGTATGTACTGTCCGCCGTAATCGCCAAATCTACCGGAGAATATTTTTGCGTCTTTCATAAAGTTATCCTTGTCTTAAGATTTCAGTTAATTCTAATATTTTTTTCCGATCTTTTAAACCGTCTGTTTCCACTCCGCTTGAAACGTCAATAGCAAACGGTTTAAGCGCCATTGCCTGTTCAATATTTTCTATGTTGATGCCGCCTGCTAAAAACCAGGGTTTTGGGAATTTAACTGAGCTAAGCTGTTTCCAATCGAATGTCTTGCCGGAACCGGCGCCTGAATCAATTAAAAAATAATCCACTAAATTTGACAGGGCTTTTAACTGCGAATTAAGCGATGTACTGCCGAAGATTACTGTTTTTATCACTTTAATCGGCGGAATAACAGTTTGCCTGATGTTTGTTTTGCTTAACTTTTTTAACTGCGTGATATAGCTTTCATCTTCATTGCCGTGAAGCTGAGCAATGGAAATAATGCCGTTATGGTAAAGTTCAGTAATAAATGCGATAGGCGCGTTTACAAACACGCCGACGGGAGTAATCTCGTCAGCAAGACGGAAACGCAGATATTGGGCAAGAGGAGCGGAGACCTGCCTTGGACTATTGGCAAATACAAAACCGGCAAAATCCGCACGGGACTCATTTATATAATCAATGTCTTCATCGCGGAACAATCCGCATATTTTAATACGCATGGCTATAATGTAGCATATTTACACGCAATAAGTCCATGTTTTATTTTAATAAAAATACTACTGATATATTAGTCGTGATTTCCAATTCACCTATCGGTAATACTGTTGAAGTATCCGCTTCAGCTTGCAACGCCTCATCAGCTAATTGTCTGCGAAACGCGTTGCTTGTCGGTGAAACTTGCTGCGTCCCCTGATCCGATATGCTTAATACTTTAATTATTTTAAGATTCGACAGTTCCGCGTACTGATTGGCCTTTTCAACGGCTTTTTTATACGCAAGCTCGCGGGATTTAACATAATATTCGGTTGTGTTTTTTATGCTGTAATTTACCTGATTTAATTCTATCCCGTTTATTTGAATAAGCTGATCAATTATCCATGACGCTTTTTCGCTGTCATCAGTTATATTTTCAATAGAAAAAGTTATACTTTGCCTGGCTCTCTGTCCGACAAGAATACGTCTGCTTGTATATTCATATTCCGAGTTAAATTCCAGCGATGCGGTATTTATATTTTTATCTTCAATGTTCGCGTCTTTTAGCACTTTCATCGCCTGCCTGACCATTCTAGTCACTTCTTCCTGAGCCGCCTTAGTCGTTTGCGCGACCTTACTTAAAGTAATGCTCATTTGAATTACATCCGGCTGGACTGATACAGTGCCTGTTCCAAAAACAGAGATTGTGCTTTGGTTTTGCCGATTATTCTCTTTATCACAACCAGATACAAATACGGCAATTAATACTAAAACACATACCCCAAAATACTTTGTTTTCATAAAATTATCTCCTTACTTTATTTTAGCATATATTTAGACTTAAAAAAATTCAGATTTTGAGGAAACCATGCGGGATCTAGGGCAAGTCCGTTATAGAGTTCAAAATCATCTAACAGCCCGCTTCCATTTTGCTCTTCATTGTCAATAGTAAGGTCGTACCAAATAGACATATTGGAATTAACGTTTTTCTTTTTATATTCATTAATTATATTTTTCATATCATTATCTGAAAGATATTTTTCAATAAAAATATAGTAATAATTCATCATAAAATCAAATTCATTTTTCACCGCTAACGGCTCGGCAATTTTTGAAACTGATACTTTGCCATTTTCTTTAAGATAAATTAATTTAAATTCTTCGAGTGGATTTCCATCTTCATCCGCTGTCTCGTTTAAATATACTGAAATATTTATTTCATCTCTTTTCAATAGAATATCATAATCGCCAATTAATATATTACCTTTATCAAATTCAAATCTTGCAATCTGATAATTACCGGTATATTGAACAGGTATGCAAAAATAATAGCCTCTTTCATTATTTAAAAGAAATATAGATAACGTATCTTTTAATGAAAAATTGTACTGGGAAAAATCATTTTGGTGCGTTTTTACGCAATTCGATAAAGAAATTGCGGCAAATAAGCACATAATGCATAAATAGAAATTAATTTTACTCTTTATATAATTATTATACATCAATTTCTATAATCTTGTTAAAATCAAAGTTATAGACTCCTTTGTATCATCAACATTCCATATAATAAACAGTAATTTATTAGCGGACAATAGAAAATATTGTAAAATTGCTGAATCACCATCTTTTTCAAAATAAATTGTATCATTCATTTCTTGATAATTACCTTGCCGATACAATGTATCTAATAAAATGAATTCATTACGATTAAATCTTATGAATTCGTGTTTTTCACTGCCACTAATGAGACCCCAACTTCCGATTAATGAAGAATCAAAAGCAAAGAGACTATAGCCTATACAGAACATAATTAGAAACAACAGTATTTTTTTCATATATTCCTCCAAATTAATATTATTTTATATCTTAAATTTACTATTGTCAATAAATATTTAACTAATGTAGCGCGTAGCTACCCAAATAAAACTTTTTTGTTCGTGCCGATTCGTGGTAAAATATTTATTGTTTTTCCATCAAGTAGATACCAATTCTTTTAAAAACGCTTTTCTATCCGCCGCTCTCATCAAACTTTCGCCAATTAAAACAGCGTCCACGCCGGTTTTTTTTAATTCGCGGATATCATCCGCTGTTTTTATGCCGCTCTCCGCTACAGTCAGTATCCCTGAAGGAAGTTGTTTTTTTAAGCGTGATGTCAGTCCCGTATCAACACTAAACGTGGTAAGATCTCGGTTGTTAATGCCGATGATACGCGCTCCCGAAGTAAGAGCTTCCCGCGCTTCTTCTTCGCTGTGGATTTCTACAAGGCAGTCCAAAGCAAGTTCTCTTGCGGCGGCAATAAAATCAGCTAATGTTTGTTGTTCCAACAGGGCGCAGATTAAAAGTATCGCTTTCGCTCCCAATAATTTTGCTTCGTAAATTTGGTACTTGTCAATAATAAAATCTTTTCTGAGCGTCGGAATTTTCACAGTGGCGGAAATTTCGCGTAAATAATTATCGCTTCCCAAAAAAAACTCAGGCTCTGTCAACACGGAAATCGACGAAGCGCCGCCTTCTTCGTACTCCTTCGCGATTTCCAACCAGGGAAAATTTTCCGCGATTACGCCTTTTGAGGGCGACGCTTTTTTTACCTCACAGATAAATGACAGCCCGCCAGCGGCAATAGCGCTTTCAAAGGGCAGGCGATTTTTATCAGCGTGTTCAGTTTCAGCTAACTTAATTGCTTTATCCCGCGCCTGTTCAAAAGGGAGGGCATTTTTTGCTTTTTCCACGCGGACAAGCGTGCTTGAAGCGATTTTGCCTAAGATAGCGGGGGGGCTTTTCAAGAGGGGAGCCTCCTAAGCTGTTTTCTTCTGCGACATAGAAATAAATGTTTTAAGTTGTTCGCTTGCCTTGCCTGAATCGATTGCCTCTGCCGCGATGGCAACGGCTTCCTTTATGCCTATTTCAGGCTTAGCGATATGAATCGCGGCAGCGGAATTAAGAAGCACTGCGTTTCGTCTGGGGCCTTTTTCTCCCGCTAAAATACTTCTTGTTATTTGCGCGTTTTCCTCCGGAGTTCCGCCTAACATATCTTCTTTTTTACAGCGTTCAAATCCAAATTGTTCGGGTTTAATCTCATAACTTTTAATAAACCCGTCACGTAATTCGCAGACTGTAGTTGGAGCGCTAAGAGAGATTTCGTCTAACCCATCCTGGCCGTAAACAACCATCCCTCTTTTTACTCCAAGATTGCATAAAACTTTCGCCATCGGTTCAACCAAATCATTCTCGTACACGCCTAACAATTCCATGTTCGCGCCTGCTGGATTTACCAGAGGGCCAAGCATATTAAAAATTGTGCGAATGCCAAGTTCGCGCCTGACGGGGGCTACATATTTCATTGAAATGTGGTAGTTCTGCGCAAAGAGAAAACAAAGATTGATGGTTTTTAAAAGATTCAAACTTTGTTCAGGGGGGATTTTTATATCGACGCCGAGCGCTTCAAGAACGTCCGCCGCTCCTGTTTTACTTGTCGCCGCGCGGTTGCCGTGTTTTGCGACAGGAAACCCCGCCGCGGAAATAACAAGCGCGGAAGTAGTAGATATATTGAAGGAATTGGAATGATCCCCGCCTGTGCCGACAATTTCCAGCACGTCCATGTCGTGTAATATCCTGACGCAGTGCTTACGCATCCCCGCGGCGGATGCGGTAATTTCATCAATAGTCTCGCCTTTCACGGACATTGCCGCAAGGTAAGCCGCCATCTGTATTTCGCTGGCTTTCCCTTCCATAATTTCATTCATAACTGTTTCGGCGCATTCATAAGAAAGATCCTCTCTCTTTGCAGCCATTATAATCGCTTCTTTTATCATATTTATTCTATACCACAGATTCAATAAAATTACAATATGAAAACATAAAAAAAACTTTACATATGTTTCCGCTTACTTGTATTTTGCTTTTTAGATTGATAAAGTTTGAATATGACAACGCAATTATCACCCTACCGCTTGAATAAGGCGCGAGACGTTTACAATTTTTTCAATGTTTTAAACGCCGTTTCATGGAATCTGTTGGTAGGAATTATTATAACTTTATTTGCCCTCAGGCTGGACGCTTCCTCAACCTATATCGGGCTTATGAGCGCCGCTTTTTACATCGCGTTATTTCTGCTTCCGCTTGGCAAATTACTTGCAAAGAGGTTTTCAATAATCGGGATTTTTAGCTTTACATGGATAATGCGATCAATCTGTATGATGCTGGCGGCTGCCGCTCCTTTTGTAGATTACGCAGGTCACAGAAATATCGCCCTTCTTTTAATTATATTGGGCGTGTTTTTATTTCATCTTTTCCGCGGCGTAGGGATGATTGGAAATAATCCTGTTTTAAGTTTATTGGCAAGCGGCCCGGATCGCGGCAGTTATATGACGCAGATTCAGATCATCAATAGCGCGATTGGAATGTTCGGGAGTTTCCTGATAGCGATGGTGCTTGGAATGGAGCCGCCAATTTTTGTGTTTTCTATTTTATTGGTTATCGGAGTAATCACAGGGGTAATAAGCGGGTATGTTATCAGAAAAGTACCTGAGCCTCCCATTCAACAGGAAACAGACAATAACTTAGCATCACCGTTTAAAACAGAAAAACAGAAAACTAAGCTTGCCGATATTTTTAAAGACGCTTTTTCCAATGATCATTTGCGGATTTTTTTAATAATTTTCTTTTTAGTTATTCTTGTGTCAGGCGTTACGCGAACATTTGTCATTGTTTACGCCCGCGAAGTTTTTGGGCATAACGACGGCTTAATTTCCCTGTACTCAGTCTTTGGCGGGCTTGGCTATCTTATGGTCGGCTTAATTGTTAAATTTTTGGTAGATCGCGTTGGCGCAAAACCGCTTTTCCTGGTTTGCGTGATTTTAGGGCTTATAAGTTTAATCCCCGTTGTTTTTATTCCACAAACGGCTATTGCTAACGTAGCAGGTTCTATTCTTTTTTTAGCGTTTTTATTTTTCATGCTGAACTTCGGCTTTCTTGGCTCCGAAGGAATCGCGCAGACTTACTTTTTTGGATTGGTTCCGCCCGAAAAAACTCTTGACATGGGAATCTTATACTTTTTTATTTTAGGCATTGCCGGCGCGAGCGGCTCTTTTTTAGCCGGGCTTTTCCTTGATTTTTTCCGTTTTATCGGGCTTTCTCATTTTTTGGCTTTTAAAATACTTTTTATTATATTGATAGGTTTAACGATACTTGCCCTCTCCTTGCAAAAGAAAATGAAACCTTTAGGCTCCCTTCCGCTGTCAAACGCGCTGGAAGTTATTTTCTCCGTCAGGGATCTTCGCGCGATAAGTTTGTTAGGCAAACTAAATAAAGCGGAAGATTCATCACAAGAGAAAATGCTTCTTGGCGAATTGCACAATACCCCTTCCCACCTCGCGATTGACGGGATACTGGAGCGGGCATGTTCGCCAAAAATGGCTACGCGCACGGAGGCGATAAGGGCGCTTGAGATGCTTCAGAAACTGAGCAAGAAAGCGGAGAAAGCGTTAGTTGATGACGCTGTAAATAATCCTTACACCACCGCTTATATTTCCGCGCGTATTTTAGGAAAACATAATTGTACCGACGCCATTCCTATGTTACGTGAAATTACCAAATCAGGGGATTATATGCTCGCGGGAGAAGCGATAATCGCGCTTGCAAGAATGAAAGATGAAGATTTTCGTCCTGAAATAGAAAAATTAATTTTAAGCTCGGATAACCCTCGGCTAAAAATCATGGGAGCGGAAGCTCTTGGCATATATCACAATGTTGAATCTGTTCATGTGTTATTGGGTCTTTTGCGCGAAAAAAATCCGCCGCCGTATTTAAGGGATGAGATTATTCTCGCGATCGCCGCAATAATTGACACTCAAAAAAAGTTTTACAAAATCTTAGCCAAGTTTGCGGCGGATAATTCGCTTGCCGCGACTCTGGCGGCGGACGAAGCGGAAGAAGCGCTTGAATTTGTCAAAACCGCTCTTAGTAAAAAGAAAGCGTTAGACGAAAAAATATCTGTGGTAAAATCCTACGCTGAGAATTTTCAAAATGCCGTAAATAAATATGTAAAAGAAAATGACGGAGCGTCATTATCGCGCCTGATTTTAGATTTGCCCGATGAGTATTTAAAAGCGGAAAGTATTATTAAATCTGTTTTTTCAGAAGCGGTTATTGATAATGATTTAAGCGGTTATGACAGCCTTCGCTTATTAATCGTTCATTGGTCGGCGCAGGAATTGCGTATTTGGGCGGTTATGGTGAGGTAGGCTTAATCATGATTACAATGTTTCATCAATGGCTTTGAGAATTTTCTTTTTAAGAGCATTTTTTTGCTCATGCTGCGATTTCATTGTTTTTAAAGTGTTTGATTCATCGGTTTTTGAAAACAAGTCCGCTGGTTCTATTTTAAGGGCTTTTGCTATCAGATTGAGTGTATCCGCAGAAGGAAACCGCTTCATAATTTCTATTTTTCCTATCAAGGTAGGTGAACAGCCGACTTTTTCCGCTAATTTCATCTGAGAAATCCCCAATATCTCCCGGCAACGCTTCATGTTTTTTGCCAAAAGAATACGGACATCGGTCATGGTTATCCCTCCAACAGTAAAAAAATTGTCGTATTTGTATGAAAATAGTGAAATAGACTATAAGTCTTTATATATACAGACTAATAGTCTTGCAATAAATTAGGATATGCGGTAAAATTTAATAAGAAAACAGTGGCAGACGTTATTAAGGCGGTTGTTGCAGTTTTAAGGGTGTCAAGTTTTGACTTGTATGACGGTTCGGTTATGGTATTTTATTGTGCATATATAACGTTATGCAACATTTACGCAATTTTTTTTCAAAGGAAAAAATAAAAAATATACCATTCGGCATATATGTTTTTAGCCTTTTTTTGCAAAATATGCCTTTCGGCATATATACGAATTAGTTTTTTACGATAAAATTTAAGTATGGCAAATAGCCGTGTTACGGTTTTTTTATATTTTAATTGTTATCGGAATAAAGCAGGGTAACAAAAAAGGAGCTTTGTATGAAAAACTTTACAAAAGCATTCGGGATTATCGCCTTTGTAGTGGTAATCGGGTTTTCAATGGTGGCTTGTGGAGATGAAGAAGAAACAGAAAATCAAGCACTAAATTCCATTACTCCTTACCACATAGAAAAACAAGGGGGGTGGCGGTATCCATTAGGCGATGGGGCATGGACTAGTATTGTTTTTCATGTTCTTATTCTAGGTGAAGGCGAACACGAAGGTGAGTGTTTCGGAACATTAGATCCGGGGTTTAGCGGGACATGGAAAATTCAAAAAAACGATGCTGGTGTGTTTGAACTTGAAGTTACAATAAATGGTAATATTATGGGCGATGACAGTTTGAACGGAGTATATAATGGAGTGTTGTCAAATAGCGGTAAAACCTTGAAATTAACCAGAACTGACGGAACAGGTTCATTAATTTTTAAAGACTAGTCATCCATTTTGTGAAAAATGTGCAAATGTCGCATAACAGGACTGTAGCTGTACGCCGCCAGAAGGCGGCTAGGCAGTTACAGCCGGAACGTTATGCAACATTTACGCTTAAACTTGGTGGTAAATATTTCCCCAAAATAGCCTATTGAAAATATTATAGACTTAGTATATAATCCTAAAATATGACAATTAATGATTATTTGCTGCAAAAAAATATACGCCCTTTGTTATTATGTGGGGATTCTCTGCAAATTTTAAGGAAAATACCACAGAATTCTATCGATATGGTTATAACAAGTCCACCTTACTGGGGAAAAAGAGAATATACAAATGGTGGGATAGGTTTAGAGAAAAATTATATTAGTTTTATAGATAATTTGTTACAAATAATATATGAGATTAAACGAATTCTTAAACAAGAAGGTTCATTCTGGCTAAATATTGGTGATACATATAAAAACAAATCCCTTGTTGGGGTTCCCTGGAGAATTGCCATTAAAATGATGGATGAACAAGGATGGGTTTTAAGGAATGAAGTTGTATGGAATAAAGTTAAAGGAGGAATGGACAATTCAAAAGATAAATTGGGAAATGTTCATGAGCCGCTTTTTCATTTTGTTAAAACAAATAAATATTATTATAATGTAGACGCCATTCGCGCAAAACCTCATAAGACATTTGTTAAAAATGGTACTGTAATTTCAGCGACTGGCGTATCTGGAATAAGATATAAACGCCAAATAGAAATGTCTACTTCGTTGACTGATGTTGAAAAAAAGTATGCTTACGATGATCTTGAAACTGTATTAAATGATGTAAAGAACGGGAAAATATCCGATTTTAGAATGATTATTCGCGGGCAGCAGCGAGTTACACATTCAAATAACATAAACGTTTCAGGACGAGCTAAAGAATTGTCCGAGAAGGGATATTATTTTTTAAAATATCATCCGAATGGAAGCAAACCCAGAGATGTTTGGGATATTTTGCCTGAAGACACACAAAATAGAAATAATCATTTTGCGCCTTTCCCTGATGATTTGTGTAAAATTCCAATTTTATCAACCTGTCCGCCTAATGGCGTAATGTTAGATCCGTTTGTCGGAACGGGAACAAGTGTTGCGGTTGCATATTCATTTGGAAGAAAATCTATTGGCATAGATATTTCGCAGGAATACATTGAAATTGCCAATCAAAGATTTTGTGAACCATTTCTGTTTAAGGATGCAGTAAATGTATAAAATAGTAGAATTATTTGGAAACAACACAAGTAATAAAGATTTAGATTGGAAAAACATCATAGACAAACAATTATGTCCTTTTGTCAATAAACGTTGTTATAAGGTCAGAAAAAGCCAACCTGAAATTTCTATTGGAACATGTAGTGTGTTGTATAGTACGGATAATAAACCGATAATTATATGTCCAAATCGATTATTACAAAATAGAAAAGTGTTTCTTGATTGCGTGCATTTGTTACAATTACATCAGCCAGGAAATGACATACATATAGTTCCTGAATTATCTGTTCCAGGGGGAAGTGTCGATTATGTAATTGCATCGGTTAGGAATAACAAAGTGAAGGATTTTGTTGGTATTGAATTTCAAACATTAGATACGACTGGAACTGTATGGCCAGAAAGGCAGAATTTTTTATTTGATTTGGGTATTGTTGTCGAAAATATAGAAAGCGATAAAACTTATGGTATGAATTGGAAAATGACAGCTAAAACAATATTAGTGCAATTACATCATAAAATAAGTACTTTTGAGTATTTACAAAAACATTTAGTTCTCATAATTCAGGATAGTTTTTTTGAATACATGAAAAAAGAATTTAATTTTAAGAATATCAATAATCCATCTTTATTGGGGGATAGTTTGCAATTTCATTCATATTCATTGGAAGGTGAAAATGATAAGTATTTAAATTTAAAAGAAAGACTAAGTACTAATTCTGTCGGGATTGCGGAATGTTTAGGATTAAATGCTGAAAAAAGCGTTGATTTGGAAATTATGTTTGAAGCGATAGAAATGAAAATTTCCAATAATACATTATTAAAAATATAAATTATTAAAATACGACTCAAATGTCGCATAACATAAAGCATGGGTACTCCGCCCTGTTGGGGCTTGCATCCCCTCTGCACGGTTTTATTATCCCCCAAATACATATTTTCAATAAAAAAAGCCCGGAAAAAGGTACTTGTACCACATTTTAGGATATGATATAAAGTATAATACTTACTATTAGGAGGAACAAAAAACAAGCCAGATTAATGATAAATTTCTATTTAAAAGAATAGAATATAGCGTTTCAGCCATTGAATTTCCGGATAATTTTTTGGATATATATTCATTAGGCATTAAACCAATTGCATCCTCAACGGCCTGTTGGCGCGGTTTTGTTGCGACATATGCAATAAATAGGGGAAATTTGGTCCTAAAAAAATTATATACAAATAATGGAAAAGGAAATGACATTCCATTGATTAATAATAAATCTCCTGAAAGAGCAACACAAAAAGTTTTAGCTGATTGTTATAAAAATACTCTGGTAGATTTTACATATAAAAATGTTAATTTATTTATACCATATACCGGTTCAATATTAATTACAAGAAATTTTATAAGAGAAAGATATGTTCACATGGGGTTTCAATCTCCATTCAGTTACGAGATTGTAATTCAACTTACTTTCAAAGACGGAAAATTTATTTCTTCCAAAGATCTGTCTGATATTGCTAAATCAGTACGTGAAAAGAAAATCAAACTGCCTGAAAGAAATGATGATGAAGATTATACTATCAGTATGATGAATTGGGTTAATGATTGTTTTGATATTTCATTTGATATAAAAGTAAATGAATTATTGAATGATAATAAATAAAAAAATAGTAAGGCCGCCGCATCGTATAATTCATGCGGCATCATCATAAAAAAACTTGTCAAAACAAGTAATATGTTGTATATTACTATACTAAGGAGAAATAAGATGAGAAATAAATCATGTTTTATTCTTTTTATCACAATCTTTTTTCTGACATATTCTTGTGGGTTATTAGAAGATAATAACAGTTCTTTTAGTATTGTAAAAGTTACCGCAAAAGCGCTCTTAGCGCCGGAATACGGCGAAGATAATCAGACGCTCAGAACCGCTGCGCGTGGAGCTAATGATTTTGCTTTCCGTTTGAGTGCGGCTCTGGCGCAAAATGCCGGGGATGAAAATTTTGTCTGTTCTCCTTATTCGGTATGGATGCCTCTGGCGGCTCTTGTCAATGCCACCGACGCTCAACATAAAGACGCTCTTTTATCTGCCCTTGGCGCGGCGGGAATTAGCCATGATGATATGAATAAAGCGTCTTCCCGGATGTTGTATGATTTAACAAAGTTACGGGACAAGGAATACCAAGATGAATACTATAATCCCCTCAAAATTACCAACGCTATTTTTGTGGGAAACAATGTAACGCTCCGCAAGGAGTTCGCGCAAACTTTTATGGATTGTTACAGGGGCAGTTCCATCAATGTTGATTTCTCTTCCCGTGACGCGGTAGACGCGGTAAACAACTGGGCAAGTAAAAACACAAATGGATTGATTACCAATCTGGTACAGGAATTTGATCCGTTAACTGTTGCCGCCATTGCAAACGCTATTTATTTTTCAGACCGGTGGGCTTGGGAATTTGACCGTAATGAAACAAAGGAGAAAGTTTTTCACGCGCCGGCTGGGGATATAATGGCTTGGTATATGTTACGCGATGGCGAAGATCAATATTATTATGAAGATGAAAAAGTACAGGCTATTCTGCTTGGCTTTAAGCATGGCGGAGGAATGTATATTGTGCTTCCAAAGTCGGGCAGTGCTAAAGAATTTCTTTCCTCTGTCATGACCAATGAGTATTTTAATGAAATACAACGAGATTCTGATTTAGCCAAAGGCAAGCTGCTGTTACCGCGCTTTTCCATACAAAACGACATTAAAGGTTTAAAAGAAGCTCTTAAAGCGCTGGGCGTTCCCCTGTTTGAAAAAGAATCCGCTCCTCTTACCGGGGGGCTAATCGAAGAAGATATACCAGTGTGGTTATCGGATGCGATACAAAGAGCCGTAATTAAAGTCGATGAAAAAGGCACTACTGCCGCCGCAGTAACGGTAATGGTAGGCGATGGCGCAGCTGGTGGTCCTCATCCTAACCAACCGTTTGAGATGATCTGTGACAGGCCATTTGTTTTTATATTATACGAATACACCTATGACGGCGGCAGTCAAGTTTTATTTACAGGAATGGTGAATCGTCCTTAAGGGAACATCTAAAAAATTCAGTTTTAGATTTCTCTTAGTAGGCTTGTTTAAATCCTTTATTTCTGCTATTAAATATACATGCCTGAAAACCAAGACGCCGCAAGCCGGTTAGGCACCGAACCTATCGGAAAACTATTACTGCGATTCTCTGTCCCTGCGATAACCGGAATGTTGGTAAACGCGCTCTACAACGTGGTTGACCGCATTTTTGTCGGCCAGGGCGTGAACGAAATCGCCCTTGGAGGGCTTTCTCTTGTACTGCCGCTTATGACTATCGGTATGGCTTTTTCCATGCTCTTTGGCATTGGCGCCGCAAACATGATCTCAATGCGTCTTGGGCAGGGACGGCGGCAGGACGCGGAAAACGCGTTGGATCACTGTTTTTTCCTATTAATAGGCATTTCTGTTGTAATGATGATTGTCGGGCTTTGTTTCCTTGATCCGCTTATATTAATGATGGGAGCGGAGGGCAGCGAGGCTATCAGTTACGCAAAAGATTATTTTCGCATAATTCTTTACGGTATGGTTTTTTTTACGGTTAGCTTCGGGATGTCTCATTGTACAAGGGCGCAGGGCTTTCCTACAATTTCAATGCTTTCCATGATCTTGGGAGCGGTTCTCAATACAATACTCGATCCTATTTTTATTTTTGCGTTTAAATGGGGAGTAAAAGGGGCGGCTTGGGCGACTATCATTTCCCAGTTTGCCTCGTTTGTTTTTATTTTTATTTTTATCACAAGCAAAAAGGCGGTGGTAAGGCTTAACCCTCGCGCTTTCAAATTTGATTTTTCCGTTGTTCAGGCGATCATGGCTTTTGGTTCCGCTCAGTTTCTGCTTCAGTTTATGATGTCAGCGGTGCAATTTTTGTACAACAAAAGCGTGGGCTGGTACGGCGCCGCCGCTCTTGGAGTGGCAAATGGAGACGCCGTCGTTCTTTCGGGAATGAATATTAACGGCTCCATTATGATGTTGATACTCATGCCCGTCTTTGGGATTAATCAGGGGTCGCAACCGATACTGGGTTATAATTACGGGGCAAAATTATTCCGACGCGTGTTACGCGCATATTTGGGCGCGATAGGGGCAGCCTCAATAATTTGCGTTTTTGGGTTTGCCGTGGCTCAGTTTTTCGCGCCTCATCTGGTTAGGGTATTTGTGCCGGACGGAAGCGACGCGCTAATGCGGTTCGCGCCTCGGGCGATGAGGATAATGCTGCTGTTACTGCCTGTCGCCGGTTTTCAAATTGTTTCAACAAATATGTTTGTAGTCACAGGCCGCCCGAAAATATCGATCTTTCTTTCCATGCTCAGACAGTGTATCGCCCTCATTCCATGCATACTCATCTTTGGAAAAATATGGGGGCTTTGGGGCGTGGTTGCCGCCGCTCCTGTCGCCGACGGCTTTTCATTTATTATTACTGGGATATTAATTATATTTGAGCTAAAAAAATTAAGGCGTGATTTAGCCATTAATCCCGCGTAATTGGGGTAACCTCGGCAAAGACTTCCTACTTGACTGAATACCGCGATTTTTATATTCTATATATATGGGAAAATCCGGAGGTTCTTTTTTTTCCTCCCTTGTCGTAAAATTAATCGCCTTTTTTACTATTTTAATTATAGTTATAATAGGTATTGGTCTTGGTCTGTCCCTTGCGATGACGGCAAATACAAAAAATCAGGAAAATTATGTTGAATTGGCTCCCGCGCTTCCGACTAAACTTCTTGATATTAACGATAACTTAATCACCGAATTTGCCTCCGATGAAAAGCGCGAAATGGTCGCTTTAAGCGAACTGCCGCGTCATCTTATTCACGCGGTTATATCCCGCGAAGACCCTGATTTTTACAGTCATCATGGTTTTAGTATTCGCGGTATTATGCGCGCCGTAATAGGGCAACTGCTTAAAAAAAGCTGGGGCGGCGGTTCTACGATTACACAGCAGGTAGCCGGCACGTTGTATTGCGACAGGAATGAACGCACTATAAAAAGGAAAATCAGGGAATTGTGGTGGGCCTTCCAGATGGAAAGGCGTTACACGAAAAATGAAATTTTAGAGATTTATCTTAATTATATGCCGATGGGGCCTGGCACTTACGGAGTAGAAACCGCAAGCAAATATTTTTTCAATCACAGCGCGCGCGATGTTGACCTTGCGGAATCCGCAGTCTTAGCCGTACTGCTCTCAGGCCCGGGCCGTTTTGATCCGTTAAGAAATCCGAATCTTGCGCGAGACAGACAGCACTTTGTTCTTGAGCGCATGATTCAATTTGGATATGCCGATAAATACGAAGCGGAAGCCTCCTTCAACGCGTTTTGGGATAAGTTTGATTATACAAGACCCGCCCTGTCCGCGTATCTTACCCGCGAGGACAAGGCTCCGTGGTTCAGCGAGTATGTTCGCAGAGAACTTGACGTGATGATGTACGGCACAAGAGATTATTTCCGCGACGGTTATGTTGTGCATACGACTTTAAATCTTAATCATCAGAAAGCCGCGGATGTTTATTTAGCTGAAGGTCTTGAAAAGGCAAATATCGAATACAAGGCGTTAAACAGAAGAAGCAATGTTCAGGCGGAACGGGTTTACCTGCCTATTGTAGATCTGCTAACGCTTACCTTTAATCTTGTAGACATTCGCATAGGTACTGCCGGGCAAAATGAAAGTAGGGCAATGTCGCGTTACACGCGGACTGTTAATCCTGTAGTTGATATGGCCGCTTTGCTTTTTGATATTCCTGATTTGAAAGAAATGACCGTTTCAGGTTTTGAGAAACTTAGAATAAATATAGAAGAAAATGTTGTAGAAGGCGCGCTTATTACTTTAGAAAACGACACGGGGTTTATTACGGCAATTGGCGGATCAAAATACGACGAATCAAATCAGCTTATTCGCGCGACGCAGGCAAGCGTTACTCCGGGTTCTTCTTATAAACCATTGTATTATTCAGCCGCTATAGACAGCAAACAATTTACGGCGGCAACTTTAATTTATGACGCGCCGATGGCGTTTCATAACGAGGACGGCACTTTCTATGTTCCAAACAATTACGGCGGAGCATGGAGAGGGCCCTTGCTGCTTTACACCGCGCTTGCTTTATCGCTTAATATTCCCGCGTTAAAAGTACTGGAAACAATCGGCTTTGACGCAGCCATCAGCAGATCCGCCGCGTTGTTGGATATTACTGACCCGGCTCAAATACGGCGTATTTTTCCGCGTTATTATCCAATGGGATTGGGAATAATTTCTGTTTCGCCGTTACAGATGGCAAGGGCATTTGCGGTTTTCGCAAATCAAGGGCGTAATGTCACTCCAATCGCGATTCGCACGGTAGAAGATCGTAACGGCAGAATTGTATTTGATATTGAAAGAGATGTCCGTCAAAGACAGCGGCGGTTAGCGAATAACGGTCAGATTGTCAGTCCGCAAAACGCGTTTATTATGACCAGATTAATGGAGTTTGTAGTTACCGGAGGCACTCTCGCTTATGGAACCGGTTCAGGATCGAAACTGACTTACAAGGATAGCGAAGGTAAAACATTCAGGATGCCTCTTGCCGGAAAATCGGGAACTACGCAAAACTGGTCAGACGCGTGGGTAGTCGGATACACTCCTTATTATACAACGGCAATGTGGTACGGTTTTGACAAACCCGGCAATTCATTGGGGATTTCGCAAACCGGCGAAATGCTAACATCCCCTCTTTGGGGCAACTATATGCGCGATATTCACAACGGGCTTCCGCAAAAAAGTTTTACGCGCCCGTCGGGAGTTTCGGATGCCGCCGTATGCAGGGCATCGGGGCTTTTAGCTAAGGAATCATGCCCCCAAACGATTTATCTTCCCTTTCTTGCCGGCACTGTTCCAGGCCGTTACTGTGACGTGCACGGAAGCGGAGCCACCGCGCAAGGAAGACTCCCTTCCACTACTTCTACGCGGCTTAACGAGCTTGGCGATGTAGACACTTCTTTCCTTGATGCGATCCCCAGGCCTAGATTGCAGTTAGATTTATTCCCCGAATTGCAGAATCCTCCACCCAGAAACCAGAATGACAGAAGAAATGATCCGGTTGTGATTCCTGATACTTCAGATGATGATGATGATTATCTGCCGGCTTGGGATCAGGTGGATTGACGGGGTTAGATTTTTTCCAAAGAAATTCACACAAAGATCACTAAGGGGCATCGAACCTTCGGTTCGCGATCACAAAGGAAGAGCAGGAGTTTTTTTAACATGAACTTGGGTGACAGTCACCTTTTTTGAAACATAAAGAAGAGGGAAGATTGAATCATCCTCGCTAAAATTCGTGACAATGTCGTATAATAAATCCGCCCAAACACGAATGTTTGGGCGGATAAAATTTTCAAATAAAACTATTAATTAGAAATTGCCATTTCTCCGGTACTGCCGGCACCCGTTAAACTACTGTTCTTAATACCAACAGCAAGGAATTTTCCTCCGCCATAGACTATGTCATTAATGGCTGAATAGGTACCTGCACTGTCAAATTGAGATTTGCCTGTTCCTGTTCCCCCTTCAATAGTTGCCCAGTATGTGCCATCCGATGAATAATACATAACACCTTTACTGGCAACAGCGACAAATTTATTATCGCCCCATACTACCCTGCTAAGCTTGTCCATTAAGCCGGAACTCCCATAAAAAGACTGAACTCTTGTCCAAGTTGTACCATCATCTGAGTACGCTATTTGATACCCGCTAATACCGGAACTGCCGACAGCGATGTATTTTTCCTTTCCGGTCGCGCCGCCGTAAGTGATACCATTTATAGTCGACGTAAAAGTAGTAGTGGTAACTGCTGCCCATGTCGTGCCATCAGTAGAAGATGCCATTTTTCCACTACTGCCAACGGCAATAAATTTACCGCTGCCATAGGTAATGCCCTTAATATCCGTTGTACCAAAAGTAGAATCAGTTACCGCTACCCATGTCGTGCCATTTGTAGAATACGCGATTTTTCCACTGTCACCAACAGCGACATACTTTCCACCGCCATAAGCCACGTCATTAATGATACTTGTCCCAAAACTTGTAGTTGCAACATTACTCCATGACGCTCCATCAGACGAATAATTAATTGTTCCACTGGTACCGACTGCGACAAACTGCGTGCCATATGTTATACCATATACAATGAAGGAACTAACACCGGTTGAGTCCGTCCATGTAGTACCATTTGTAGAATACGCAATCTTAACATTTCCGCCGGCTACATATCTGTTGTTACCATAGGCTACTGAATATACCCCGGTATTTAGTATAGACGCGGAAGAAGTAACCGCTGAGAAAGAAGGTGCGGCAACCACTGTGTATGTTACTGAAAGAACTTCGCTGTCAACCATGCCATATTTAACCGCAATCGCTTTTAAAGTACAATTGCTTGTTATTTTTGGCTTTTGAGTAGGGATATACTGAGTGCTGCTGCTTGTCGGGGTTGTCCCGTCAAGAGTATAACGAATTGTAATGCCTATATCACTTGCAGGTGTCGAAGCAAGGGTTATTTCCTGTCCTGATACAACACTTCCGCCGTTAGGATCGGCTGTTGGTTTGGCTACTTGATTAGCGTCAACAGGACCTACGGCATCGGACAAAACCGGCGCGGGCGTGTCGCTGTTTGTCACTTCCACTTTAATGTACTTACCCGTGTCTTCAGTAGTTGGCGTATACTTCCTACTTGTAGCATTGCTTATATTCGTAAATGTACCGGATTGTGAATCAGCGCGTTTCCATTGGTAAGACACTTCGCTTACCGATATCGGTAACACGGAGGCTGTCAAATCATTGCCAACCTTTGGGATATTGTCTCCCAAATATAGCGAAATTGATACTGAAGATATTGTATTGTTTGGCTTTATTATAACATTGTCTCCTCCGTCATCTCCGCACCCGATAACCGTCATTCCTAATACCAGCGCCATTACCGCCGGTATTACTAACAAGAATTTCTTGTTTGCCATTTTTTTCTCCTTTTTCTTTATGAGTTTATTTCCTGTACATGCATAAAATAAACGTCCGTTTTTTTCTAACTATACCCATCGGTAATATATAAATTTATAAAATAAAAATTATATCTAACTTATGAATTTTATTATGATTATTTAGTTGTTTTTAATAAAATAGTATTTTTTTTAATTTTATTTCTTGATAAAAATGAAATTTTATGGCATTATATTAAATAAAGAAGTTTCCTGTAAAATAATTACTGCTTAATTTAAACGGACGTTTATTTTAATCAATTATTTGCAATGTAAAAATTTTTCGTAGATATAGTTCAAGTATTATCAAAAGTAATTTTATCTTTAGCTTGCGGCGGTCTTGCGATAAGGTTATTCAGAAATGTAACCCGCGTGTTGATTTTTTCCCCATTTTCCCCTACTCTGCTAATATGTCATTTACTTTTTACAACACGCTTGGACGTGAAAAACAGGCTTTTAAGCCTCTGCAAGAGGGAAAAGTCGGCTTTTACGGATGCGGTCCTACGGTTTATAACTACGCCCATATCGGCAATTTACGCGCTTACGCGCTTCACGACATATTAGTCCGCTCACTTCGCCGCGCGGGTTTTGACGTAACCCATGTAATGAATATTACCGATGTCGGCCACCTTTCAGATGACGCGGATGACGGCGAAGATAAAATGGTAAAAAGCGCGGAAGAGCGCGGCAAAAGCGTGCTTGAAATAGCGGATTTTTACACAAAGGCGTTTTTTAACGATACCGACAGAATGAATATTACGCGCCCATCGGTTGTATGCAAGGCTACGGAGCATATCGCGGAAATGATCGCGCTCATTCAACGGATAGAAAAAAATGGTTTTACTTATTTTGCGGGGGGCAATCTTTATTTTGATATTTCAAAATTTCCTTCTTATGGAGAACTCGCTCTTCTGCGAATGGACGATCTTAAGGCCGGGGCGCGGATAGAACAAGATGAAAACAAGCGTAACGCGGGCGACTTTGTGCTTTGGTTTACAAAGAGCAAGTTTGAAAATCAGGCTTTAGTATGG
This sequence comes from Treponema sp. R8-4-B8, assembly GCF_054786175.1. NCBI lineage: Bacteria > Pseudomonadati > Spirochaetota > Spirochaetia > Treponematales > Treponemataceae > Treponema > Treponema sp. R8-4-B8. Next base: position 293,766 of record NZ_BDHE01000487.1, read on the forward strand.
GACAGTCCGTGGGGGCGCGGTTATCCCGGCTGGCATATTGAATGTTCCGCGATGAGCATGAAGTACTTGGGCGAAAATTTTGACATTCACGCGGGAGGAATCGATCATATACCAATTCATCATACTAACGAAATCGCTCAGAGTGAGGCCGCCACGGGGAAAAAACCGTGGGTAAAATACTGGCTGCACAATGAATTTCTTGTCCTTAAAGACGGGAAAATGTCTAAATAGAAGGGCGGTTTTCTTACCTTGCAGACGCTTGTAGACGAGGGTTTTGACCCGCTGGATTACCGTTATTTTCTGCTTGGCGGACACTATCGCAGCCAGCTTCAGTTTTCCATGGAAAGCTTGGAAGGCGCGAAAAACGCCCGTAAATCGCTTGTAGACAAGGTTCGCGCTTTGGCTGCAAAGTGCGGGGCATCGACAGCCGCAGATACTGAAAAAACATCGTTATATATAGAAGATTTCAATAAAGCCATTGAGGACGACTTAAATACCCCCCGCGCCCTTGCGGAATTGTGGGGGCTTTTGAAAGAAGGGGCGGCTGAGGCTGAAACGCTCGCGGGCGTTTTTGAAATGGACAAAGTTCTGGGACTTGGACTGCAGGACGCTGTAAAAACCGCAGAAAAGGGCGAAAATGACGCGTTTTCACGGGAAATTGAGGAACTTATCGCAAAAAGGGCGGAAGCGAAAAAGGCAAAAGACTTTGCATTGGCGGATAATATCAGGCAAAACCTTAAAAATCGGGGTATAATTCTGGAAGACGGACCTGCGGGGACGGTTTGGCGCGTAAAATAAATGTAACAAAAGAGGAAAGAAATTGTTTAAAATAATAGAAGAGGGACATTCAGAAAATGATGCAAACCATGTTCGTACAGATGCTCCTCAAAGCGGAGGCGAATCAATGGGGCGGAATTCAACAGTTGAATTCAAGCGTCTTTACGATTCGTCATTTCAAATTTTGTTGAAGGTCGCGTACCGTATAACCAACAACTGGGAAGCGGCGGAAGACATTTGCCAGGATAGTTTTTTTCGTTTGTATGAAAGAAACATGGCTTTTCCCAACATGGAAGAGGGAAAATACTGGCTGATTCGCGTAGTTAAAAACGGTGCGATAAATTACGCAAGAAGAAAGGCTAAAGAACGATTGATATATCAACGCGCCTTTCGTGAAGACCATAGGAAGGAGGAAACCGGAGAGGGCATACTTGTAAAAAAAGAGACAAGCGAAGAAGTGAAAAGCGCCCTGGAAAAACTGCCGGAAAGATTACGTATGGTATTGATATTAAAGGAATACGCTGATATGAACTATAGGGAAATTGGCAAAGTGCTAGGTATTAGCGAAGGAAATGTTAAAGTACGGATGTTTAGAGCCAGAGAGAAACTTGCAAGCCTACTCGTAGGCAGTCCGCTTGCTGAGAGTTTGAATCTGCCTACTGGCGATAAACAGCCGAATATAGATTTACAAGGCGGTAAAAATGTGTCCTGATCCACAGCTTCTATCAATTTATGTCGATGGCGAACTTCCGTCACCCTGGGATGAAAAAATGGATTCCCATTTGAAGGAATGCCCGGCTTGCAGAAAAAAAGTTGAAACTTTTAAACAGCTTCACGAATTGATCAACAAAGACCATTCTGCAAAAGAAACAAGCGAAGAGGATATCCTGAAATCCAAAGAAAAAATTTGGCGCAGGCTGGAAGAAAAACGGCGCTTTATACCGCGCCCCAGAATATGGCAGCGCAGGATTTCTATCTCTATGCCGATGGCGGCGGCGGCGGCAATTATAATCGCTCTGATTGTAATATTTTTCTCCCGCGGGGGACAAATTTTGAATAACGGATTTGCCGGCAAAAAAGCAACCCCTGATGATAAATCAAGCTTTATCCTTTCCGCGGAAGAAGAAATCCCCGGAATGATACCGGCGGCGACGGACTTAAACGGCGTTCTTCAATATTTAAGCGCGGACGGTTCAAATATTATTATTTTACAGCTTCCTGAAAGCAAGAATTTTTCAAGGGCTGGCGAACCTGCAATAATCAGAGCCGCTGATTATTCAAGGAGACATCCGTAAAATGATACGCTATCTTTCTTTTTTAAGCGCTTTATTTATACTTGCAACCAGCGTCTGTTTTGAGGCGTGGTCTCAACCGGTAGGTTCGGGAATGATGCCGGAATTCAGAAGGCAGGCGTTAGTTTTGGACATTAACGCAAGAGCTCTTGAAAATGAAGAAGTTATTTGGACTGATTCTCATCAAAAAATAACCATACCGGGAACTCCTGTGGGCATTCGTCTTGTCGGTTCAAATATTATTGTAGCGGTACAATTTACCCCGTTCATCCGCCGCAATGGAAATGTAATGGTTGCCCAGGGACAGATTTGGATTAATGATCCGGAAAAAGGCGTAAGTTATTATACGTCGATTCAAACAATTCCTATGGAATTTAACGAACCTATTTATTTCTTTCCGCTTGGCGCGTCGCCGCAGTCAAACTCATCTATAGAAATAAAACTGACGGTAAACCCATATAAAGAAACATCCACCGCAGAAAATGATAAGTAATATAAAATATTTTATCGTATGCCGACTCAAACAGCCGCGAATAAAAATAAAACGGCAAATATTTATTTTCTTGCCTGTGTTATTCGCTCTTTTTATTTCATGCGGCGCAAAAGTTCCGGTTATAACGTCTATCGATCCGAAATTCGGCAGAATGGGAGAGATAATCACTCTTACGGGAGATAATTTTGGCGCGTCACGCGATGAATCTTATGTTACTATCGCGGGTATTTCGCCGACAAACTCATCATACTATTTATGGCAGGACAATTTAATAATTTTAAAAGTTCCCGAATTAGGCGAATCAGGACTGGTCTATGTGCGCGCGAAAGGGAGAAAGAGCAATGGCGTGCTTTTTTCCAATTCTGCTTCAGTGCCTCGGCCTGTTGACGGCGAAGAATTGGGGCTTGAACCAAAAATCGCGTCCGTCACGCCGCAAATTGGCGCGCCGGGGACTCTAATAACAATTACGGGAAATAATTTTGGCATAACACGCGAAAACTCCTTTGACTCTGGCGCGGGAGTTTTCTTTTCTTGGGATTATGAATCAGGGGCGTATAATCCCTTTGCCGTAAGAGAGCCGGAATTTATCGAAGTATCAGAAACTGAAATGGGTTATGAATACTGGAGCGCGCGCGAAATACGGGTGCGTCTGCCGGACGGGGCAGTCAGCGGAAATCTTGAAATAAGAACGCCTCACGGCAAATCGCGCAGTGTCTTTTTTGACGTTGGCGGAAAACCCGGCGTTAAAACAATAAAGGATAAACGCAGTTATACGATAACATACTCAGTTGACATCAGAGTCATTGAAGCTTCAAAGCCGAATACCCTATACTTGTGGATACCAAAACCGGTTGTCTCCCCTTCTCAAAGAAATGTCATTCTTGTTTCACGTAACATTGAACCTTTTATGGAGGATCACAAGGGGGTTAGCCTTTATAAATTGGACAGTCTTGGAACGGGGACGAATCAGTCTGTCAATCTTTCCTACAGAGTTGAAGTATACGCCGTAGAGTCGGGAATAAAGCCGCTTTCCATCAAACAGGAAACAACGGCGCTTTCCAAGACTCACACTCAAAGCACAAGTTTAATTCCAAGCGATAACCAGAAAATCAAGACGGCGGTTAATTCAATTTTAGGCAGGGAACAAAACCCGTATTTAAAAGCAAAAATCATATATGAATGGATAATTAACAATGTGCAAATTTCAGATTCGGCATTTTCCGCCGATCTTATTGACGCGCTGGAAAAGAGGAAATGCGATCCATACGCCGCCGCCTTGCTTTATACCGCGATGGCCCGCGCCGCAGGCGTTCCGTGTATTCCTGTCGCTGGCGTTTTAATAAATCAAAATGGGCAAACAATACGCCATTACTGGGCTGAATTCTGGATAGACGGTTTTGGCTGGCTGCCGGTTGATCCCGTAATGGGCGCGGGAGCAGTTCAATTGACGGACAGCGCAAATCCGCGCCCCGAAGAGATGTTAACCGCGCGTGATTTGGCGAACTTTTACTTTGGCAATATTGACAACCAGCGCATAACGTTCTCCAGGGGAGAGCCTGTACTTTTGCAGATTGAAAGCCGAGGCAGGCTTGTTTCGCGTCCGCAGTCATATTCATTGCAAAATATTTGGGAAGAATCCGTAGGGGGGCTTGAATCGTATTCCAGCCTTTGGGGAGACATTATAATTAGCGGAATCTACATTCGCTAAAATGTAAGCGCTATAAAATCAGGAGGTTGTTATGGTTACAGTTATTTCGTTGGGGGGGTCAATTGTCGCGCCTAAAGAGGTTGATGTGGAGTTTTTAAAAAACTTTACAGGCGTTATTCGCTCATTTATAGAAGCGGATTCAAACAGGCGCTTTATTTTTGTCGTGGGCGGCGGCGGCCCCGCGCGAATTTGGCAGAACGCATACCGGGAAATTTCAGCGGGCGGCGTAAAGGACGAAGAAGCGGACTGGATAGGGATTATGGCTACAAGACTGAACGCGCAATTAATAAAAGCGGTTATGGGCGAATGGTGCGCCCAGGAAGTGGTTACAAACCCGAATGAAGTTGCCCCATTAACGGGCAAAGTGCTTGTAGCCGCCGGCTGGAAACCCGGGTTTTCAACGGATTACGACGCGGTGCTGTTAGCTGAACGTTTTGGCGCCCAGATGCTGATAAACCTTTCAAATATAGAAAAGGTTTACACTGCGGATCCAAAGACTGACCCAAACGCGCGCCCGATTGATAAAATAACGTGGGCGGATTTTCGCGCTATGGTCGGCGATGAATGGGTTCCCGGAAAAAATGTTCCGTTTGATCCAATTGCCAGCCGCCACGCGGAGAAAATCGGCTTAAAAGTTATTTGCGCCGCCGGTAAAAATCTTGACAACTTAAAGAAAATTCTTAATGACGAAGATTTTACCGGCACAACTATTTACTGATACAACTGAAAATTTTAATTTTTAGTTGTTCTATTTTGCTCCGCCTAAAATTGTCATCCTTCCATCGGTTACGGGCTTTATTGTCTTATTTGCTTTAATGTATTCCGTTACGACATATGAAAGTAAAATAGAAGTGTTTAAACGATCCGTTGCGGCTAACATTGGCGTATAACCGTCTCCGCCGCCAAGAATGTAATCGTTGGTACAAATACGGTATATGCGGTTAGTATCAACAGGTTGGCCACCGATAGTAAGATCTTTTATCACGCCCTTGCCCGAAGTTTTGTCGATTGTAAAACGCACGTCGCCTGAAATTTGCGGAAATCCCCCGTTACCCTGCGGAATTGTCGCGATAAAGTCAAATAATTTAATTACTTGCGAGCCAGTCATTGAAACTACATAAAGGTAATTATCAAAGGGAAGCACCGTTAAAATATCTTCCTGCGTTATCGGCCCTTTTTTAAGCTCGGCGCGGATATTTCCTCCGTTATGAAATGCGAAATCAATTTGTTGTTTGCTTATATTCCGCAAATACCACACATTCGCGTCGGTAATCATGTTGCCAATCGCCGTCTCCTGATACCGCGTTAGGCGATTTCCAAATACGAATGTGTCGGAAGCTTCTCCTATTACCGCTTTTAAGGCGGTTCCGGCTTTTTCGATATAAGGCTTAAGCATTTCTATAATGTGTTCATCCGGTCTGACTGCTATCGAAACCCATTCAAAACCGGTAAGCTTTCCGTTACGCACGGAAATTCTTCCAAAACCCATGTACTTTCCCATTTCATAAGCGGTTACTATCCACGTGTCCCCAATTCTTTTTGGCCTTTCAAAATATGAATGTGAATGACCGTCCACTAAAATGTCTATTCCTTCAACTGCAGCCGCAAGGTCAATAGACGTTATGTGATCTTCGGCTTCTTTCACGTCGCCCATATGGACTAAACCGATAACAATATCGACTTTTTCAGTGTTACGCAGAAAATTAACCACGTCGCGGGCGGCGTCAATTTCATTGACAAACACAAGGGATTTATCGGGATTTGCGATTACTTGAGTGCGTAAAGTCGTAATACCGAATATGCCTACGGAAAAATTATTGTATTGCTTTACAAGATACATGTTGCCGCCAAGATATGAACCGTCCTGTTTTTTTATATTGGATGAAACAAACGGAAAATCAGCAAGGTCGATTTGCTTGTTAAGTTTTTCCATATTGCCGTCAAATTCGTGATTGCCAAAAGTTATCGCGTCATAACCCATCATATTATACGCGCGGATAACCGGCTCGGCGTCAAACATATTGGATAGGGCGCTGCCTGTGTTAAAATCACCCGCGTCAACAAGAAGAACCTGCGGATTAACGGATTTTACCACATTAACAACAGTCGCCATTTCCGCAATGACAGGGCGTCCGTCGCTTGCAACTAACGCTCCATGAAAATCGTTAGTGTGAAGAAGAACAAGTTCCCCGCTTCTGCCGATACTGGAACCTTCCCTGATAGGCGCGGCGTATAAAATGCCCGTCAATAAAAAGACAACTAATAAAAAATACCCTCTCTTTTTCATATCCTTATCTCCTTTTAATAATTATTTTCTTTTTTTTCAAACGCGACTGTAACATTTACTTCCATTACTCTTTGTTTTATAACCTTTATTACTTTTATTGTCAAATTTTGCCATGTTAGAATCTCGTTAATTTGAGGCAGTCTTCCAAGATTTTCCATAATCCAATTTGCAATTGTCGTGTCGGGTATTTCCGTATCTCCATAAGACCCGGCAATTGCCTCCAGCATATCCTTAAAACTTACGCCACCCAGCACCGTAAAACTGCCGTCACTTTCTTTTTTAACATTCACTACCACTTCATCATGTTCGTCCCAAATCTCGCCAACCAGTTCTTCCACAATATCTTCTATTGTAACAATTCCTAAAGTGCCGCCATACTCGTCAACTACTACCGCCATATAAGCCTGTTTTTTCTGCATTGTTTTTAAAAGTTTCCCGACTTTAATTGTCTTTGCAATATAAACAACGGGCTTAATAATTTCCGTCGGCGTTTTATGCCCCTTCATAACCTGATGATAAAAATCTTTTATTATAATAATTCCTTTTATGTTATCAATTGTATCCCGAAAAACGGGAATCCGCGAAAATCCCGTTTCTATAAATTTGCTGTCGATTTCCTCTACGGTGGCAGTAATAGGCACCGCCTTAACATCAATGCGCGGGGTAAAAATATCAGAAACTTCCAAGTCGTCAAATTCGATAACCTGGCGGATCATCTGTTCTTCCTGGACATTAATAGCCCCTTCCTGCCTTACTTCTTCCACATACGTCAACAGCTCGTCTTCCGTAGTTAAACGATTCATCTTTACAGGGAAAATTTTTAAAAGGAATTTTTTCCAAAAACCGACAAGCGCGTTTAACGGCGTTAAAAGAAAAACAAAAAATCGCAAAAGCGGGGCGTTCCTAAGCGCAGTTAATTCCGGCGTTTCCTTTGCCAGCGTTTTTGGTGAAATGTCGCCAAAAACCAGCACAAAAATAGTCATAATTACAGTGGCAATGCTTACCCCTTTTGCCTCTCCAAAAATTCCGATAAAAAAAGCCGTAGCAAGCGCGGACGCGGTGATATTTACGATATTATTGCCGATTAACACCGTGGACAGTATTTTGTCATAAGCCTCAAGCAGTTTTAACGCAAGCCGCGCCCTTTTGCTTTTAACCGCAAGATTTTTAAGTTTAATGCGATTTAACGCCGAATAAGCCATTTCAGACGCCGAAAAGAACATGGATAGAATCAATAGAACGAAAAGAGAAATTCCCAAAATTAAATAATATGAGTGCGAATTATTCATAATTAAGAGGCGCCGATCGGAATCGAACCGATGCATAACGGTTTTGCAGACCGCTCCCTTACCGCTTGGGTACGGCGCCTGAGATAAATGTAATAAAAGCGGCGGAAAATGTCAATTAGGCGGGAGAGGGAAGAATTTTACCCCGAACCACACGAAGCAAGAGAGCGAACCAAAAGGGATTTTAGCTTACCACAAGGTACAGGAGTCAGCCTTACGATGACCGTTATTTATCATTGTTATTTACATCTATTATATTAATCTCATCATCAGTTAAATTATAAAGTTGATATACCGCTTTATCTATTGCCTTGTCTATTCCTTCAATTTCTCCTGAAATAATAATTTTTAATTGTTTATTAGGCTCGGCGGCTTCTTTTTGCTTGAGTTCAAGCATTTTGTCTACTAGCTTAGAAATTTCGTCCTGAGTTTTTTTATCAGTTTTAGGTATAGGAAGTTTGCCTATTCCATTGGCAAAATATTCAAATACGCCATTTCCAGTTTGTTTACCAATTGATTTATAGCGAAATGTAAGCAGTTTTGAATTTAATAATGCTAATAAATACTTTAAGGAATAATCTTTACTAGTCCCGAATATTACTGTTGTGTTGGTTAATCCAATATAATCATTGGTTTCATCTAAAAAGAAAGAATTTTCTTTGCTTCTATATGAACACCAAATTTTTGGCAAATGATAATATTCTTTATGCATAGGACGGGAATATCGCCACCACGCTCTGCCTTCATTCTTTACAGTTGCTCTCTCTTTAAGCATTTTTCTATTTTCATTAAGATGATTCTGTATTGAAACAGGCAAGTCTTTAAAGTTTTCAATATCTTCAAAAAACAATAAATAATCAGGATTGTTTTTTAAAAAATACCGTTCTATATTTTCACCAATCATACGTTTTTTAATAAACTTTTTTGGAAATTGCTTCGGATATGCTTTAAATATAAACACATCATTTGCCGCAGTCTCCATCCCCTTACCGACAAGACAAATATCTTGTAACAAAGGATGAGTTCCGTCAATTTTTTTATTTATTTTAACAGTATTTGAATCATCTAACGCAAAAACACTATTTTTTTCAAACTTTACTTTGTAATAATTTCCCTTGCTGTTAATGTATTCCAGTAACTCATTAATACTGTATTTTTTATCTTTTAGCACTGCTACCTGAATCCCCGTATGTTCACTTTGAAAAATAAAAATACCCGTGGTAATGCCTACACCCTCAAAAACTTGAAACTGTTCAAAGTTTACAATTTTAGCAAGCCTACCGTCATCTATGATTTTATTTCGCAATTTCTGTGCCTTATCGGAAAACAAGAACGCGTTGGATAAAATAAAACCTATGTTTCCTTTTGACAACTGCATTGCTTTAACAAGAAAATAAAAAAGAATATCGCTTTTATCTTGCCAAATATAATCATATTTCTTTTGGATATACCGCGCTATTTCAGAACCGGCTCCCAAAGTTTGTATATTGAAATACGGCGGATTACCTATCACCACATCAAAACCGCCCGTCTTGAAAATATCGGCAAATTTCTTTTCCCAATCAAAACAATTTACTTTGATCCGATCATCATCGGTGAGGTCAAGGTTTGGCTGTATGTAAAAATCCGTTCCTACCAAACTGTTGCCGCTTTTGATATTATCCTCAAGAGATGGAAGGAGTGCCATGTCCGTGTATTTAAATAATTGTTCTGAACTTTCGCTGCTTTCGTCTTCCAATAGTTTTAAGTATAAAGACAGTTTGGTAACTTCAACCGCCTGATTGTCTATGTCAACGCCGAAAATGTTATTGGTTAAAATACGCTGTCTTTCATCTATTGTCAGCCTATATGTATTATGTCCCGCTTCGAATATTTTTTTGTTTTTCAACGATGTTGTTAAATTCTTTTCCTGCGTGTAATAATCAAGGTGATAATTTAATAAATATTTATATGCGCCAACCAAAAATGAGCCTGAACCGCAAGCGGGGTCGCAAATTTTTATAACGGCTATTTCTTCCGGTTTTTTATTCTTTATTTTCTCTCCAACGGTGTTTTTAACTATATAATCAACTATATACTGCGGAGTGTAAAATACCCCTCCCGCTTTTTTAACTTCTGGTTTTTGCTCTACGATTGCGGTATGAACGGCAACTTTGCTGCCGCTGTCGCCTTTTATCCCTCTAAAATGAATGGTACTGCCTAAAAACTTTTCGTAAATGCTTCCAAGAATTTCAATGGGCAGTACGGAAAATTCATAGGGACATTCAGGGTAATATAAATTGACGATAATATTGGATAAGATTTTATCGTCAATGATTACTTTTTCCAGCCATTCTTCATAAGTAAAAAGCTCTGAATTATATCTTACGTTAGCCTTTGTAAAAAGCAAATTTAATTTTTCGTATATGTTTGTTGATTTAGAAACCGTAAGAAGGATATTTTCATCTTCAATGCCTCTGTCTTCGGCTATCCGTAAAAATACAATTCGGTCTATAATTCTTTGTACTGTTGTATTTAAATTGTAAATGGATAAATTGGGATTGTTTTTAGCTATGTTTTTGGCTAATGTAATTCGCCATTCTTCTACAAGGGCAAGAAGTTCGGCATCTACTTCCGATGTGCCTTTTTTGTTTTTATTTTCCATGGCATAATTGTCAAAACTTCCTTTGTAAACAGCTTCTCTGGAAAAAATATTATAAAGAAAATCAAACTTTTTTTCATAATCATTAAATGTAAAATAATCTATACGGGCTACGCTTGCCTTGTCGTTTTTATCGGGTTTAATTCTTGTGTCGTAAATGGCAAATTCTTCAAAATCGGTTAAAATAGAAAGTGGAAGTTTTGCCGTGTAAGCATAGCGCCGGACTTGATATGCTGGGGAAGCGGCGTCTTTTATGTTAATAGACGGCTTTTTTGCTTCGACAAAAAATTTTCTTGCTCCGCCCATTCTAAAACAGTAATCGGGAGCTTTTTTTGTGCCGTCTATTCTAACTTTGTCCTCACGGATAACATCACGGTATATTTCAGATATACCTTGATTATTTGAAACATCCCAATCAAGCAGCGTAAAAAGTTTGTCGATAAAGTCGGTTCTTGTGTTTGATTCGTCATAATTTATGTTTTTATATTCGGCGATATTTTTAGTAAAATTTGAGACTAGAAGTTTTAATTGTTCAAGGCGGTCACTTTGAGTCATGGGTTATTATAACGTATATTGACTTTTAAAGGCAAGAAAGCGGTGTCAACCCCTGCCATTTCCGTTTATTAAAAACTTCCCTCTCTTTCTTCGTGTTCTTCTCTTTCTCCGTGCCCTTTGTGTGAAACTCTTCCGTATAATCACCCTAAATAATCCGATAGCCTGCGATAACACTGATTCACGACAGATTTCTGCTCCAGATCAACTTCTTCACCTAACTCGTCAATCAATGATTCAAGGCTGGAAAGGCTTTCGTTCAGGCAGGTATGGAAGCCGCGTGAGGCTCTAAACCAATAATTTCCGTCTCCGTCCGTGAAAAGACCTAAAAAGCCAAGTTCTTTTGAATTTTTTTTCCATATAATAGGCTTTGCGAGATCGTCTAAATGTTTTATCAGGGCGGAAAGTTTTTCATGCGAATTAAAGTTTTCTTTACGTGGCAATTTGCGGGAAAAAGCGCCGTCTACGTCTAAAACGGGAGCGAGAGAGAGCAAGAGATTGAGTTTTTCTCCGGCAAGAAGATTGTATTGGTTCTTTACCGTAATTTTTCCTTTTATGCTCTTAAAACCTTTTTCGTTTGATAAATTATTTTTAATGCGTTCAAGTTTTTCCCACGGAAGAATTACGGTTTTCTTTCCTTTTACAGTGACAATTTCAAACACTTCACCTGAAATTTTTATGTTATTGGTAAAATCGCGAGTTTTCTTTTGCTTTTCACGGCCGTCAGCGAATTTTCCGTCAGCGTCGCTTGAGAAAAGCCCAGGCCTTATTCTATTTAACACTTCTTTTGAAAGCGGAGAAACAGACATCGCGTACATTTTTGACGTGCGTACAATTTCTCCGGCGACAATAAATAGGGGATCCATGCGGAACATTACAGATCCCGGATGAATTATTATTTTATCTGCCGTTAGACTGCGGTATGAGCCGATTTTACCCCGCGATTCACCGTGCCCTCTTTCGCGGACGCAGACAAATTGAATCATTCCGCGACCTATACAGCATAAATAGTCGTCAATTTCGTCAGAGGAGAGCGGTTGCGCTCTTTGGTGTACGGGAATTTTCATCTTGGCAAGAATTTCTTCGAGTTGCGCGGTTACATTCACTATTTCCGCCATTGCGCGCTCGTCAAGATAACTTTTTTCGCAGAATTTTAATTTATTTGTCGAATCATTGTACGCTTTATAGAGTTTTAAATACGAAACAAAATCGCCGTTATCATCGCGGAAACGGTGATGGGCTTGTCTCGCGTCGGTTTCTTCGCCGGGAGGAAGGATATAAGGGCTTTGCGTTGATAAAAACGCAGACGCGATTAGCGTTTCTTTGATCACATCGGGATATTTTAGTATCGCTTCTACAATTATTCTTGATTGACGCGGCGCGAGCGGGAATTCCGTCATTAATTTGCCGATATTTGACAAACTGCGGTCTTTTTCAAGCGCGTCTAGCAGTTTTAACGTCTCTATTCCTCCAATTAATCCCTCTCTTTCAGGCGCGGCAATAAAATTAAAGTTTTCAAAATCGGTAATTCCAAGATCCGCCATCCTTAAAATTACTTCCGACAAATCAGTGCGGAAAATTTCTTCGGTAGTGTACAATTGCCTTTGTTCAAAATCTTTGCGCGTGTATAACCGGTAACAGGTTCCTTCGCGCGTTCTTCCCGCCCTTCCCTTGCGCTGGTTCGCCGACGCGATAGAAATTGGCGATTCAATAAGGCTGGATGTAAATGTTTTGGGATTATACCAGTTTATTTTTGCCAATCCCGAATCAATTACGGCGGTAATTCCATCAATAGTGACGGAAGTTTCGGCAATATTTGTTGAAATAACAACTTTTGTTTTTCCCTTTGGAGGGTCTTCAAATACTTTTTCCTGCTCTTCTTTTCCAAGTCTGCCGTACAATGGGACAAGGTGTAAAAATTTTCCCACAGAGCAAAAAGTAAGCCTTGATATGCAGTCTTTTATCATTTTTTCGCCTGAAAGAAAAATTAATATGTCTCCTTCGCGTTTTTCACTTATAAAGCGTGTAGTAATTGTCTCGATTTTTAATAAAATTGCCTCATCTTTGTTGTTTATTTGCCTTCTATCACTTGTTTTTTCACGATTTTTTTCTTCTCTTTCTTCCGATTCGCTTGTTAAAACAGGATCATAAATCAACGTCACAGGAAAACGTTGGGCTTCTATCTTTACAATGGGGCAATTATTAAAGTATTCGGAAAAAATTTCCGCGTTTATAGTCGCGGAAGATATGATCACTTTAAAATCACGTCTGCTTTCAAGAACTCTTTTTAGCAATCCAAGGATAAAATCGATGTTTAAACTTCGTTCATGCGCCTCATCAACGATTAAAACGCCGTATTTTGACAGCCAAGGATCGATTTTCATCTCCTGAAGGAGCATTCCGTCGGTCATTATTTTTATTTTTGTCTCATGATTGGTCTGATCGGCGAATCTCATCTTGTATCCAATGAGTCCCGGTATCGTAGTGCCTGTTTGACGCGCGATAAATTCGCTTACTGATACCGCGGCAATACGGCGAGGCTGGGTTACTCCTATGATTCCGTTCTTTGTATATCCCGCTTCATAAAGTATCACGGGAAGCTGAGTTGTCTTTCCGGAGCCGGTCGGACTCTCCACGACAAGCGCTTGATTATTTTCAAGCATTGACAAAATTTTTTTCTGATTTTTGTAGACAGGAAGTTCAATATAGTTCATAATATTTATAATAGCGACTTGATAAAAAAAAATATAGTTGCTATTATTTATTCATCATGATATATTTAAGAGGGGGATATAATGGCAAATAAAAAAAATGTGTACTTCTTCGGAAAAGGAAAAGCCGAAGGAGACGCGAAGATGAAATCGATTTTAGGAGGCAAGGGCGCTAACCTTGCCGAGATGACTAATCTTGGAATTCCTGTTCCGCCAGGCTTTACTATTTCTATAGATGTGTGCGCCGCTTATTATGAAAATAAAAATACGTATCCAAAAGGGCTTAAAGAAGAAGTAGAAGCGAATCTTAAAAGACTTGAAACCATGATGAATAAAAAACTTGGCGATCCTAATGATCCGCTTTTGGTTTCAGTCCGCTCTGGAGCGGCAATGTCCATGCCCGGCATGATGGATACTATCCTTAATCTTGGGATAAGCGATAAATCAGTTAAAGGGCTTGCGGCAAAAACAGGCAATCCGCGTTTTGCGTGGGACGCTTACCGCCGTTTTATTCAAATGTACGGCGACGTAGTAATGGGCGTCAAGCATGAATTATTTGAGGAAGCTATTCATTCAATTAAAAAAGAAAAGAAAATAGAGCTTGATACCGACCTTACAGCTTCCGATCTTGAAAAACTTGTCGGTGAATACAAAAAAATCGTTAAAAATAATTCCGGTAAAGATTTCCCGCAGGCTCCGCTTGATCAACTTTGGGGCGCGATAAACGCTGTTTTTGGCTCATGGATGAGTAAACGCGCCGTTACTTACCGCAAACTGGAACATATTGTCAACCTAAAAGGGACTGCGGTAAATGTCCAATCGATGGTTTTTGGCAATTTCGGCGATGATTCGGGGACTGGAGTATGCTTTAGCAGAGACCCAAGCACTGGTATTAATGAATTTTACGGCGAATATTTAATGAACGCGCAGGGAGAAGACGTAGTTGCCGGTATCAGAACGCCTGAAAGAATTGCTACGCTGGCAAAAAAGAATCCTACCATATATAAAGAACTTGTATTAATAAAAAACCGTCTTGAACAGCATTTTAAAGATATGCAGGACATGGAATTTACCGTTCAACAGGGCGTTCTTTACATTCTGCAAACAAGAAACGGCAAACGCGCCGGAACCGCCGCTGTAAAATGCGCGGTCGATATGGTAGCTGAAGGCTTAATCGACAAAAAAACCGCTATTATGCGCGTTACTCCCGCCCTTCTTGACCAACTATTACACCCAATGATCGATTATAAGGCGCAAAAACAGGCAAAAGCCCTAACAAAGGGGCTAAACGCTTCTCCGGGCGCCGGTTCGGGCAGAATCGTTTTTAACGCAAAAGATGCGGAGGCTTGGCACCAAAGAGGCGAAAAAGTACTTTTGGTTCGTAAAGATACAAGCCCCGAAGACATAGGTGGAATGGTTGTTTCGCAGGGTATTCTTACATCGACGGGCGGAATGACAAGCCACGCCGCCGTTGTAGCCCGCGGCATGGGGACTCCTTGCGTTGCCGGCGCAAAAAGCGTTTTAGTGCAAGGTACTACGGTCGAAATCGGCGGAAAAATATTTAATGAAGGCGATTGGATAACCATAGACGGCACTTGCGGTGAAGTATACGAAGGCAAGTTGCCGCTGGTCGCGCCTACAATTTCTAAAGATGTAAATACATTCCTTAAATGGTGCGATGATATACGCGCCGGAACGATTCGCGGCAAAGTTAAAGGTTTTGCCGTCAGAACTAACGCCGATCAGCCTGAAGACGCAAAAAGAGCGTTTGATTTTGGCGCTCAGGGTATTGGTCTTTGCCGCACGGAGCATATGTTCTTTCACAAGGATAAACTCATTCACTTCCGCGCGATGATTGTCGCGGAAACGGAAGAGGAGAGAAAAGAGCAGCTAAAGAAGATCCTTCCCCTTCAACAGAAAGATTTCTTCGGCATTTTCAAGGCAATGGAAGGCCGCCCTGTAACAATCAGGCTTTTAGACCCGCCGCTTCATGAATTTGTTCCCCACACAAAAGAAGAAATTGAAGAATTAGCGGAGCATTTAAACATCAGCGTAGATAAATTAACTTCCAAGATTGAAGTTCTTAGAGAAAGTAACCCGATGTTAGGGCATCGCGGTTGCCGTTTGGCGGTAACATACCCCGAAATCTACGATATGCAGGTAGAGGCTATCGCCCTTGCCGCCGCAGATTGTGCAAAACAAAAAATTCCGGTACATCCTGAAATTATGATACCAATTGTCGTAACCGCGAGAGAGCTTAAATTATTGCGTCCCAACGCCGAAAAAATACTTGAAAAAGTGTTTACTGCGGCGGGCGTAAAAGTTCCCGTTACCATTGGCACGATGATTGAAGTTCCGCGCGCCGCGATTCGCTCAGCGCATATTGCAAAGTACGCGGACTTTTTCAGTTTTGGAACAAACGATCTTACGCAGATGACCTTTGCTTTTAGCCGCGATGACATTGCGTCGTTCCTGCCTACCTATCTGGAAAAAAATGTTCTTGACGTTGATCCGTTCAAGACCATTGATCAGGATGGAGTAGGCAGTTTGATTCAATTCGCGATTAAAGAAGGCC
Source organism: Treponema sp. R8-4-B8 (assembly GCF_054786175.1). NCBI lineage: Bacteria > Pseudomonadati > Spirochaetota > Spirochaetia > Treponematales > Treponemataceae > Treponema > Treponema sp. R8-4-B8. The sequence continues at coordinate 310,088 of NZ_BDHE01000487.1, forward strand.
GATCTGTAAAACCGGATCTCAAGATGGGGATCTGCGGAGAACACGGCGGAGATCCCGCGTCTATAGATTTTTGCTATAGGGCGGGGTTGAGCTATGTATCATGTTCACCATTCCGGGTGCCGTTAGCACGTCTTGCCGGCGCGCAAGCTGTTATCAACAATTCCGGAAATAATATATTGGGAGGGGAGTCAGGAAAGACTAAACCTGCCACTGCCACGGTGAAAGGCAGTAAAAAACCTGTTAGGGAGGACAAGAAGATGGCAGTAACATCTGCGAAGAAACCCGCTGCGAAGAAACCCGCAGCCAAGAAGCCCGCGAAGAAAACCGCGGCAAAGAAACCCGCGAAGAAAACTGCGGCAAAAAAGCCCGCGAAGAAAACCGCGGCAAAGAAAACTGCGGCAAAATAACCGCAGTCAAGAACCTCAAAGTAATTCTTTAATTTGAGGTTTTTTGTTATTTAAAAAGATTTTTTACAAAAAACCTGGTCATAGGAAGCAGCTCCCGTTGGGTGTTGTTTACAGGCCAGGTTTTTTTATTTAAAGAAATAAAATTTATTTAATATGTATTAACAAAAATCAATAATATATGGTAGAATATTAATATGCGTGAACTTCAAAAAAACCAAAAGATTATTCGTCTAAAGATACTAATAATCGTCATTGCTACAGCAATTGTTATAAATGTTGCAAGTCTTGCGGTAGGCTCCTTGTTTCTTACGCGCAGCATAAGCAGGGCTATGGAATCTGATATGCTGGTTACGGTTGATATTGCAGATCAATATGTAACAAATGAAATTAAAATGTTAAAATATGACGCTGAAAATGCCACAGATGACATAAAAGCGTATATTGCTACAGACGCATCCTTACCGGATACGGACAGACTTGGGCGGATATGCGCGAAATATCCGGTATTTACCGGTCTTGCCGTTTTTAATAAAACAAATCTATTGGTTTCTTGCGGGAAATCGCAAATTTCTCCCGAATTGATCCAAGAGCCTTTTATGCAAACTGCCATAAAAGGCGGCTCTGTTATTTCAACAACCATGTATGCTCCCGATGGAGAGCTTGTTATGTATGTTTCAATTCCGATAAATGACAATCTTGTTTTGGCGGCGGTTCTGCCGGGTTTTTACTTTAGCAATTTACTGTCCAAGTTTATTTTCTGGAACTCCGGCCATTTATTTATTCATGACGCGGAGGGCGATACTGTTTCCAATTACCGCGAAGACTGGGTACAACAGAGAATAAATTTTTTAAAATTGGCAAAAACTGACAAGCGTTACGACAGCGTATCCGTTGTGATAAAGCGCGGGATTGACAAAGAGCGCGGCACGGGCAGGTTCGTCCTTGATGGCATGCACAGAATGTACGCCATCCGCCCCGTATCAAGCGTTAATGAAGGCTGGTTTGTCGGCGTTGTCGCCCCATTAAATGAAAGCGTATTAAGGGAAGTTCCGGGCAGTTTATTGCTTATGGGGATAATTACATTGCTCCTTAGCATACCCGCCGCCATTGCAGCCTCTGTCATACTAAGGCGCCCATACGAAGAAATTGACCATTTGCGAGAAGCGGCGGAAGCGATGTCGTCTTCAAAATCAAAATTTTTGGCGACTATGAGCCACGAGATACGCACTCCGATGAACAGTATCCTAGGTTTTTCGGAGTTTGCGCTTGATAATGAAATATCGCCTAAAGTGAGGGATTATTTAACTAAAATAAAAATTAACATCGAATGGCTTATACATATTATTAACGATATTCTTGATATTTCCAAAGTTGAATCCGGCAAAATGGAACTGGAAAAAATACCTTTTGACATGCATGAACTGTTTTCAAGCTGCCGTACTTTAATTATGCCCAAGGCTGTCGAAAAAGGCATTATGCTGCATTTCTACGTTGAGCCAAGCATGGGGAAAAAACCGTTAGGCGATCCTACAAGACTCCGTCAGGTGCTTGTGAACCTTCTGTCCAATGCCGTTAAGTTTACAAATACGGGCATGGTAAAACTTAACGCCGTGTTGAGGGCTATGGACGAGAAGACTATAACAATGTTCTTTGAGGTAAAAGATTCAGGCATTGGGATGACCCCTGAAGAAATTAATAAAATATTTGATCCGTTTACGCAAGCCGAAGCTGCGACAACCAGAGTATACGGCGGTACCGGCCTTGGGCTGGCCATTACAAAAGACATTGTGGAAATGATGGGCGGCAAGCTTGCGGTAGAAAGCAACCCCGGCATTGGCAGCAGATTCAGCTTTGAATTGGTTTTTGATACCGTAGACGCCGAGCATGAGCGTTTATTTGAAGATCAAATGGTTATTCACGAGCTTGATAAACCGGCGTTTGAAGGCGAAGTTTTATTATGCGAAGACAATCCTATGAATCAACAGGTTGTTTATGAGCATTTGGCAAGAGTCGGACTGACCACTATTATTGCCGATAACGGCCTAAAAGGTTATGAATTGGTAAAAAGAAGGCAGGAAAACAATGAAAAGCAATTTGACTTGATTTTTATGGATATGCACATGCCTGTTATGGACGGGCTTGAAGCGTCAACAAAAATCAAGGAACTGGATACGGGCGTTCCCATAGTGGCGATGACGGCGAATATTATGTTTAATGACAGGGAAATTTACAAAAACAGCGGCATGATTGAATGTGTCGGGAAGCCTTTTACCTCGCAGGAACTGTGGCGCTGCCTTATGAAGTATTTTACGCCCAAAATACCGGGTTCTGAGTATAAGAACACTAAACTGGAAGCGAGCATTGAATTTCAAAGGAAGCTGCAAGTTTTGTTTGTGAAGGGCAATCAGGACAAATATCAAGAAATTGTTGACGCTCTGGAAGCCGATGATATTGTACTGGCGCACAGGCTTGCCCATTCATTAAAAAGCGACGCCGGCAATGTAGGCAAAATTATCCTTCAAACAGCCGCCACCACCGTAGAACAGAACCTAAAAAACGGTAAAAAACTGGTAACAGCGGAACAATTGAATATCCTCAAAATGGAGCTAGACTTGGTACTTAATGAATTTAAATCTATTGGTTAAGAGTTCACACAAAGAACACTAAGGAAGAGAAGATCACAAAGAAGAATCAGGGGTTTATGTCCGTTATCTTATCGTGAAGTCCACGCTGAACCTTCGGACAAAAACCCCTAATCCCCCTTTGTGATCTTTGTACCTTTGTGATCTTTGTGTGAAATTTATCGATTAAATCCCTAATTTCAAATGCCGATAATTTAGCATGGACGGAGGTTTTTGTGATTAGAGGATGGTTTACGGGCGCTAGCGGGATGAGGGCTCAGCAGTGGCGGCTTGACGCGGTGGCGAATAATCTGGCAAATGTGGATACTACCGGTTATAAGAAGGATGTGGCGTCTTTTAAGGCGTTTCCAGAGATGCTTTTAAGGCGGGTGGATGATGACGGGGTTTACAAGCACCCCTTTGGTTCTGCGGATGCCATGCCGATTGTCGGGAAACTTGGCACAGGCGTCGAATTAAATGAATTATTTACGGTTTTTACTCAGGGAGCCCCAAAAGAGACCCAAAGCGACTTTGATTTGATGCTTGAGGGCAATGGGTTTTTCTCTGTGGCGACGCCCTACGGCGAAAGATATACAAGAAATGGCACTTTTGTACTTGGTAAGGAAGGGTATCTTGAAACTAAGGACGGTTTTCCTTTACTGGGAGAAAATGGCCCTATCAGGGTAAAAGCAAATAATTTTAAGGTTGATAATGAGGGCAGGGTATGGATCAACGCCGCCTATCCTGATGAGCCGGATGTTATGGTAGGAAGAGAGGCTAATCAGTGGGAAGAACTGGTTTTGCTGGATACCCTAAAAATTGTTGAATTCGAGCTGGATCGCTATCTTGAAAAACAGGGAACCAGTCTTTACCGCGAAAGTGAAACATCAGGCCCAGCAAGGACTATGGACGCGGTAAGCCGGCCTACGGTAAGACAGGGATTTGTTGAGGCGGCGAATGTTGATCCGGTAACTGAAATGGTTCAAATGATCGAAGTAAACCGTTCTTATGAGGCGAATCAAAAGATTATTCAGTCTGAGGATTCTGCATTGGGAACGTTGATAAATCAAGTGGCAAAATTTGGCTAATAGAAAATAATTAAGAGAGGATAAAAATGGTTAGGAGTTTATGGACAGGAGCGTCCGGCATGATCGGGCAGCAGTCGAATATCGATACGATTTCAAACAACCTTGCAAACGTGAATACCCACGGGTATAAAAAACAACGCGCCGATTTTGAAGACCTTATTTATCAGACGGTGAGAACAGCGGGAACTCCCGCCACGGAAGATACCGTAGTTCCGGTAGGCATTCAAATGGGGCATGGCGTTAAGCTGGCGGATACTCAAAGGGTTTTTGAGCAGGGAGCGCTACAAAATACCGGCGTCGCCACAGACATGGCGATTACTGGCGAAGGTTTTTTTAAGATACAGACTTATGACGGCACTATGGCGTATACCCGTAACGGAAACTTTAAGGTTGACTCTGACGGGCGTATGGTTACAGGCAACGGTTATTGGCTTATCCCGGATATAATGATGCCGGAGCTTTTTTTGCCGGATAGCATCAATGTTACCAAAGACGGCAGGGTAAGCGTAAAAGTTCCGCGAGACGGCGCGGAAGTTGAGGTTGACGTAGGCAGAATCGAACTGTACCGTTTTCCAAACCCGGTAGGCCTTACCGCGATTGGCGAAAATCTGTTCAGGGTCAGCCAGGCTTCGGGCGAGGCGATTCCCGGCATTCCCGGTTATGAGGGCATGGGGCAGATTCAACACAAATTTTTGGAAATGTCAAATGTCGCGGTTGTTCAGGAAATGGTCAATCTGATTGTCGCCCAACGCGCCTATGAATTTAATTCTAAAACAATTCAAACAAGCGACAGTATGCTTGGAACTGCGACTACATTAAAGAGGTAAATAGATGGACATAGCCGGACTTGATTTTAATAACCCAGCGTCACTTTACGCTGATAACATTCGGTTCGCGTCAACTCCGGCTGTCCACAGCCCAGATAAATTTGCCGAGGCGCTGAAAAGAGCTTCAGCTAACAATAACGTTGTTGAGAGACGCGCAGGTGAGGAGCCTATTGATAAAGAAGACAAGCTCTACCAGTTGTGCCTTGAACTAGAGACATTCCTAGTTAAAAATCTTTTAACAAGCATGAGAAATACGGTGCAAAAATCGGGGCTTGTAGACGACAGCTTTGCCGGTAAAATGTACGAAGATATGCTCTACGATGAATACGCCAAAGATTTTACCAAGAGCGCCAATTTCGGGCTTGCCGAACAGGCTTACAGGCAGTTAAAAGTTGTTTAAACAGACAAGGCAAACCGTATAATATTATTTCATGATTATTCTGTAAATCTTATCTTGTAGTAATTCGCCTCATTCATTAACAGATAGGCCATAACTTCCTGCTCATTGGTTATCTTCGCTGCTTGTTTTTCAGTCCCGTTTGGCCAATATGTTTTCAATTCGGAGAGGCTGTAATCGTCAAAATTTGAATCGGGCGTTTTATCTATCGCAAACGAATATTTTGCCTCGGTATTCGCCGAAGCTCCCGCGAATATAATAAGATAATCTTTAAAATACTTGGGAACTGTAATCTTAGCGGAATACAATTTATTTCCGCCGGAAGTTTTAAAATAATACGCCTTGCCGTTTGGGACGATTATTATGCCGTTTATTACAAAGTC
>NZ_BDHE01000488.1:0-121771 GCF_054786175.1 Treponema sp. R8-4-B8
AAGCCGCAGGTTTTCCTAGTATTAATCAAATTAAGAATATAACCACGGAGTACTGCTGTCCAAAGGACAGCTTAGAGTTACACGGAGGAAGAGAAGATTTTCGTACAAAAACTCCGTGTCCTCCGTGGTTTAAAATTCTTATTGGACATCCCCGACAGTGCGCTAACGAACCAACCCTTGCCAATTTAATCAATTCATTCTCCCCACAAGTGAACCGCTCCTGCCCTGTCTGCGGCGCGGACACGCCGTCACGCAGTTTGGCCCGTTTACCTGAGCGCACCTACCGCCGTTGTTCAAAGTGCGGCGTAATATACATGGACAGAACCTGTCCGCCCCCCATTGAGTACGAGAGGGAGTATTTTTTTGAATCGTACAAAAAACAGTACGGTAAAACTTATTTGGAAGACTTTCCCAATCTTGTAGCTATGGCAAAACGCCGCGTTAGGCATATTTCGCAAATACTTCACACAAAGAGCACAAAGGTACAAAGAACACAAAGGGAAGAGGAAAGAGGGGATTTTTCTGCGCTTCTTGACATAGGCTGCGCTTATGGAGCGTTTCTTGTCGCCGCTAAAGAAGAAGGTTTTTCGCCGGTTGGAATTGATCCTGCAGGGGACGCTGTGCGTTATGTGCAAGAAACGCTAAACATTACCGCCGTTCAAGGATTTTTCCCTAACTGCCAACTCCCTACTCCCCAAGGCGGCAATGCCGCCCCCCCACTCTACGACGTTATCACCTTATGGTACGTTATCGAGCATTTTACAGACTGCCTTACCGTATTAGCTGAAATAAAAAAACTGTTAAAACCGGGCGGCATTCTCGCGTTTTCAACACCTTCATATTCAGGCGTTAGCGGGCGCAATTCGCTTCGGAGGTTTTTAGAAAACAGTCCCAGCGATCACTTTACAATCTGGTCACCAAAAATGTGCAAGAAAGCACTTGCCCTCGCCGGCTTTAAAGTAAAAAAAATAGTAATAACCGGCTTCCACCCGGAACGTTTCCCATTTTTTGGAAAATTCGCAAAGAGCAAAAAAAGCCCGCTGTATTGGGTGTTTATGGCTGTCAGCAAAATTTTTGGCTTGGGCGACACTTTTGAAGTTTACGCTAAAAAACATTTCTCACAAAATTTTCTCACAAAGAACACAAAGTAAGAGAAGATCACGAAGAAGAATCAGAGGTTCTTGTCCGTAATCTTATAGTGAGGCTCAAGCCTAGTGTTCCGTAAAAAACAGGCAACAAAATATTTCATTTTTGATTTTATTTTTTAAAAGCATAAGTGCGGGTAATTATGATAAAAATGAATGATTTACTATCCTTTTTCTTCATATTTTTATATATTTGCCAAATAGGTATTTTGTAATATGTATTTTACAGAACACTAGCCTTCGAACAAAAACCCCTAATCCCCCTTTGTGATCTTTGTCCCTTTGTGTTCTTTGTGTGAGTCTTTTCCATAACAAGTCTTTTTCCATATATTTGACGAATTAAAAAAATATCAATAATATCTGTAATTATGAAAGAAAAGCTAATAATTCTCGGCGCCGGAGTCATGCAGGGGCCGGTTATCAGTATCGCAAAAGAGTTGGGCTTCTACGCCATCGCTTTGGACGGCAGTTCTTCAGCGCCGTGCGTTTCCCTGGCGGATCAATTTGAACAAATTGATTTAAAAGACAAAGAAGGGATAGAAGCGTTTGCCCGCTCAATTCAAAAGACGACAAGCCGCATTGGAATAATGACGGCGGGGACTGATTTTTCAGCCAATGTCGCGTGGACAGCGGAAAAATTAGGGTTACCCGGCATCTCCTACGAATCCGCCCTTAATGCCTCAGACAAATCAAGAATGCGCGAATGTTTCAAAAAAGCCAATCTCCCCTCCCCCGCTTTCATCACCATTACCGCAAAGGACTTGCCGCTTACTCCCCAAGGCGGCAACGCCGCCCCCCCACCACTCACTGCTCACTGCTCACTGCTCACTGCTCACTACCCCCTAGTAATCAAACCCGTAGACAACATGGGAAGCCGAGGCTGCCGCCGTGTTGACAGCGCCGAAGAATTAAACGAGGCGGCAAAAACCGCCATCGGCTTTTCAAGATCCGGCCGCGCGATTGTAGAAGGTTATATGGAAGGCCCTGAGTTTTCAGTAGACGCGATTGTCTATCATGGGGAAATTACTATTTGCGGCCTTGCCGACAGGCACATTTTTTTCCCGCCCTATTTTATTGAAATGGGACATACAATGCCTACTATTATAGAAGAAGAAAAACAAGCCGCGATTCTTGACACTTTCCGCGCTGGAATTCACGCCCTAGGGCTTGCCGGAAAAGAAAGCATAGGAGCCGCAAAAGGGGACATTAAACTGACCGCAAAAGGGCCTATGATTGGAGAAATAGCGGCGCGGCTTTCAGGCGGTTATATGTCTGGGTGGACATACCCCTATTCTTCCGGCGCTCTGCCAATTAAAGGCGCTATTCTCGCGGCTATGGGACGCAAGCCTGATGGACTTATCCCAACTAAAAAATGGACGTGCGCCGAAAGAGCGTTTATCTCCATACCGGGAACCGTCAAACAAATAGCGGGCGTAGAAAAAGCAAAAGCCGCAAACCACGTTAATGACTTTTTTCTGCGAATCGCGGAAGGCGGCAAAGTTTCCTTCCCTGAAAACAACGTGACAAAATGCGGCAACATTATCGCCTCCGCCGAAAACAGGGAAACCGCCATACAAGCCGCCGAAACCGCCGCCCGCTCAATCCTAATCAGGCTTGATCCGGCAGATTTGGAAACTAAGGAATTTTTATTGAATTTACCTCTCGCAGAAACGCAAAGGCGCAGAGAAGAAGATGGGAATTTACCTCTCGCAAAGGCGCAAAGGCGCAAAGAAGAAGATGGGAATTTACCTCTCGCAAAGGCGCAAAGGCGCAAAGGGGGAGAAAAGGGGTTTCCTCCTAATGCCTTTATTCTTTCTGATGAATTAGAAACCGCTCTTTCCCAACTCCCCGATTTCCCCACTCCCCACTCCCCACTGCTCACTGCTCACTACTCACTGCTCACTCCCCACATCTACCCCTTCCCCGAATTCACCTCCTCAGGCCTTAAAGACTACATGGGCAGAACCGTGGAAGAAGCCCTTAACGCCGTGCGATTATTGACCGGTTTTCCCATTCCAGTAACCTCTGAAAATGCCGAAAATATAGTAAGACTTGGCAGGGCGTTCTGGAGCGCGTTTATTCGCGGCTCTTATCAGGGCGCGGTCTACTACATTGATAATTTGGGAGAAAAAATTGATTCAAAATCACAGTGATAACAGAATATTTAAACTACTTTTTGTTTTTTTTATATTCATTATTCAAAGCGCTTCGCTTTACGCCTTTTCTCTTGACGAAACGTTAAACGCGATAAAATCCATATCTCCAAACGAATCCGTACAATTCCGCTGGGATCCTTTATTTCGGGACGGCAGTTTCAATTTAGGCGGCCATTTCGGGACATTTTCCGTAGCAAGCCGCGAAGGAGAAACAGGGTTTCTTGTATTTGACAACAGCGAGCTTTTTAATGTTTCACTTCCGTACAACAGCGGCGGAACTTTGGTGTTTCCGGAAAATTTTGTTTCCACCCTTAAAAACACATTTTTACGCCTGCATGAAAACGATATGTCAAGTTTCCGCGTCGCGGCAATTATCATCGATCCCGGACACGGCGGAAAGGATTCGGGGGCGGTAGGGAATTTAAACGTAAACGGAAAAACCGTTAAAATTTACGAAAAAGACATTACCCTAAAAACCGGCCTCGCGTTAAGGGACAGGCTTATTAACGCGTATCCCGACAAACGTATTTTAATGACAAGGGATACCGATATTTACCCAACTCTTGACCAGCGCGCTGAAATGGCCAACGCGGTAACGGTAAGGGATAATGAGACGATAATCTTTATTTCTATACATGCCAACTGGGGCGCTAATTCTTCCGCCCGCGGCTATGAAGTCTGGCATATAACTTCAGGACAACACAGAAAACTTTTAGACTCTTCCCAACATACTTATTCAACCGATGTAAACGCGATACGAAACGCCATGCTTGAAGAAGAATACACGACAGAAAGCATACTTTTAGCCGATTCCATACTTGCCGGCCTTCAAAAAACATTTGGCGGCGCGATGCCTTCCAGGGGCAGAAAGGCAAACGACTGGTTTGTCGTAAGAAACAGCCGGATGCCGGCGGTTCTTGTCGAGCTTGGTTTTATATCCAACCAGCAGGACGCGCTTTTTATGACCAGTGAGGACGGCTTGAATAAATTTACCGATTCATTGTACAATGGGATTATCAATTTTATTGGTATTTTTGAACATTAAGGAAAGGTTCTATAAGCGCGATGGCTAAATCAATCGTCGGTTTTTTGTCAACTACAGCAAAACTCCGCCTGTTTTTAATCATTATTTTAGCGCTTGCGACATTGTCAGAATTTTTCATTTTAGGGCTTGCAAGAAGAACTTTTGTGTTCTATACTATTAATGAGGGTGTTATATCCGTTGAAGACCGGATGCTAAAGCGTTCCATATCACGGGAGGATGATATTATCCGTTATACGGAGGAAATGCTTTTGGGGCCGGTTTCACCTGATTTATTGCCTCTTTTCCCAAGGGGAACCAGGCTTAAATCGTTATTATACCGAAATGGGGTGGTTTTTGTTGATTTTTCAGCCGATGCCGCCCTGCCGCCCATAGAAGGGGGAAGGACGATTGATAACTTTCGCACCTTCCATGCCGGTATTTTAAGGAATTTTTCATATGTAAAAGACGTTCGTTTTTTCATTGACGGAAAAGCGGTTTACATTGAAGAATTTTGGCCTGAAACGGTTGCAATCCGTCAAGAATTTTCCGATAATTAATAATAGAGGAAAATTCAAAAATATTGAAAATTTAGTATTTTGTCGTTGACAAAATATTAATAATTTTATAAAATGAGGACTAACAAAATTTTTGAAAGAAGTGATTTAAAGGAGCTTTACATGAAAAAGATGCTCATTCTAGTCGTAATTGCGATGATTGCGGTTCCGTTGTTTGCGGAGGAAGGCGTGCTTATCGACTTCACTACCCTGAAAGCGGATATTCATGTCAATAGTAGTACTAATGACACAGGTGATACGCCCAACCAAAACCGTCAGACATTGATGGATTTTGCCCATGTTGCAGGCGGCAGTTTCACACCCCAGCAAAAGAAGTTTATGACAACATCTCTGGCTATTAAAAACTGGGAGGTAATTCTTGCGTCTTCATCAAGGACCGTTCAGAACACAACGCTCAGTTTTACAAAAGAAGCCAAATCCAAGGAGTATGACACTGTAATGGGCGTCAGGATTCGCTTCCCGATTGAACCGTTCAATTCTTGGGCGATGATTAAACCCCCGTTTGAAATTCCCGCCTTTGAAAGTACGACTGTCGGCGCTGACGGCACTATTACCCCGATGGACGCCTCAAGCGGCATAACCACCATTAAGAGCCGTTTTGAAGCTCAGGAAGATGGTAAACCGGCTTATGGCATTATCAAGAATGTCGGAGTTATCAGGGAAGTAAAAGTAAACGTTTACGGTCTAAATTTCCCGCATGGCCTTTCAACAATGCTCATTGACAGTCTGGGAAATGAAAGAACCATTTTCATGGGCTTCCTTAAGTTTGACGGCTGGCAAGAACTTATTTGGAGAAACCCCGCTTATTTGCAGGAAATCAGAAGCCGCGATCTTAGAATTGTCCCTCTGTATCCTTTTAATACTCCATATATTAAATTCGGCGGATTCCTTATCCAGCGCGACGCGGCAAATGACGGCGGAGATTTTGTTTGTTACTTTAAAGATGTAGCCATCATTTACGACATGGCAGTTCTTGATACCGAACGCGACATTAACGATGAATCGATCTGGAACATCATCCAGACCCGTGAAGAAGCCCGTAAAGTTTGGGAAATGGAGCGTTTTGGACAGAATCAGGTACTTCGTTATCTTGAGCAATCCAAACAGGCTACCGAGCTTCCGTTCAGTGATCCTTCACGGCAGCAGCAACAACAGTAAAATAATATAGAGCCTCATTAGGCTATTTTAAGATGCTGTCTGAAAACATTGTTTTCAGACAGCTTTTTTTTATAAACATAACAATAATGGAAGAAATTAAAGATAAAGAAAATCCTACTCCTACTCCGGAAAAAAATAAATTACAAAAGGAATATAAGCAATATCTTGATATTCGCAATTTAATCGTTAATGACCTTAAAGTGCTGACAGATAATATTCTTACATCCTTGGATTCCAATCCTGTCGTAAGCGGCAGAATTAAGAACTTTTCAAGCTTTTTTTCCAAATACATACGCCTTTTAAAAACAGGCGAAGTAAATCCTCAAATTACCGACCTTTTAGGAATTAGGGTTATTTGCCCTTTTATCGAAGATTTACAGGCGGCTGAAGAGTTAATTAAAAAATACTTTGAAGTAGTTGAACGTGAAATAAAAGGGCATTATTCTTTTCAGGAATTTTGCTATGAATCAATTCATCTTTTAATAAAAATACCTCAAGTACTGATTAATAAATACGGCGACCCGGGAATTGACGTAGCGGAAATTCAAATACGCACCATTCTGCAGGACGCGTGGGCGGAAGTTGAACACGAACTTGTTTATAAAGCTGAATTAAACCCGTTTGACGAACCTATGAAAAGAAAACTTGCGGCTGTGAATGCAAGCCTTTCTTTGGCGGATATGATCTTTCAGGAAATTAGAAGTTATCAAAGAAAATACAGCAAGGAAATGGGTAAAAGGCGGGAAAGTTTTTATCAAAAAATTGAAGAATCGACAGATGATCTTCTATTTGATGTTGAATCAGAACAGCCAAAAACTGTTTCTCCCATTATTGAAAGCGACAATGCTCCAATGCATGATTACAATAATTCCATTGACGATTTATTGGTTAAGGCCCTGTCCGCGCACAACCAGAACCGTTTTAACGAAGCGATAAGCCAATATACAAAAATTTTAGAGTTAAAGCCAAATGACGACAATATCCTGTCTATCATTTACAAACACCGCGGGATGGCAAACTTTGCCTGTTCATGTTACAGCGAAGCCATAGAAGATTTTACTAATTCGCTTGAACTTGACAAGAAATCGTATAAAGCGGCTTATTACCGCGGCGTAGTTTATTCCGTTATCAAACAGTACTCGCAGGCGATAGACGACTACACTCTTTCACTGTCAATAAATCCGTATCAGCCGTATTGCCTGTTCAGGCGCGGACAGGCTTACTACCACATCGGCGACTATCCGCAGGGACTGGCAGATTGCGAAAATTCACTCTCCCTTGAACCAAATAACAAATCCGCTTCTAAATTTAAAGAACTTCTTCTTGAGAAACTTAAAATGTAAGGATTTATATATTGCCTTTATGAATAAATTTTTTTATACTGAACAAACGGTCGAGTAGCTCAGTGGATAGAGCAGTTGCCTTCTAAGCAACTGGTCGGGAGTTCGATTCTCTCCTCGATCAATTCGCGAATACCTCACACAAAGATCACAAAGAGGGAACAGGGGTTTTTGTCCGTTATCTTATCGTGAAATTCACGATTATCTTTCAGACAACAACCCCTGATTCTTCTTTGTGTTCTTCTCGCACTGTCGGCTGCCTAAAGTCAGCCTTGCTTTTATTGTAAACACCAACATTTATTGGTGCTACGCTTTGCGGCATTTTTCATCTACACGGCTACGCCGTGCATTCATTTAGCGTACTTCGTGTTCTTTGTGTGAAATATTATCGTGTTAAAGTAAGCTGTTCATTGATAAAACCATCGTGAAGAGGGCGACGGTTTCTATAACGCCGATGGCTGCGACGTACTGGGCAAAACCTTTTCCGGACTCAGCTTGGGCGTCGGCGGCGCATGCGCCCGCTTTTCCTTGGAAGACTGCCGAGAACGCGATGGCTACTGCGGAGGCGATACTAAAACCAAAGTTAAGCAAACTGTAATTGCCTGAAGTCGCCGCGTTATCGCGTATAGTGCCCATCAAAATGTAAGCGTAAAAAACCTGCGTTAATGGAGCGCCGACAAATACCAGCAGCGTCATGGGAGCGGGTTTATTTGTCAAATAGCATTTTTTCCACGCGCCAATAGCCGCCTGTGAGGCGATACCAATACCGAATCCCGAACCAACAGCCGCAATACCAAGAATCAACCCGGCTCCTAATAATCCTAAATTCATACTTCTCTCCTTAATAAATATTAAATTTTCTTTTCTTTAAAAGGCTTGTAAGCCGTGCCTGACCAGGCAAGACCCACATGCCCTGAAAATTCCAACGTGTTAAGACGTACTCCGTGAACCAGCACCGATAATACGTTAAGCACCATGTTTAAACCGTGTCCGAAAATCAGCAGTATAATTCCCGCGAAAATTAAAAAACTGCCAAGCATAGGACCGGCCATGCCGTTTATTGTCTGCGCGATAGCCGCTCCGGCAAGCCCTACCGCCCAAAGCCTGATATATGACATAATATCAGAAAATACGTTTACTACTCCAAGAACAACGGTAATGATATTCTGAAAACTGGATAATATCGATTTTAATATGCTCCCTTGGTATGAGGAGAAAATAAAACTTAAAAAGAATCCGCCGCCGATCAAATATATAGAAACAGGCAAAATATGAATATCTTTGCTGACAATCAGGTATAACACTACATTATACATTCCCAATAACATTCCAATTGTTCCCAATTCTCCTAATATTTTTAATGATTTGCATTTAAATATTACGACAATATGCGCGATCACCAAGTGTATTACCGCGAGGGAAAAACAGAATATTTGCAGATTTTGACTTACTTTTTCCTGATTGGGATTTGCCGAAGATATATAAGACAGCGAAATCTTTTTTAAGAAATCAGGCAGTAATTTGGCGTCTATCGCGAACCACGAGCATGTAAGCACGCCCCATAGCGTGTTAAGCAGCCCCAGCAATAAAAGCATTTTTATTGGAATCGAAACTGCTTTTTTATTTTTTAGCGCGAGAATAATGCCGATTAACGCCATAGAGGTAATAATCAGACCATAAGCCGCGTCTCCAAAAAGCATGGCAAAGAAGATACAAAAGAATGTTATAAAAATAGGCGATACGTCAACTTCGCGGTATCCGGGATTAATGTCAAGGAAGTTCGTAATGGGGGTAAGCAGTTGTACAAATTTATTGTTCTTTAATTTTGTCGGCACGTATTCATCAGTTTCAGGCGGTTCTTCGGCTGATAACGCCCATCCGTTCTCGGAGGCGAGTTTTTTTACAAGTCCAAGGTCTTCGGCGGGCACATAACCTGTAAGCCAGCAAAGCCCTTGATTAGAAGGAACATCTTCCACTTTATTAAGACCGGCAACCGCCGTTTCAAATTCAAGGTCATATTCAACCCGTTCCATTTCTTTAAGCAATGCCGGACGGCGATCCGCATAATGTTCCAATTCACCGTCTATTTCTTTTATTTCAAGATCAAGTTTTTCAATTTCTTCCCTGTATTCACTTAAAGATTTTTGCGGTAATAGAAACGGGGTAATGCCGGGTATCATTTTTTCAAAAACAAATATGCGCGCGATAGATTTATCGCTTTTTACCTTGATATATTGAATATCCTTATCTAAACGGTTAAATAAATCCACAGGCAATTCATAAAGGTAAAGAGGTATTGTTTTTGATATTTCCCCAATAATTGAGGGGTCAAAATTTCCCCATCCTTCTATGCGTAAAATTTCCCTGCCTATTACAGCTTCTTTTTCTTTTATCTGTTTGCGATCATCGCCTAATTTACTCATCAAATCGGGAAGATAAGGCCTGGGTTTCGCTTTTACCGCGTCAACCGAATACGGCGATTCATCATCCGTGCCGTAAATGTCTTCGGCTCTCCTTCCCCTGTGCAGTCCGATTGGTTTTTGCCTGCGTTCTATTAATGGCCCGTCGTCTACTTTGGCGTCACGCGGTTTTTTCTTTGGAACTTTATAATCTTGAATTAAGCCTATCGATTCTTCTACTTTTGTCTTTCTTTTTAACGCGGTTGAATTAGCGTCTAAAGGAACATTTCTTTTTTCAAGATGCACCACTCCCGCCGCGCGAAGTTTTTTAAGAGATTCCTCATGGGATTTATCCTGTACCAAGAGGCATATTTTCTTCATCGGTACAATCATAACTCGACCTTCCTTACGCTTTTATCAATCAGGCTTTTTTTCATTGTTTGCCCGCCAATCCGCTCTTCGCGATTTTGCCCCGTACAACGGCAGCCGTCTGCTGATCGCCTAAATAAACTTGAATTATTTTGATATTGTTTCTTGATTCGGGGATTTTAATTTTTTCAAAAAGATTGACGCGCTGGGTTGTCGTTCTCAGTTCTTTATCAAGCCTTCTTCGCTGTTCTTCGACAATATCCATTTCCATTTGCAAGAGAAGCGCCTGTTTCATGCGGTCAACGGCTAAATCAAGCCAAAGCGGAGTTTTCAAGAAATCATAAGTCGCGATTTCAAAATCTGCGCCTTCAAAAACAGGGATTGAAACGCCGGCGATATTTCCGTGGCTTGTCCGCACATCCTTAATTTTTAACATATCTTTTATAAAAATACCGGTTTCCCCAAAAACGCCAATCCATGATTTAAATGATTCGTCCAGCTGTTCTTCGGATATTTTCAATTCTTTTAACCGCGCGTCGGTAAGACGAATCTCTCCTTGTAACTGTTGTTTTTTCAACATCAGCGTAGGCAGATAACGCCTGTACATTTTTAGAGAATCTTTTTGTTTTTTCAGCTCATTCTTTGTGAGCTTAATTTTTGCCATACTGCCCTAATCTTTTTTTGGCCAGAATTCGTTAATCAATTCCGTGCGCAAACCTGTTTCTTCTTTGTTAAAACAATCCGATAAAATTTCCCAGCCTAAATCCAGCGCTTTTTCAAGCGGGATATTGACGGAAAGATCCATCATTCTTTTTTCAAATTGGACGCCGTATTTTAAAAGTTTTTCGTCCCAAGGAGTCATGATAAAGCCCATTGCCTTTTTTTCCAGAGTGTCGCGGAACGCGGAATAAAGCTTGATCATGCCGTCCATAAGGGCGCGATGGTCTTTTCGCGTCTTACCGTTTACCTGCTGTTTAAGGCGCGACAGTGAGCCAAACGGCTCTATGCGGCCGTTTTTGAGATAATACTGGCCTTCAGTAATATAACCGGTATTATCCGGCACCGGGTGCGTAACGTCGTCGCCTGGCATTGTCGTAACTCCAAGGACTGTAATAGAGCCGGCGGTATCAAAGTCAACCGCTTTTTCATAACGGCTCGCGAGCTGGCTGTACAAGTCGCCGGGATAACCGCGGTTAGAGGGAACCTGCTCTTGAATAATAGAGATTTCCTTCATCGCGTCGGCAAAGTTTGTCATGTCGGTTAAGAGGACAAGCACGTCCTTGCCCTGCAAGGCAAATTGTTCGGCGACGGCAAGCGACATATCGGGTATCATTAGACATTCAACCGTAGGATCGCTTGCGGTATGAATAAACATTACGGTACGCGCAAGGGCGCCCGCATTTTCAAGCGTGTCTTTAAAGTTAAGATAGTCGTCGTACTTTAAACCCATTCCGCCGAGGATGATTACGTCTACTTCCGCCTGCATGGCGATACGCGCAAGAAGCTCGTTGTACGGCTCGCCGGAGACTGAGAAAATAGGCAGTTTTTGAGAGACGACCAATGTGTTGAATAGGTCGATCATCGGGATGCCTGTGCGGATCATATTGCGCGGAATAATGCGCTGGGACGGATTTACGGAAGGGCCGCCAATGGGGATTTTATTTTCAGTTAAATCGGGGCCGTTATCGCGCGGTTTGCCCGAACCTGTGAACACCCTGCCCATCAAGTTCTCGGAGAACGCCACCTGCATGGGGCGGCCTAAGAAGCGGATTGTATCGCCTGTTGAGATACCGCGTCCGCCCGCGAAAACCTGAAGCGATACCGTATCGCCTTGCAGCCTGTTTACTTCGGCAAGAGACGTGCCGAATACCGTATCGACTTCCGCCAAGTCGCCGTAACGGACTCCGTCCGCCTTTACCGTGATAACGCTTCCAGTTATTGATTCAATCTTGCTATATACTTTGTTCATAATTCCCGCCCTAATAAATAATTTTTTCGGCTGTTTTATCAAGACCCTTAGATTGACTCTTTACCGCCGATTCAATTTCAGATTCAAGGGTGTCAAAACGCTCGCTCTTCCACTTGCTTCCGTTATAATCCAAGAATTTTTGCCTGAGTTTATTAAACCATGTTCGCGCTTCATTCTTGTCCGTAAAAGTAAATATGGAACCAAGAATAAACAACAATTTGGCAAAAACATATTTTTGTCTTTCAGGTTTGACCGCCGCGTCTACTTCGTCAAATGAGTTTTGCTGGAAGTATACGGAGTCTATTAAATCGCCCTTTAAGAAAATAACATAGTCTTCGATGCTTGTCCCTTCTTCGCCGACAACCTTCATCATCTGTTCAACTTCCGAGCTTCGGCGCATAAATCCATGCGCGTATTCGACTTTTTCGCTTTCGATAATTCCTTTGTACTTTGACCATGAATCAAGCGGGTGGATGGCTGGGAACTTGCGCGCGTCTGATCTTTCGCGTGAAAGGCCGTGGAACGCGCCTACGACTTTCAATGTCGCCTGCGTTACAGGCTCTTCAAAGTTACCGCCCGCCGGGCTTACAGTTCCGCCGATTGTGACTGAGCCTATGCCGCCGTCCCGCAGGCGGACAATACCGGCTCTTTCGTAGAAGCTGGCAATTGTCGATTCCATGTAGGCGGGGAACGCTTCTTCACCGGGGATTTCTTCCAAACGCCCTGACATTTCGCGCATAGCCTGCGCCCAGCGGCTTGTGGAGTCCGCAAGCAACAGAACGTTCAAGCTCATCTGCCTGTAATACTCGGCAAGCGTAACCGCCGTGTATACGGAAGCTTCGCGCGCGGCGACGGGCATTGAAGAAGTGTTACAAATAATGATTGTCCTTTCCATGAGGGAGCGGCCTGTTCTTTCGTCTTTTAATTCGGGGAATTCTTTTAAGGTTTCCACAACTTCGCCGGCGCGCTCGCCGCAGGCGGCTACAATTACTATATCTACGTCCGCAAAACGGCTTGTAATCTGTTGAAGAACCGTCTTGCCCGCGCCGAATGGCCCTGGGATACAGTAGGTTCCGCCGCGGGCTACTGGGAAGAACGTGTCGATTAGGCGGACGCGGGTCACCATCGGCTCTGAAGGTTTAAGGCGTTCTTCATAACAAGTTACCGCCCTTTTTACAGGCCAGCGGAAACTGAGCGTTACGGGAACGGCGTTTCCTTTTTCATCTTTAAGCTCTGCGATTGTTTCGCGGATATTGTAACTTCCCGCCGGTTTTACCCATGAAACGGTGTAACTGCCATAGAGGTTAAAAGGCACCATAATACGGTGGGTAAAGGAACCTTCAGGCACCGTCCCCAGCGTATCGGCGCGTTCTACTTTATCGCCGGGTTTTGCCTTTGGCGTAAATTGCCACATATTGGACACCGGCAGAGCGTCAAGATAAACGCCCCTTTCCAGAAAGTATCCTGTGGCTTGCGCCAACTGGGGAAGCGGGTTTTGAAGACCGTCGTAAACCTGTCCAAGAAGACCGGGGCCTAACTCAACCGACAACATATCCCCTGTAAATTCAACTTCATCGCCAATGGAAATACCTTTGGTAATTTCAAAAACCTGAAGTTGGCTTATCTCGCCGCGAATTCTGATTACTTCGCTTTTTAGCCGCTTATCGGCGACTTTTACATAGCCGACCTCGTTCATGGAGACGATTCCGTCAAAACGGACGCTAACCATGTTGCCGTTTACGGCTGTTACTATTCCTTTTGTTCCAATCATTTAGGTTCCCCCGGGGAATTTTGCGCGCTTTCAAGAATGGAAGCGTACAATGTTTTATATTCTGCAAATCCTTTTTCAGCGTTAAAGACTTGCCGTCTTTCAAGAAGCAATAATTTTAAATAATAAGCGTATATGCCGTTTATGCTGTAATATTCATTTCCTGCAATTGAGTCTATGGCGTTCCAACGCGCTTTATCCAGTAAAATTTCGCCGTCTAACGGAGACTTTTCGTCAACGGCTTTAGAGGCCGCGACAGCCGCCTCTTGCGGAAAAAAGGGTATGTCCGTTACCGGAATATCTTTCTTTAATTTTAGCGCCCTCTCTTTCGCGAGATTCAATTTAAGGGCGCGTTCCCAATTCCGCCAATTATTGATAAAAGCGCAGTCACATGAATCGTTTGAAAACACGTTATCAAAGGAAAGATACTTCATAAATTTAGCGTCGCTGTCATCTAACAGGTCCGAAACCATCTCTTTAAAATTTTTAGATGACATGGGCGGTTTTGTCCCATAAATGAGAGAAGGAAGCTGGGCTATAAAATAATAGTATGATCCCACCTTTTATATTCCTTTTTCTTACTTTTTTAAAAGTTCGGCCAATTTTGGATTTAAATAGGCTGAAAGCTGTTTCGCGACGGCTTCAGAAGAAAAATCGTAGTAAACGGAACCCTCTTTATTTGAAATATGAAAACCGCAAGCCAATTTACGGTTAGACTTTAACTCTACGCCCTTTGAAAGTTGGTCCTTTAATTTATCATTAAAGTATCCCTGTAATTTAGAAAGCTCGCTTTCCGGCAGGATAACCGCGAGGTCAGTTTCGCCCTTGTCCGTCCATGATTTAATCAATTCAGGTAACGCGGCTTTTAATACGTCCTCGTTGTAATTCGCGCTTACTTTTTCATTGATTATTTTGTTAAGCAACGCCTGGACTTCATCCTTGAACGCTAAAATAAGGTTGCGTGAAGCCTGTTCCAGAGCGGCAATCCCCGCTTTTTCCGAACGGGCCGCGTCCTGTTTGGCGCGTTCAAGCAATTCGTCCGCTTCTTTTTTGGCTGCATCAACGATCCTGCGGGCCTCGATACCAGCCTCGGCCTTGACTTTATTAGCCTCTTCCGTAGCGGTTTTAATTCCGTCTTTCTTTATCTTATCGATAAGTTCCTGAACTTGAATTTCCATAACCTCACCTTCTTAATAATAATAACATGCTCATAATAACATATAAAAACTTTATAGTCAATACCAAAAAACACTATTGAGTGCATAAATGCATTAATTGGATAAAATAATTTATCTTCTTAAAGGTGTTTATCATTCTTTGATGAATAGGCTCTTTAGAGGCCAAATTTATCTCCCTCCAGTTTACAAGCAGTTCCGGGTGCTTTTTCTCTACGTCCTCAATAAGGTTTTTTAGTTGTTTCCCTACTATAATAAGCCCCTGAACGGCTTCGTTAATAATATCATAGGCTTCGGTGTTTACTTTCCCGACAATGCTGTTTATATACCGCGCCTGAGTCGGATCCCTATCTATTCTGAGCATGGCAGCCCGCAAACGGGAGCCGTCTGCGCCATCTTCGGATAAAACAACGTCCAAATCAGTTATGGACGACGCGGTATCTTCTACCCTGTGGAAAGCGTCGCTCATTTCCCGCGCTAGGGCGTTATTAGTCCACTGGCCGCGGATAAGCAAAATATCGCACAATTCCTTGATTTCCTTGCTAATATAGTCATCCATGAGGGCTTTTAGGTAATTTAACCCCTCGGCATATTGGTAATAATCAACATTCTTCCTTTTATAAATCTCGCTTAGGGGTACGGTGTAATTTTCCATCCTGTTAAGGTCGGATGATTCAAAAACCTGCTTGGTTAGGGCGCTTATCTGGCTCGCCTTTTTAGCATTATTGATCCTTGTAATGAAGGCGCTGGCCTCGCCTTGCTTGGCTTCCAGCCATACTTCGCCGATTGTTTCGTTAAAAACAGTGTGTTTGAACTGCCAAACGGGGTTTCTTAGGGTGTATTGAATCATTAATTCAAGAATTTTTGAGGTATGTACCTCTCTTAACGTTTTTATCATATTATTGAATTGGTCAGGGATGACAAGATCCTGACCTTCACATTCTTTTAGGATTTTTAGAAGCCCGTTCCAGTCTTCTTCCGGCCTAAGGGCATGGGTTGCCGATAAAAAGTCGCCTATTTGGTCGATTATCAAGATAGTCTTTACCGCGGGGAATTTAGGCTCCACAAGGAAGCTTCCATCGGCAAAATGATTGTCGAATTTTTTGAAAAAACCGGGAAAATTATACTTTACCAGCTGATTTAGGGCGGATGCCAATTCATACCTATGGTTTACAGTGCTTATATGAACATTATCAAACTGGGTGTTAAGCAATTCCACATCCGCTTGAATAGCCGCTATCAGTTCTTCACCGGTCATGGTTTTAAGCTTTGATTCAAGATACGCCGTATCCAGCCGTTTTACTATTTCTTTAATTTTAGGGTCAATACATGATTCTACGGTTAGATGCCGCAATTTTGCCATTTTTTGCTCATCTTTCATGAACAATTTGATGGGATAAATCGTCTTATATACTGAAAATAAAAATGATAATAATGAAGGGTCGGCTTCCTCTGTTCTAACTCTGAAAAATTTAGCGTACTTGCTCTGACTCAATTCTTTAGCTATGCCCTTTAGCATATTCTGTTTTTCATCAGTCAGCCCTTCGCCGGAAAAGAAAGAAAATACTTTATCCATAAGGTCTTCAGCCATATTACACCTCTGTTTAATGTTAGCGTATTTTTATTAATTAGGCAATAGTTTAGCTAAAAGTGTTTTTAAATATTCAAAACAAAAGCATGTTTTTTTTCAATAAAAGTGTTATATTTATTAAAATATATAATATTGTTTTTTTATAAAAACCTATTGACATATATGGTAGGTATAGAAGAAAATTATATTATTAGGTTAAAAAAGCGGTTTTTTTTTACAGCAATACTAATTTTAAGGAGTTATGTCATGGCAAAACGAATAATAGTAGCGGTTTTAACGGCATGCCTTGTTTGCACAGCGGTATTCGCACAGCAGAAAGCTAAAGATCTTATCGCTCAGGGGCAGGAATATCTGAAACAAAAAAATTACGCGGAGGCGGTCGCGGCGTTTGAAGCCGCTCTTAAACTTGAGCCGAAGAACAAGCAGGCCCCTTCCCTGTTGAAAGAAGCGCAGGAGAAGAGAATGCAGGAAGCTTTTGAGCAGGCCCAGAAACTTCATCAGGAAGGAAATTACACGGAGGCTATAACGCTGTACAATTCGGCTATCAGGTACGCGCCTCCCGGATATAATACCCGTAACATACAGAACCGCAGAGATGAAGCGCAAAAAGCTTTTGCCCTTTCAGAACAACAGGCCTTGCAAAAGGAACAAAAAGCGCTTGAAGAACAGCAAAGATTGCTTCAAGAACAGGAAAGGTTGGCTAAAGAGCAAGCGGAGAAAGAACGCGCTGAGCAGGCCAGGCAGGCGATTCAAAAAGCAAATGATCTGTTTATCAACGGGAAATACGCCGAAGCGATAGCCCAATACGAACACGCTGTTAATACGGGCGCTTTATCAACGGCTGAAACAATCGAAGCTCAACGCCTTATCACTGAAGCGCAGGAAGTGCAAACAAAATTGTTATCGTATAACAGGCCGTTAAAAGACAGCGATTTTGAAGTCGCGCAAGCCGGCAACATTATTACGATTACTAAATATAAAGCTTTTGAAACTAAAACAATAATTATCGGCGGAGTAAGCCATTTAATTCATTTTGGCATTCTTAACGTAGAAATCCCGCAAAAAGTCTTTGGTCAAAATTTATCAATCATTGGCTATGAAGCGTTTAAAAACTGCGGATTAAGATCAGTATCCATCCCCGATACGGTCACCGAAATTGGCTTTGGAGCGTTTGCCAACAACAATATTGAAAAAGTCACATTAGGAAAAGGCTTAAAAATTATAAGAGGCGGAGTCTCTCAGGGAAACGTAGAAGTTTACGAACTTGGCGCGTTTGAAAACAACAAAAACCTTACGGAAATTGTAATTCCCGACGCGGTAACTGAAATAGGGGCAAGGGCTTTTAAGGACTGCGGACTTAAAAGAGCGATAATCGGTAAAACGGTTCAAATTATCGGAGAGAGCGCCTTTAGAAACAATCAATTGCCTGACATAGCGTTACAACCGTCAGTCAGAACCATACGCCGTTTCGCGTTTCATCAAAACCGAATAAAGGATTTATTCATTCCAAACGGCGTCGCTGAAATTTATGACGAAGCTTTTACAAATAACCCTATGGAATCCGTCAATATACCCGCGTCACTGGTAGGATTAACCAAAATCAACAATTTGGACTGCCCGCGTATCGGCGGATATAACGCCAAATACACGGCTTCCTCTCCTCTTACTTTCCCCAATACTCTTATTCTTGTCACATTCCCGGCAAATTTGCACGATGACAATTTGGCGACATTTGAATCAAGTCTAAGAACTTATTACACCACCAATAAAAAAGCCGCGGGAGTTTATATAAAAGACGGTCCTGTTTGGAATTTTAAGAGATAACCGATATAGGCAAAGCCCCGTAAATCGCGGGGCTTTTTTTTTCGCTAGCTGGTTTAATAGTGATGTCCAATAAGTAAGAATATAACCACGGAGTACTGGATTGAGCCTCGCACGGTGAAGAGATAGGGAACGGGGATGGAAGATTTATAACCACGGAGTACACGGAGTTACACGGAGGAAGAGAAGATTTTCGTGCAAAGACTCCGTGAAACTCCGTCTCCTCCGTGGTTTTTATTCTTTATTGACCTCAAAGAACGCAGAGTTTCACGAAGAAAGAAAGATTTTCGTACAAAGACTCCGTGAAATTCCGTCTCCTCTGTGATTTTTATTCTTTATTGTGCCACTGCCCTCAAAAATTCCTTAGTCGCGTTTTTATCCCGCCCCGGACCTACGCATGAAGGGCAGCCATTCTTGCACGGACAGCGTTCCACTGCCTCAAGAATTGCGCGTAACAGCGGATCAATCCGTTGTGCTAGATTTTCCGTCAAACCCGTGCCGCCAGGGTACTTATCGTAAATGTAAAGCGCGCTTACCCCAAAATGCGGGTCTTTGACGCGCTCGGCTATCCCTAAATCTCTGGGGTCGCAAAGAAGGAAAACCGAGGCGATGTTCCGTATTAAAGTCCCCGCGCCTGATAGAGATTCCCCAATGCGCTGCTCGTCCATTTGAGACAGAACTTTGCCGCCTTTTGAATTGGGCGCGAATAAAAGCGCCAGGCAGCGAGTTTGTATTTCTTCTTCGGGAAGGCTTATGTCCCCGTAGCCGATATTTTCATGGGTACGGAAACGGAGTTTTTTAAACTTGGTTACTTGGGAGCGAACAAGAACGTCTGATAAGACTCCTTCCCCTCCCGCATAAACAAATTTTTCGTCTTCCGTTAAAACTTTAATGTCAGTCTTTACAAGACCGTCCGTAAAATAATTAACTTCGGCTTCACGGACTAGGCATTTTCTGTTTTCAATATCAAGCGACTCAACCATGTACTGCCGACCGCGGTGGATATATACGGCGTTTACAAAGATCATTTCTTTCGCGCTCGGCCTGTCCATTTCGCCAATTACTTGGTTTCTTCCTTCAGTTACGTCAATTATTACAACATTGTCAGCGCCGGCGCTTCTAAGACTCACTCCCTCGGCAGGATACGAACGGTTCGCCCAATGCCACTTTTCAGCCGTATGGCGCACAATACCGGCTTCTTGCAAATACTCAAGAGCGTCCTTCGCATTATCGCCATAAATGCCGCCGTTATCCAATTCTTCATCGGTAAAGGGCAGTTCAAAACAGGCGCATTTAACGTGATCCGTTAAAATATACGGATTGTCAGGATCAACATGGGCCTCCTCCGCGCTCTTGCGGAAAAACCACTGCGGGTCATTCATAATAAATTGATCGATGGGGGAAACGGTTGCGATAAACACGGAAACTGAGGTACCTCCCCTTCTGCCCGCCCTGCCCGACTGCTGCCAGAAACTGTTAAAAGAGCCGGGAAAACCCGCCACTACCGACGCGTCAAGCCCGCCTATGTCAATCCCCAATTCCAGGGCGTTAGTTGAAACAACGCCCTGTATCGAGCCTTCCCTAAGCCCCCTCTCTATCTCATGGCGCTCGTTAGGCAAGAAACCGCCGCGATACGCCTCTACTTTTATGCCGGAATTGTCGTTGTAAATGTTTTTTAAGTCTTCATTTACATAGGACGCGGCTACTTCCGTCTTAATCCGCGAATGGGCAAAAAGTATCGTCTTAATTCCGGCGCGAAGAAGCGCGATCATCCAGCGGCGGCTTTCGGTTATGACCGATTTGCGAATGCCCTGCACCGCGTCAACTAAGGGCGGGTTGTAGAGAATGATTCTTTTTTCGCCGCGGGGAGCGCCATTTTTATCCACCAATTCGACATCCTGCCCGATTAGCGATTTCGCAAGCTGGGCGGGATTGGCTATTGTCGCCGAACACAGGATAAATTGGGGGGTGGAGCCGTAAAACTCGGCTACCCGCCTTAAACGGCGCAGTACGTTTGCCACGTGGCTGCCCATTACTCCCCTGTAGGCGTGCGCCTCGTCAATTACGACGTATTTAAGGCGGGAAAAAAACTTAATCCACTTTGTATGATTGGGCAGGATTCCCGCGTGGAGCATATCGGGGTTTGAAATGATTATCCTGCCTTTATCTCGTGCTGAAATGCGGAGGGAATCGGGCGTATCCCCGTCATAAGTCGCTATTTTTACATCAAGCCCGCTTTCTTCACTGCCAGCAATTTCATTTAACTCAGCCTGCTGGTCCTGGGAAAGAGCCTTTGTGGGGAAAAGATACAGGCACCTTGAATTTTCATCGGTCAATAGCTCATGCAGGCAGGGTAAATTGTAACAGAGGGTCTTTCCGGAGGCCGTCGGGGTTACCACGACGACATTTTTGCCGTTTTTCGCAAGCCTCCAGACCTCAGCCTGATGGCTGTAAATCCTGCCGATGCCCCTGCTTTTAAAAGCTTCCATGACGCGGGGGTTTAAATCCTTTGGAAAATCCTCGTAAACTCCTTCCTGCGCCGGCAAAAGACGGTTCACTACTATATTTGGCGCAAATTCGGGACTTTCCAAAAGTTGTTCAAGGTTTTTACGGGGATCCATGCCGGATATTTTACCTTTTATTTTTAATACATGGAATACTATCAAAAAAAATTCTTTTTTTTTTACAAATTCCTCATTCCTATTTGACAAAAATTTAAAATAAACATATAATATGTTAAATAAAGGAGTGCCAATATGTCTGAAGTTTTGTCCATAATATTGGGCGGTGGCAAGGGAACACGTCTGTTCCCATTAACTCAGTTCCGTTCAAAACCGGCTGTTCCCTTTGGCGGCAAGTACCGCCTTGTCGATATACCCCTATCTAACTGTATAAACGCGAATTTAAAGCAAATTTACATAGTAACTCAGTTCAATACCGCTTCTTTGCACCTGCATATTGGTCAAACTTACATTTTCGATCCCTTTACAAACGGTTTCGTTGAAATCTTGGCAGCCGAGCAAAGCCTTATTCATTCAGGCTGGTACGAAGGCACGGCGGATGCGGTGCGAAAGAATTTTCCGCATTTCAGAACGCAGAATCCTTCTTATTACATAGTGCTTTCAGGCGACCAGTTGTACAGAATGGATTTGCAAGACCTATTAAAAAGCCATATTGATTCAAAAGCCGCCATTACTATCGCCTGTACCGGCGTTTCCCGTGAAAACGCGAGCGGTTTGGGCATACTCAAGGCCGATAAAAACAACCAAATCACTGAATTTATGGAAAAACCCGGTCCGAGTAAGGATATTTCCGACTTTAAGGCTCCAAAAGAACTGCTTCGCGATAAAAATAAGGGCGATTGTTTCCTGGGTTCTATGGGAATTTATGTTTTTAACGCAAAAGCGATGGAAGACTGCCTTGCAAATGAGCTTACAGACTTTGGAAAAGAAGTTATTCCCGAAGCTATTAGCAAACTTAAAGTAAACTCCTATCTTTTTGACGGTTACTGGGAAGATATAGGAACAATTAAAAACTTTTACGATACCAATTTGGAATTAACGTCGGTAAAGCCTAAATTCGATTTTTACGATGAGCGCAAGCCGATTTACACCCATATGCGTAATCTTCCCCCCTCAAAAATGAATTTTGCCAATATGAACCAGTCAATTGCCGCCGAAGGGTGCATTATTACCAACGCCAATATCACCAACTCCATTGTCGGCATCCGTACAATCATAGAAACAGGCTCAAGCCTTAACGGCGTCGTTTGCATGGGCGCCGACTATTATGAAACGGAAGCCGAAAAAATGCAAAAAGCCGAAGAGAGAATCCCCAATTTAGGAATAGGCAGGGGCGCAATCATTAAAGGCGCGATTATCGACAAAAATGTCCGCGTAGGCGAAGGCTGCCGTATCGGCGTAGACGACATTAAACGCACAGACGGCAACTACGGCCATTACTACATAGTGGATGGAATAATTGTTATTCCTAAGAATACAATTCTGTACCCAGGGACTGTTATTTAACAATTAGCAGTGAGCAATGAGCAATTAACAGTGAGCAATGAGCAATGAGCAATTTCGTTGTTTGCTGGCGCAGTCTTTTGGCAAGCCGCTATGCTTGCTAACTTCGCTCACTTCTCACTTCTCACTTCTCACTTCTCACTTCTCACTTCTCACTTCTCACTTCTCACTGCTCACTGCTCACTGCTAATTAGTTCCTTCTTTAGGCAAAAATTTTCACGGTTTGTTTTGCATTTATTTTGATTTGCCCGTTTTTAGCGCTTGCGGTGAAAACTGTGCCGCTTTCCCATGTGCCTTCTAAAATTAGTTCTGACAGCGGGGATTCCAGTTCTTTTTGAATTGTTCTGCGTAGGGGCCTGCCGCCGAATTTTTGATCCCAGCCTTTTTCTACAAGAACGCGTTTTGCTTCGGGGGTTATTTTTATACCGTAATTTTGTTCAGCAAGGCGCTTTGATAGTTCTTTTAGTTCAATGTCAAAAATTGATTCTATTTGTTTGCGGGTTAGCGGATTAAAGACTACAGTTTCATCAACCCTGTTTAAAAATTCGGGGCTGAAAATACGGCGAAGCTCGGACATGGCGGCTGATTCAATCTCGGAAGTAGTCATCAGGCCGGAACCGGACGTAAAGCCAAGCCTTGAGTCTTTTGTAATTTCCCTAACGCCGGCGTTACTTGTCATGATAATGACCGTATTGCGGAAGTTTACGGTATGCCCCAGGCTGTCCCTTAATTCCCCCTCTTCCATTACCTGTAACAGGATGTTAAAAATGTCATGATGGGCCTTTTCTATCTCGTCAAATAAAACTACGCGATAGGGGTTGCGCCTTATTTTTTCAGTTAACATTCCGCCCTCTTCATAGCCGATATAGCCGGGCGGCGCCCCCACAAGGCGGGAAGCGTTGTGCTTTTCCATAAAGTCGGACATGTCTATTCTTACAAGCGCCTCTTCGTTAGCGAACAGGTATTGGGCAAGTTTTCTCGCGAGGAGCGTCTTTCCGACGCCCGTCGGGCCAAGGAAGATAAATGAGCCCATTGGCCGCTTTGGAGAGGAAACGCCAGCCATAGAGCGCCTTATCGCGCTTGCTACGCGTTTTATAGCGTCGTCCTGCCCCACTACGCTATTGTGTAATTCGTCTTCTATGTAAAGCAAACGGCGCGATTCCTGCTCCTCAAGATGCATCACCGGTATTCCTGTCGCCTCCGTTACAATGCGGCGCACGTCGTTTTCCGTTACTACAGGCCATTCGTTTATGGAAGCGCGTTCCCATGACGCGTGGATCTCTTCAAGACGCGCCTTTAACACGCGGACTCTGTCGCGCAATTCGGCGGCGTGTTCGTAGTCTTGCGAGCTTACATAGAGGGTTTTCTCTTCGCACAGTTTCGCGATTTCATCTTCAAGACCGTTAATCTCAGGCGGCTGTTCGCGGTTTTCCAGTTTGCGGAAAGCTGCGGCTTCGTCAAGAATATCAATCGCTTTATCGGGCATAAATCTGCCTGTGATATAACGCTGGGCTAATTTCGCGGCAAGCGTAATTGTATTTTCAGCGAACTTCACCTGATGATGTTCTTCATATTTTTTCTGGATACCGTATAAAATCTCGACCGTCTCGTCAAAAGAAGGCTCCTCCACTATCACTGCTTGAAAACGTCTTTCCAAAGCCGCGTCTTTTTCAAAATGCTTGCGGTACTCCGCCAATGTCGTTGCCCCGATACAGCGTATCTCGCCGCGTGAAAGACCGGGTTTAAGCATATTTGAAGCGTCAAGAGTTCCCTCGGCGCTTCCAGCCCCTATTATCGAATGAATCTCGTCTATAAAGAGAATAATATTTCCAGCCTGGCTTACTTCGCGTAGAATCTTTTTTATGCGCTCCTCAAATTCGCCGCGGTACTTTGTTCCCGCTACGACAAGCCCCATATCAAGGCACAGTATGCGTTTTCCGGCGAGAGCGTCTGGAACCGCTTCGCTTACAAAAAGTTGGGCAAGGCCTTCTACAATGGCGGTTTTACCCACTCCAGGCTCTCCGACTAAAATCGGGTTGTTCTTTGTACGGCGGGCTAAAATGCGAACTGCGCGGTTAATTTCCGGTTTTCTGCCTACGACAGGGTCAATCTTCCCCGCCCTTGCAAGCGCGGTTAGATCGCGGGAAAATGCGTCTAATACCGGAGTAAGCACGGGAAACGGGGCGGGTTTTATTCTTGGATGGCGGTCTGTTTCCACTCCCGCCCTATGGTGAACGGCGGTTCTTTCCCTGTTAAGAAAATGCGGCTGGAATCTTTCTAACGGGACATAATCGTCTTTTCGTGAAGAAGACGACTGATTAAAGGTTGTTTGAATTATTACCCTCATCATGTCGGTATCAACGGCGCGTTGGTTTAAATAGACCTGTACGCTTGAATCCTGCTCGCGCATGGCGGCAAAAAGCAGATGTTCCGTTCCCAGATAATCGCTGCCCATTGCCCTGGCTTCTTCCGTAGCGATGTCAAGCATATTTTTAGTGCGCCTTGAAGGCGGCACTTCGCCCCTGACTATAAGGCCTGGGATACGGGGAATTGAACCTTCCAAAATATGCTTGAATTCAGGTATGTCAATCCGCAGGAACATAAGCGCCTTGCAGGCTGTCCCGCCGCCTTCTTTGAGCAGGGCGATAATTATATGCTCCGGCAAAAGTTGATCAGAGTTAAAACGTTTCGCCTCTTCCTGGGCATTTGTAGAAAGAAGCCTCTGCACCCTATTTGTAAGTCCTTTAAACAAAACGCACCTCTTTTATAATTATAGTCAATTTAAATCATTTTTCAATGAATATTGTCGATTTTTACCGTATCTCCCACATTTACGCTGACCCGCGAAAACCAGCCCTGAGGCGCTTCCAAAGCGTACCTTGCGGAACGGCTCGATTTTACCGAATTGGTATCATGGGGATACATGTCTTTTATATCTATTATTTTACCGTCATAGGCAATAAATGCAATAGACAGCGGGATAAGGGTATTTTTCATCCAGAATGACAGCACGTCATCACTTTCAAAAACAAAGAGCATCCCCCATCCGTCCTGTAAACTCTTACGGTACATCAAGCCCTTATTGCGCTCTTCCTGAGTTTTCGCGATTTCCACTTTTATAACCGTGATAGCCTGCCCGTCCCTTTCAATGGCAATATCCTGAATGGGCAGTTTTTTTGAATCACAGGAAAAAAAGAAAAGAGAAAAAAGAATAAAGAATAAAGAATAAAGGAGAATTTTTTTATTAGAATTCATCTAAGAAATCCTGGCGCAGTTGGACGTGTCCTGATTCAATTAAGCCTGATTCATTTACAATTTCGTTAAAGACCGCCCTGTCTATATATTTGACGGTAAGGGGGCGTTCAATCGCTATTCTGGTATCATCCGTTTCCCAGACCGCGATGCTTGGATCAAGATACGACGGCTGACCGTACTTTTTTACAAACTGGGTAAATATTGAATAATGGTCGATTAATTCAGTATTAAGCGTAAACGCCATTATAAAAACTTTACCGTCCCTTAACTGGAAAAACGCCCGTTTAATAAATGTCATCCCCGTTGTTTCCACAAGGCTTTGTTCCCTGATAGGCAAAAAAGAAACATCCCTGTCCCCCCTGAACTGAAAAAGCCCGTCTTTTGAAAGCCCGTCCTTTAATTCATCAAGGCTCATCCCAAGTGACAAACTGCGGTACTGGCGCGGAAGCTTGCTGTCATCGGCAGCTTTGTCATCCGGCGCTGTCTGAGCGAATACAGGCGCAAGCAATAAGGAGAGTAAAACGGCAAAGATTATGTATTTATGGGTCATTAGTTTAATTATCGGATATTTTTACCGCAAAGACTACTAGTACGCTCTAACAACTAAATATTCCCAAGAATATCCTCTCGCAAAGGCGCAGAGGTTGTTGTTCGCAAGATCATCGTTTTTCCTTCAATATTTGTAGTTATACTAATATATTTAGTTAATAATGGGCTATCGAACAGGAACTTTGCGCCTTTGCGCCTCTGCGAGATATCTTCTTAATAAAATTTTAGCTGTTACAAAGTACTAAGTAATAGCCTTATTTCCCATACGGGATTTTTCCAACTGCTGCATTTTGCGGAAATACGATATCTGCCGTGGGATTTCTTTTACGTCTTTGATAAATAACTTTTCATTCATTATTTGGAAAGTGCGGTTTTCCATCAGTTTTTTGCCGTATATTGTCGCGTCTCCCTGTGAAAGCCCTACCATATTGCCAAGCTCTTTTAGGCCAAAGTCAAACGAGTAATTGGTGATGGCGTTAATATCAACTCTTTTTTTGTCGAGTTGGATTTGGAGCATGTCAAACATTCTGCCTAACGGATCGTTTATTTGGGTGTTTGCGAGTTGTTTGTAAATAAGCCATATTCTTTCGGACAACAATGTCGTAAGGCGGGCGATTAGCTGGGGTTGGGTTTTAATCATCTGCTGGAAATTTTCCCTGTTTACCGCCATAAGCTGGCAGTCTTCATAGGCTACGGCTCCGGCGGCTCTTGGCTTTGACTCCAAAAGCGCCATTTCCCCAAAAATATCCCCGGTTTTTAACACCGCAAGGAGAATTTCGTTATCGGTAATTTTAATTATCTTAACAGAACCTTTCTGGATGATAAAAAGCTCGTCTCCCGGCTCTCCCTCGCAAAAAACAATCTGATCTTTAGAAAAAGAGCGAACCATCTCGCCGGGCTTGGGAGGCTGTTGAAGATTTTTGACATAAGGGGCGATTTTTTTCATGCGTTCAACGGCGTTTGCCACATTTGCGCCAGTTGGACAGCATTTCACATACTTTTGATACGCGTAAAAAGCCTGATTGTACTGGTTATGCTTGACGTAATATTCGCCAACGTTAAAAATATGGCTTGAGTCTTCCGCAGCGTTGCTTTTTAACGTCAATCTTGTAAGGGCCTCGTCCAAGTAGCGCATTCTTTTGGAGAACTGCATAATTATTTTCATAGCTACGGGGGCGTTGCCTTGAATTAACTGGCTGAACTGTTCTTTTTGAACTGAGATAAGAGTGACGTCAGTAATAGCCTGCGCCGTCTCAATATGGCTATGGCCTGACATAGTAGAGACAACGCCGAAAAAATCGCCAGGTCCAAGAATATCGCCCGATTCTTCGGCAACAATCTGAACTTCTTTGGACAGTTTTACCTTTCCCGTGCGGATAATAAAAAATCTGTCAGCGTTCCTTTTACCTTCGACAATTATATACGAGTTTGCGGTAAAATTTACAAATGCCAGTTGCAGTGGCGCGGCCATTTCTCCCCTCAATCCATAAACACTATTATAGAAACTATATCGACATAATGTCAACCATCCCTTATAGGTAAAGATAAACGCAATTTTCTATCATTTTATCTTATTATATCCGATAATGATAGTAATGCTATGAATAAACGAATAAATTTTGAAGATACAATATTCATCTTAAATGTCAGAATTAGAATGATCCGCGACCTTATGCGATTGGATACTGATTCGAACCTTTTCTACCGTCAAACAATGGGAGACCTTGAATTTATCAGCTCAGTACTGGACATACTCATTGGAAAATTCCTTGAAAACCTTAAATTTCTGGATAGGGAAGTTGAAGCGGACAATATTTTAGACATTGAATGGCAATTTAGTCAGATTATTAATGAAATATCAGGCAATTCCAGCCCATTTTCACCCACGCTTTACCCGGAAATGCCGGCAATAATCGCCAGATTAAGAACGGACAGTTTAAACCGTAAAAAGCAATTAGATGAATCTTATGTCCCGACGGAAAGCGCCATTGCCGAGCCTGTCGTAAGCAATGCCGAGTTAAACGGCCTCCTTGGCGCCATATAAGAAATCATGAGAATTACGGGCGGAATCCTAAGCGGTAGAAAGGTTTCTGTCCCTCAAGGCTCCCGTGAAATCAGGCCAAGCATGGATAAGATGCGCGAATCTGTCTTTGCGTCCCTTGGAGATATTACTGGACTTTCTTTCCTTGACATTTTTACCGGATCGGGAATTATCGCCATAGAAGCCGCTTCCCGAGGAGCGTCATATATCGAAGCCGTAGAACAGGATAAATTAAAACGAAAAACATTACTTGAAAATGTGTCAATTTCCCCCACGCGTATAAATTGCCGTTTTATGCCGGCTGAACTTTATGTAAAACGGGCAAAAACTCCATTTAACATCATCTTTCTTGACCCGCCATTTCCCTACCAATACAAATGGGAGCTTATTGCGAATATCGCGGTTTCCGCCCTTGTTTCCAATGAGACAAAAATTCTTATTCACCGGCCAAGAGGGGACTATTTAAAGGCAGAAATACCGAATTTACAAAGGACGGACTCAAGGGAATATGGGAGATCCGTCGTCGATTTTTTCTTGTGTTTTTCCTAGAAAAGGGTGATAATAAAAGTAATAAAGAAAAAATATGAATAAAAATTTATTTGAAAATTTTGACGACCAAAACGCATTTATAAAAGTATCAGAACCTTCGCCAGTTGTCGGAGCGGACAAAGCGATGTTAAACCGCAAAGGAAACCAAAAATTTAACGATGGTGACATTGAAGGCGCCAAAAGAATTTTCATTACTACAGGTTATTCCGACGGGCTTTCAAGAGTTGGCGATTATTATAAATCCAAAGACAAACCGCTTGAAGCGTTAAAAATGTACTGGATGGCGCATGACCGCACTAAGGCGCAGCCGTTAATAGAAAATTTGGCTTCTTTATTACAGGGTGTGCTTCACGAGGATGACGCTATTCCTGAAGAAGACTCAAGTTCTCTGGAAGAACAGGATGTAAAAAATGAGTGATACTCAATATAACGAAGATATTCCCCACTACAACGATTCACAAAAAATTACCGATATTTCAAAACACGGTTACCAGTTATTAAAAGAAAATAAAATTAGCGAAGCCATTGATTGTTTTACAAGGATACTTCTAATTGACGAAAATAATAATTACGCGCTTGTAGGCATGGGGGACGCGACGCGCAAGAACGGTTCCGTGCGCGAAGCCATTAAGTACTACCAACGGTGCCTGTCTCACCATCCGGGAAATAATTACGCGCTTTTTGGGCTTGCCGATTGCTACAAGGCAATGAACCAGTTTCAAAAGGCAATTGACATTTGGGAACAGTACCTTGTGCATGACGATAAAAATATTACGGTTCTTACAAGGATAGCCGACGCTTACAGGAAGGTCCGCGATTTTGCCAATTCAAAAA
The DNA here is from genome assembly GCF_054786175.1 of Treponema sp. R8-4-B8. Taxonomy (NCBI): domain Bacteria; kingdom Pseudomonadati; phylum Spirochaetota; class Spirochaetia; order Treponematales; family Treponemataceae; genus Treponema; species Treponema sp. R8-4-B8. The sequence continues at coordinate 29,744 of NZ_BDHE01000488.1, forward strand.
AAACATATTTGAAAGTTCTGGAAATGGAAGAGTCCAACCCATACGCGATTATCGGGCTTGGCCATTTGCATTATGATTTTAAAGAGTACAACGAAGCCCTATCCTATTGGGAAAGAATGTTAAGCCCTTCAAGCGATGACGTTGATATCCGCGTTCTTACTTCAATCGGCAACTGCCACAGAAAATTAAAAACATTTAAAGACGGCATTCCCTATTTTGAAACCGTATTAAAAAGGGACAACAACAATTTTTACGCGCTTTTCGGGCTAGCCGACTGCTACCGCGGTTTGAATCAAATTGAAAATTCCCTCGCCTACTGGACTCGTATTCTTGAGCAGGACCCAAGAAATAAAATGATCTTGACGCGCGCCGGGGACGCGTACCGCAACTTAAAAGATTTTGACAACGCCAAAGCTTTTTACGAAAAAGCCTTAAACATTGAATTTGACACTTATGCCGTTATGGGGCTTGCCCTTCTTGCGAAAGAACAGGGAAAATTTGAAGAAGCTGTAATATCATTTAAACGGTTAATTCAACAGGACAGCAAGAACTACAGGCTTTATACGGAGCTTGCCGAGTGTTACATCAAAATGGGCGACAAGCGAAAGGCCGCTGAACTGTTGGAAGAATTTCAAAAACTTGGAATAAAGAACCAGAGGATTGTGGAATTGCTTGATTCCATCGCCGAGCCGCAACGAAGAGACACTCCCCGCTAAATTACGCAATGACTTCGTTATCAGGGCTAACGCTTACAGAAATTGAAGAATTACTCCCCAATCTGCCACGTTTTCGCTCTAGTCAAATTTTTAAATGGATAGCTAAAGGCGTAAATAATTTTGAAGAGATGACTAATCTTCCCTTATCTCTTCGTGATGAGTTAAAGGAGCGCTTTTGCCTTTACTCAAGCGCAATCGACAATGTAATTGAAGACGGCGAAACTAAAAAATATGTCTTCTCTTTAATAGACGGTTTAAAAATTGAATCGGTACTGTTAAACGACGGGAAAAACCGCCTGACAGCCTGCCTTTCCACGCAGGTAGGCTGCCCTGCGGGGTGCGTCTTTTGTAAAACAGGCTCGCTGGGTTTTAAGCGTGACTTAGACTGCGCGGAAATAATCGAACAATTTCTACGCCTGCGTCTTGCTTCCCACGCCAAAGATTCAGGGCATGTCATAGACAACATCGTAGTGATGGGCATGGGCGAGCCTTTATTAAACCTTCCCAACCTAAGAAAAGCCATCTTACTATTAAATGATAAAAAGGGGATTAACTTTTCTTCGCGAAGAATCACAATTTCCACTTGCGGCGTCTGCGCCGGCCTATACGACCTTGCCCAAAATGGGCCGTATGTAAGGCTCGCCCTTTCGCTGACAACAGCCGATGAATCTTTGCGCCAAAAACTGATGCCCATAACAAAATCAAACCCTCTTGATAAAATAAAAGAAAACCTTTTACTTTTTCAGAGTAAAAGCGGCGGGAGAATCACTCTTGAAATACCGTTACTCAAACAGATAAACACCCGCGACACGGACGCGAAATCCGCAGCCGCCTTCGCCAAAGGCTTGGATACGGTTGTAAACGTCATACCGTGGAACCCCGTCGCGGGATTTGAGTTTGAGGGAAGGCCTCTTTGTGAGCCTGGTAAAAGAGAAACGGAAGATTTTATCAGTCTGCTTGAAAGTTACGGATTAAAAGTTACAATGCGCCTTCATAAGGGGCGTTCCGTTATGTGAGCATGCGGGCAGTTGGGGAATTAATTCGCAAGAGTTCTCACTAAGAACACAAAGGTACAAAGAACACGAAGGGGGAAAGGGGGGGTTACGACAGTCTATTGTTCTATCAATTTTTTACTTTGGCGTTCACGCCAGGAGATAACACATCCCATTATTATAAAGGGAAGCCCGACTAAAAATACTCCGCCAAATAAAATAATCGCGTCTTTCATAGGTTACTCCTTGTTTTCTTCCTTTTCCTTTTTATCTTTCTCAGTCCAGAGAAGTCCAAATATAAAGAATATTATCGCTACTACAGACCCACAAGCGATCAATATAATCTGCGGTATTGCGCCGCGCAAGATACCGCCGATAATTATACCGCCAACTACCAGCTTACCCAAGTCAAGCAATAATTTCCCCATGTTTTCTTTCATGGTTGTCTCTTTTCTGGGTTTCTTTTCTTTTCCCATGTTTTAATATTACCTTTTTTATGGCAAATCAGCAAGTATATAAATTAAATCGCAAAAGAACTCTCACTAAGAACACGAAGGTACAAAGAACACGAAGGGGGAAAGGGGGTTTTTGTTTCGTTATTTTATCGTGAAATTCACGCATAGCCATCGGACAAAAACCCCTGATTCTTCTTTGTGATCTTCTCTTCCTTAGTGTTCTTTGTGTGAGACTTCTTGCGAAAAATTTTAATATCTGAAAAACCATGTAAATAATGACTGAAAGAGTCCGATCAAAAAGCCTAGAAGGCCGCCGAAGACATTAATCCATTTAAATTGATCTGCCATTACGTCTAGAATTATCTTCTCTACCCGTTCCATTTCAAGGGAATCAATTCTGTCGGCGACAAGGGTTTTAATGTTAATGGAAGCTAAAATGTTTTCTATTTGACCGTCAACCGCGGCAAGTATCTTCGCTTTTATTCTGTCTTCCCGCAGGAGGGTATCCACGCTCGCGATTAACTCGTCAATTATTTCTGGCATTTTCTGTTCAAGGGTTTGATCGTACTGTCCTGCGGAAATAAAAAAACGCTGTAAGGCGTTCATCTTTGAAAAAATGTTCCGTATGAGTATGCGCCCTTTGGACTCAAACTCCTTGCGTATATCGTCGCGGCGAAGGAATTCCGTAATAAGCACTTGAAAATTTGTAACGTCAAGATTGGCGAGGCGGTTTCTTAAAACTTCCACCGTTAGCAGTTCCCTTTCTACCATCGCTCCTATGCTGATAGCAAGCCTCTCGCGCTGGCGGGGCAGAATGCCGGGGGTAAACGGCAGTTTGAATCCAAAAATGTATATCGGGTTTAGGGGGCGAAAAAGCATTTTTATGGCGATTGCGTTTGTTACATAACCTATAACCGCGCCCGCAACCGGGGGTATCGCAAATAGAAGAATCCTGTTCACCTTGACAATAACTCCGAAGCTGTAATCGCCTGATTTTCATTATTGTAAATATCCATTACATTCTCTTTAAGCCAGCCCTGCTGTTGGCCGTCCGTTAAAACCCATGATATGAAACCGTCCTGCGTTTTAATAATTTGCCGCCTGATTATACGCACGCGCGAACCGCGCCTGAGATAGCCGATAGAAGGACTGTCCTGAGAAGGATCGGCGGTAAGATGGGTAAAGGATTCAGTGATTACCCCAAAACCGATATAGTCTCCTGAAAGCGGGGATGTAATGGGGGGAATTACTTGAATTTCTTCTTTTTTTGAGTCGCAGGAAAATAATAAAAATGAAAAAAGAGCAAGGAAAATTATAAAAAAGGACAATTGACCAAGTGATTGTTTCACGGTTATTCTCATATTAATGAATAAAGTTGCTTTCTTACCGGTTATTTTTATCATAATATATTTATTATCGGCTTTCAATCCCGTATTTTGTCAGGATAATGATAAAAACAGAAAATACAGTTTTTCGATTGGAACAGGTTTTGGCGTTTTATACGGTCAATCTATGGAATATGTTTATCCTTATCGGGGTGAAACAAAGGGCGACTTCTTAAGCGAGCTTACTTGGGACATAAAACCTGTCTATTATGTTGGATTTAACGCTGATTTTGGTTTAACTGACTATTTAAGCAAGCCCGGTTTTTTTTCTTCACTGGCAATTAAAGCCGGAATTCCCGCTTCTTCAGGCAATTTGGAAGACCGAGACTGGATGTCAACGGTAAATGGCAACCTTACCCATTTTTCCAAACATGAAAATAAGACAACCGCGCTTGCATGGATCGATTTCTCCGCCGGAGCTTCTTTTCCGTTTAAATATTTATATATAAAGCCATTTATCTGCGGCTCATGGATGCGTTTTAGTTTTACAGGGAAAAACGGTTATCTTCAACATTCCAACGAAAACCCTAAAGGATCAGGAAAATATGATCCTATCGAAGCTGCCCCTATTATACCCGTTTATGGCATAGTAATTTCTTATCAGCAAGATTGGCTTCTTTTAGCCGCTGGCTGTTTAATCGGCGCAAATTTTTATCCTTTTTCATTTGACCTTTCTTTTAAACTAAGCCCTTATACCTATTGCGCGGCGACAGATAATCATTTTTATCCCAATGGAATTGATTATATAGTTTTTAAAGATTTTACAAGTTTTGGGCTTTTTCTTGAACCCAAGGGAAGTATTTCTCTTGCAGTAAAAAACTTTAAATTTTTGCTTGAAGCGTCTTACCGTTATATTTCTAAAACAAAAGGAGAATCATACACAAATAATTATCTAGGTCAAAATAAAGCAGGCGCTGGTTTATCAGTTATGGATTTCCAATTCCTTGCCATGCTGACTTTTTAATCTTTTTTATAAAAAGAGTATTTGTCCAAAAATAAAATGAACAAAAGCCGCCGCCATTAACGCCATGCCAAGCGGTCTTTTAAAGACAAGCAGGCTTGTCCCGATGCGATCCAGTTCTCCGGAGCTTTCGCCCCCCTCTTTGCGGTAAATACCAAAAATAAAAATTAGCCCAGCGACAATCCCGGCGGCGGCAGGTATAAGGTCTCCAAAGACAAGAACTCCCCGCACGGCATTTGGCCCATAAGGGATTGGAGAGAGTAATTTTAAAATGCCGGTAACGGCGCATAATATGCCCAGAACCAGATGAAAGGTAGGTGTAGCAAAAGGAATTTGCGGCCTTTCTTCCCCATCACTCATGGAGAATAGCAAATATCCCGCCACTCCGTTGCACAAAATGGACAAAAAATACAGTTGGATCATACTTACAAAATAACGCAAAAATATTAAATAGTCAATCTTAAAAAATCTATAATTTATTCCCAAATTTTATCTCGCAAAGGCGCAGAGGCGCAAAGTTGTTGTTCGCAGAATCGTCGTTTTTACTTCAAGATTTGTAGTTAAACTAATATATCTAGATCAATAATGAGTTATCGGACGGGAACTTTGCGCCTCTGCGCCTCTGCGAGAGGTCTTTTTGTAAATATTTATTTGTTACTGACTGGTAGTTATTTTTATTTTCAGAGAGTATTTCTCAGTTTGAAGTACCATTAGCAGTTCTTGTGATTCGAAGGGGACGGCTAAACTGTACTGTTCTTCTTTTTCTAGGGAGAAAAAGATTTTGTGGTAAAAAACGGGATAATTATTTTTATCGGTTTGGACGGGAACGCCGCCTTGCACGGAAATGGGAACGGATACGGCCACGTCTACGGCGCCCGTGTATGGGTTTTTGTTTTTAACTGTTTTATTTATTACGACAATCGTCGTGCCTTCAAAAAGAGACGCGGAAATTTTGAGTTTATTTCCGTCAAGGGTATAGGACGAATCAAAATAGCCTAAAAGCCCAAGCAGCCATATCATCACGCAAATAACGATGATAGAAAAGAAAAGTATTTTCCGCGGTTTATCGGCGACAAGCACGGTGAAAAAACCAAAAGGGCTTGATTTTTTTTCTTTATAAAGGTCTTGAACGTCTTTGGGCGCTTTGGCAAGCCTGCGCTCGCGGTTATAATAAAATGTTAACCCTTCTTTAGGAACTTCAGCGTTATCCGGCTTGCTTAGTTTGTATTTAGCGTTTGGTCTTTGCTTGCCGTCTTCACTCACAAAGATTCTCCAAAAAGTTTGTCGGTACGCCACCAGACAAGCTTAACTTTAAAATTATCCGCCAGCATCGCCGAAAGAATTCCCTCTGTTGAAAGGTAGAAATCGTTGTACCGCAGTTCATCCATGGAAAATTGAATATAACCCCTCCGTTGTTCCTTGTTGTCAGTATTTACAAAAAGTAACGAATAGCCTGTTTCCACGGGAAAGTAAAAAAGCGCCTGTCCGTTTCGCGCAGCTCCTAGGATTGAATAAAAAACTTTAACGCCGGAAGGGCGGCCGTTTTCTGTCACTTCATAGAGGGGGATTTCTACGGAGCCTAAATAAGTTCCGTCTTCCACATTAAGAGTCCATAAACACGAGCTAATCGGCTCGCTGCCGGTTCTGGTGTTTGTCAGCTGATCAAATTTATCGTGGGAATAATCCACTTTGATATATAACTTTCTCGCGTCGGGAGCCGCGGTAATGCTGTCTATTAAGGAAAGCGCCTCAGGCCAGTCATTTAGGGTTAAAACGACGCTGGAAGAAATTTTTACAAGATAAAGAAGCATCCCCGCCGGGCTAAACCAGTAAACGTCCCAGCCTCCGGGAAGACGGCAAATTACAACAAGTTCGTCCCTGATTGACGTGGACATTCCTACTATTCTTGGGAAAGGGCTTCCCCCTATTCCTTCCTTGCCAAGATAATTTACAAAGCGCCCGTTCTGGTCAAAATGCAGAATTATGCCGTCCAACACAACTTTTGTTTCCTGATCGGTGCGCTGATCCTGCTGCTGCAGCCTGTCCTCTACAAATATATGTTTCCGCGAGTCAACCGCTATCCAACCCGGTTCTTCAAGGGGATAAGTATACGCCCAGCGCGTCGCCTGTTCGTCTTCCTGAATATTTGTTTTAAGGGTGATTGGCGCGGGATTGGTCTCATCGTTATAAATCATAAACAGCAAGTCGCCGTAAGAATTATAACGCACAATTTTTCCGCTGTTACCGTCGGCTATAAAAAACAATCCGTCCCTCATTGTAAACCCGGTGCGTTTTATGCCCCTTCCGCCGTCCAATTTAAAAAGGGCTATTTGATCTTCCATCGGGCCAATATCAAGCGAAAAGAGGTCTTCTCTTTCCACAGAGCCGATTTTATCGTTTTTACATGAGATCGAAAAGACCGCCGCAACGAAAAGAATCATTGATAAAAAGCGTGAAAAATTCTTCATATTCTATCAAAATCTACCTTTTTTCGCTGTTTGTCAATGACTCTCTAACTAACCGCTAATCACTATCCACTATTTACTAACCACCGCTATCCGTTATATACTATTCACATGGAAAAGGTAATTTTACACGCAGGGGAACTTGACAACTATTTAACTGACGAGGATAAGGCAAGTCTTAACAAAATGGACGCCCTTTTTAGCAAGGCTATTGAAATTTTTCCCCAAATGCAGAAAGAGAACGAAGATTCGATAAAAACCCTAATTTCCCTGTACAATAAAATGGGAATTTTATTGCAGGAGATATGCCAAAAAAACCCAAGACTTCATGTTTATTCATTTATCTCTCCGCATGAAGACCACTCGGAAGGTTCAAGGGTTATCGCCAAATTACGTGACGTGAATACCGAAAATAATGAATTTGTTTACTATATCCAGCGCGCTTATGAGATGCTTTTTAAAATGGCGTGGCTGAGTCCCGGCTCGCAGAAAAACCATTTGATTGTTAAAACTCCGGTAACTAATCCCGTTCAAAATTACGCGGTTCATAAAATAACCAATGTGGACAATAAAATTTGCAATACCGTAATGTGCGTATTGCTGCGGGGGGCGCTTCTTCCGTCCATGATTATGAGCAAGGAAATTGAAGAATATTCTTCAAGCGGTTATATAACGCCTTTCGCGCTTTTTAAAATTTACCGCGATGACACCAAGAGTGAAAATGACATGGAATACATCCTTGACCTTGAAAAATCTTTTTTTACCCCTAACGCCCTTGACGGAAAGGATTTGATATTCGCGGACCCGATGAACGCCACAGGCGGAAGCCTTGTTACGGTAATAAAATATTTGAAGGACATCGGGGTAAAACCGCGTTCAATTACCCTCTTTAACGTAATAGCCGCGTTAAAGGGCGCTCTTAGAATTGTAAGAGCGGTTGATAATTGCAATGTCTATACATTGTGGATGGACGGCGTATTAAATAATGTCGCGTACATTATGCCCGGCCTTGGGGACGCCGGAGACAGAATAAACGGCCAGGATAAAAAATCAAATCCCAGAAATATTATCCAGCTTCTTGCGGATTACGGATCCGGAATCGCAAACCTTTACCGCTCCCAATTCCGCGAGGTTGAGCACACAGTTTTAAACAGGTCAAAATGATAAAAAAAAGTATTTTAAACTTTTTATTTTTTCTTATTTTTTCATTTTTATTATTTCTTTCAAACGCTTGCTCTATTACCGCCGCTTCCGCGCAGGAATATTTTTCTATTGGCATGGCTTATTTTGAACTTGGAAAATATGAAGAAGCTGAAAAATGGTTAAACCGCGCAAAACAAGCCGACAGAACAATGGTCGCCTCAACATATAATCTGGGACGCATCGCCTATGAAACAAAAAGATACGAAGACGCGGCAAAACTTTTTGAGTCAATTTTAAAAAAAGACGGCGATAACGTGCTTGCCTTAAAAGCTGCGGCTTATTCAAGGATTAAAACGGGCGAAATTGAAATTGCCGAAAAACATTACGCGAAACTTTTTTCCCTTGTTCCGGAAAGCGCGGATGACGGATACAACCACGCTTTAATATTATTCGCGTTAGAACGCTACACTCAGGCGGAAGAAGTTCTTGAAAAGTACCCTGCCGCTTTGCAGGAAAATAAAGACACTATGCTGCTTTACGCGCGATGTCAGGCAAAGTTAAAAAAAGTTGAAGCGATTGACAGTTTCGCAAATTGGCTGAGCGTTAATACCGACGCAAAAGTAAGATACGAGTACGCGCAGCTTCTGGAAGAAAATGAGTTATACGCAAGAGCTCTTGAAGAATACCGAAAAGCCTTAACGGAAATTTCCGCTACGGCGGTTAATCCAAAAAAATATGAAATACGTTTTGCCGTCGCAAGGGTTCTGATAATAGCCGATGGCGATAATGCCGAAGGCGTTACTGAACTTCAAACCGCGGTTACCGACGGGTTCAAGGATATTGAGGCCATTGAAAAACTCCTTAACAACAAGATTAGCGCCGCGAATAAAAGCGGAATTCAAGAAATTATTAACGATATGAAAAAGGCTTCAGCCAAAGAGGAACAAAAAAAGGAAGCTGAGAAAGCTGAGGAGGCCGAAACGGAAAATGAGGATGATCCTTCCCTAAAAACTGACTCGCAATGACGTTCCTAATATAACGTCAAAAATTAACGTGTCACGCTCTTTATCTTCACCGCATCTTAATTTAAAGAAAGTCGAAAAATTCAATTTTCCCTGAATCCTTATTATTTCCTCATGACCGGCTATTATGCTCCAGCGCATATAATCTGTTTGTTTGTCAAATACCGACTCTAGTGTTTCTTTTCTTAACTTTTCATATTTTGAATTTAATAACGAAGATAATCCTAAAAATGATTTTTGTTTTTTTAGCGTTGAGACAAACCAATCATAAAAAAGAATTAACAGGTTTTTATTAACGGGAGCTTCCCAACTTGAAATAAAGCTTTCCAGCCAATAGCCCTCGGAGCGTATTGTAAAGGTATTAACAAAATTCAACAAGCCTCCTCCCGCCCCCCTAAAACCCGCGCTTAATACTGATTGTACTCTAAAAGAAATATCCTCACCTTTTGGAATATATACAGAGGCGTCAATTGAATGTGAATATTCATCGGTTTGATAAAATTTAAAAAAAGGATGATACCCCATATTGCCGAACATATTTATCGCGTAGTAGCCTAAGCTTGCGCCATAATTAAGTTTGTCGGTTAAAGTGTCCATTTTTTGCTCAAGCGTTCTTTCTATTAAAAAAGTTATTTTATTGGGAATAAAAAACGCGGATAAATTGTAAATTAAAGGCAAATTAATTTTTGCGCTGAAATGATCGTTAAAAAAAGAATAATAAGCCGACTGCGCCGATGGCGAATCATCAAGAGTACTTTTTATTACGTCTTCCAGTTCTTCTGCAAAAAGCGAATATCCGGGGAAAACCGTCCAGACGGGAAAAAAATCCTCTATGCTTTCAAAAAATTTTCTGCCGTCGTCCGCAGCGTCCTGCCCATAAAAATACAAATGCCTTTTAAAACCGCGTCCCATCCTGAAGTTAATTCCTGTTTTTTTAAACGCTAATGGAATGTCAAGAAATAGAGAATTCCCTGACTGCGTGCTGTTATTTACGCCCATAGAGTTAGTATTGCCCTCAAGAGAAATAACAGCTCCTACAGGTTTAGTTCTCTGGGTTAAAATTATCTGCGCCTGCATTTTTCTCGCGTCCGCGCCCGTGCCAGCGTCGGGTAAAAGAGTTTCCCATGATTCCAGCCAAAATTTACCGTAATTGTTCATTTCCGCGGCAATATTGTTTCTTGTCCATAACATTTGAGTATTTATTGAGGCGGACGGATAAAATTCATTTTGGGGAGTATAACCCAGCCCCAAATTCCATTTTTGCCTGAGTCTTGAAGAGTCTATAAGAGCGTCGGCTTCAAATTTTGCGGAAAAATATGACGAGACAGCCAAGTTAAAATTGTGACGCGCATTGTTATCCCAAGGGGAGGCGTAAAACGTTTCTTTTACGGAAAAAGGGCCGATTGTTCTTGAGAGCGAATGATCGGCGCTCCAGAGAAAAGTATCTTCCGCCGCCGTAAACGCTATGTTACCTGAAATTTTTACGCCAAATACCGATATTCCCGCTCCGGTGCGGTTTATTAAACTGCCTGTAAAATCATTCTCTTCCGATTCGCCTTGAGCGCGTCCTTCCGATTCAACGGCGGTTGATATGTGAAAATCAGATAATACGGGAATATTTCCAGCGGCAATAATCGTTCCTTCTTTTTTGTATTCAATAGCCGTACCCGCGTTCATTCTGTAATACATTATTGAATCTTCAAGGATAATCTCGTCAATATAGATTGTTCCGTCATCAAGAGTACCGCCTGAATCAGGGCTTATTAAAACAACGATATAACTTGTCCTCCTGCCCTGATCATCCTGTAATAAAATTTTTGGTTTGTAATTAATAGGCGCGGATACGCTTTTTCCGTTAACAGTTACTCCCGCATTAATCCCCTGATAGCGTATTGTAACTTTTGACCACTGCCCCGCTGCAAACGCGCTTAACGGTATTTCCACATTCAACTGATAATTATAAAGAGAATCTGGCCCCTCTGCGGCAATAAATTTTAACGTTTCATTTACGCGCGGCTTGTCAGTCTTTATAAAAAAAGACAATTCCCTATAATCAGCTAACGGCAGCTCCCCTACCCTGCCGTCAAAACCCGCGCAAACTCCCGTCTGCATATTTTCCCATTCAAGTTTCAATACCCTCTGCGCGGCATCATTAGGATGAAGTTTATTTATTGTCTCTTTATAAACAGAGCCTAGCGAATTAATTCCTGAATCAATTGTTTCGATGATGGAAATATTCTCCGTATTTCCGATTATTGACTCCGTTAAAGCGTTATATGCCACCGCCCTGAACGCCGCTCCCCGAGCTATAGGCGGGGCAAGCAGGAACCTCCCCGATATTCCGCTTGAACCTTCATTTACAATAATTATACGCAAATATTTTACATCCCCAAGCTTTTGCCTGTCTTCATCGTTTAAAGTGAACCGCGCTATTCTTGCGTTATAATCAAAATTTGTACTCGTGTAGGAATCTGTCGGGATTCCCGTCCAGTCATCGGTAAAAAGGATTTTTTCCCATATTAAATCCATGTTTTCGTTAAACGCAAAATCCTTGCCGGATAGGGAACCTATTTGAATAATTACCTTGAATTTTTCAGAGGGGGCCTGATTAAAGCCGTAAAATCTAAATGGAATTTCTATTTCACGGGAACGGGACAAAAGACCAGAATCATTGTATACGGGAACTTGAAATCCGGTCCAATTATCCGTATCAAGATCAAATTCCGCAGTAAGAACCTGAGTGTCGCCTAACTGACGGTCTTTAACGGGATAAGGTTTATCAAGTCCTGAAACAACAGAAGCGTCCCAGTCAAGGTACATCAAGTTATTGCCAAGTATGCTGTTGTTACTGTAATTCCTGTAAATTAGCTCGGCGCGGTTATTCAGATCAAGATCAGCGTTACCCGCTATTAAAGATGAAGGCGGATTTGAAACAAAAGACGTTTCAGGCGCAAGAGGCACTATCGCTTCATTGCCTTCCATGCCGGCGGCGCGGTAAAGGCCGGTCGTGTCAGTCTGAACAAAGGCAAAGCCGCCTGTAATTTTAGCGTTAAAATTGCCATATTCCCATTCTGTTTTCGCGCTTATTCCCACATTCCCCGCGCTTGAATTATTTTCTTCAGTGAATGAATCTTCCGCTATGTTCCAACGGACTCCCACGGCGGCTTGAGCCAAAAACATGTTTGCAGAGTTTTGATAAACCGCGCCAAGACCCGCAGAAATGCTGCCCAGCCTGTTCCCCTCGCTTTTTTTCAGGTACGTTATGCGAATAATTTCATTCTGACCTACGGAGCCGTTAATCGCGACTTCCCCGGAAGACTGATTATAGTTAAAATCGCTGTATTGAATGCCGCTTCGCCAAACCTGCACGGAGCCGGGAATAACATCCGTGCCGATAAAATAACCGCTTTTAGCGCTGAAATTTGTAAAACGGATAACAATATCGCCCGAAAAAACTCCTGAAGAGGGGAGATAAATTTCAGGATACTTTGCAGCTAACGGCCAGCGGGCCTGAGGATCCCGTAAATTGAAAGCGTCTGCGCTTACCAGCTCATATACGCCAATTTCGCTTACAATGCCGGAAAAAAGAGTATCATCAATAACCGCCGTATTTTCCAGCAGCGCTAATTCAAAGCCGCTAATCTCACTGCCTGATGAAAGGCTCACTAGAGCGGCTTTTTCGGCGGCGCTTGAAGGAGAGTCGTAACGGTTTCTTTTTTCAAAGGGGGAAAAAGCCCCCGGCTGGTAAATGACAAGGGCGCGTCCGCCGCCGATGATAATTTCTCCGGGTACGCTTGAGCCGTTTCCGCACTGCGGATAATTTTCCAATTTTATTACAGAGCGAGTCGGATCAAACCACTGTTGTACGCCAGCCAAAAATCCGCCCGCTCCGCCATAATTGCCCATTGAATTTTGCCACGGGGTATTATCGCCCTCTTTGGAATAATAGACGGCTATCATTCCAGTCGGCCTTATACTCAACTCCAAAAGACCTTGCGTTCTTGAAAAAGCGTACTCGCTTTGCGGAGCCAGCCGCCATCGCCTCCCCGTTGAATCGCGCAACGCGCCTTTATCGTCTTCAATATAAATTGTAATATCGGGGTTTATATCGGTATCAGGCAAAACAAATGAAATCCCGCGTATTGTATTTTGCGGCTGTAAATCGCTGTAAGTTCTCTCCCTGTCCCCGGAAAAAGTTCTCTCTTCCCTTGAAGCCGCGTCATATCGAACCAGCGTATGTATGTCAATATTGTTCGTTTCAAAACGGCCATAAAAACCAAACGAAGAAGGAGAGTCGCCTCCGAGATCAAGATATGGGAAGGCGGGAAAATCAAGACCCGCGTTACCGATTCCCGCGTACTGCAAGAATTCACCCGGCTTTCCCTGATAACCGGCGCGGTAGGTGTTTTGCGCGGAATCATCGACAAAATTAGCCTCTACAAACCATCTGTTGTTGATCCGCAGGGACAGCGTTAAATCAACTTCCTGTTGATATAAAAACGGCGTTTGGGGAGCGGCAAAACCAACGCCCAAAGGTGAATTTGATAAGCCAAAATTAAGCTGTAAATCGCCTTTCCATGAACCTGTCGCGAAGAGGGAAACGTCGGAACTACCAAGAGAAACGCTCATAAGCTCCTGCCGCGCCTCTCCTGTAATTCTGCGTCTTAAATCGTCCATGTTTATTTCCGTGGCGGATTCTTCCTGGGCAAAAATGTAAAACGGAATAAAAACGAGAATGACGATAATAGCTATTCGCAAAAAAATCATTTTAAGATATAATAACCTATATTTTAATGATTGTTTCGATGATACAGATAATTTTTGAGATTCCCGACATTGCCAATATAAAGGAGAAACGGCGCGTAATTAAATCCGTTCTGGAAAAGATGAAGAAGCGCTATCATTTAAGCGCGGCGGAAGTTGACCTTAACGACTCGCTTTCTTTCGCGCAAATCGGCGGCGCTCTTGTTTCCAATTCCAAAACTTTCGGCGAATCGGTGCTTCAAAAAGCGTTTGACATGATTGAAAAAGAAACTAATGTCCGCATTCAGGACATGAAAATACATTCGGAGGAATTTTAATGAAAAACAAACACGTCGCGATTTATTTTACATCTATTTTTATTTTACTTTTAACGCTTAATTCATGCATCGGCTTATCTTTGAGCATCAAGATGAATAAAGACGGTTCCGGTCAATTAACAATGGGATACCGGATATCAAAAATGATTAACCTTGGCGCCCTTGACGGCAATGAATCAATGCCGCTCATTCCCATAAGTAAAGCTGATTGGGAAAGGACGATCAACAGGATTCCGGGCGCGAAACTTGCATCTTATTCATCTGTCGAAGATAAACGGGATACCGTTATAAAGGCAGTGATTGATTATAAAGACGACAAGTCTCTTCTTGCGTTGCTTGATCCTTTTGGAGAAATGACATCGATAAACAGGCAAGGCCAGTCGGGAAAACTTGAATTAATTTTACCTAATGGTTCCTCAGATGATTCAGCCTATGACAATGATTTGATGGACATGATGCGTACTTATTTGGTCATGGACGGTTATAATTTTTCTGTAAGTTTCAGCGGCCCTGGAAATTCAACGTTAGCTGTCACAGACGGAGAAGGCAAGGTCGTCCCCCCTCAATCATCCGCGAAGACCGTTCTTTCAGGGAAATTAGTTTCTTATTCTATCGGTATTATGGATTTATTGGATAATAAGAACGGGCTGGGGCTTATATTTACGTGGTAGGCTAATAGTAGAAAGATTTTTTCCCAAGAGATTCACACGAAGAGCGCTAAAGTAAAGAAAAGAATGAAAAAAAAGTAAGAAGGTTGCGGTTTCTTACAAAGCCGCGCTAAACTTTCCCGTCTTCCTTTTTTCTTTTTTCTCTTTTCTTTCTTCTTTTGTTAGTATTCCACAACCAGATCCACTTCGCTGTTATTTGCCTTAGCTATTGACGGCGCTTTTATATCCGCGCCTACAGGCGGCAGCACTTGGACTGACTTTTCGGCGTTGATCTTCGGGTCAGAGACGGTTCCGTCTGCGTTTGAGGAGCTTGAATTGCCGCCTGTAACAAGAACGCCCACTCCGCTAACGCCGGTAAACAGAACCTTGCCTTCTATGCCATACAGGTTACAGGCGTCCATCTCAAAGGTTGTCCCTCGGACGGAAGCGGTGGCGCTGGGGCTTTGCACGTTAAGGTTTGTTTTTGTTCCGGCGGGAGGTTTCACTTCTACACGCACTTTTCCCGACTGCAAACTGAGATTGACGTTTTCGGCGTTTTCAGCGGATTGTATTTCTGCGAGCGTTAGGCGGGTCAGCGGACGCACGGTAATAACGGAACTGCCAATCGCGATGATGGCGGTGCTTCTGAAACCTGTCGAAACAATTGTGTTTGAGGACACTGAGTCGCCTGCGGCGGCGGGAACAAAAGCGGACGAGCCTGAACGCTTTAATTCAACTTCGCCTGTCAATTCACGGATTACTCCGTTCTGGCAGAACGCTCCGACAGCCAACATGATAAAAATCGCGGTAAAAATAATTCTTTTCATTTTATTCCTCCTAAAATAAAAAATTATAATACTGACATAATGACGCTTATATCTACACGCCATTTTATTTTTTCGTTTTGCCCTGCATTGCCGAGAGACGGAAGGAAAACACCGCCGCCCACGCTGAATTGCAAATCGGAAGCGGCGTTCCAAATAATCCGTGCCGACGCTTCCGCTCCCAATAATTTTCCTTCACTGTCAATTACAACCGGATATTCCATGAAAGTTTCCAAATCGTTACGCAAAAAGTACGAGGCTGTGAACGAGCCGCTTAAATTGCTGTTAAACTTTGACGAATAATTTAGGGTAAAGATTGAAAGCCCTGTCAATCTTGTTTTTAACGCATAGCCGTATTCCTTGCCGGTTATCGGGACAAAAGCTCCGACTGAATCGCCGTTAATTCCGCTTGTGATTAAACCTGTGAACGAAAGGCGGCTGTTGATGGACGGAAAGAGAAGGAACAAGCCAAGCTCCCCCGCAAACGCCGTGTTGGATTTCTTTTCGTCCTCAAAGGCGGTCTGCGACAATTCAACGCCGCCGCCGACTTCGATTAGCAGGTTATTAATCGGGACTGAGGCTTTAAGTACCGCATATTGGCTGTTGTATTTGACATCGGCGGCGTTTAAGTCAAATTGGGCGATTACTGCGGCGTTCAATAGAAGCAGGTCGGCAATCGAAGGGTGCTCCCACCCGAATGAGGCAACCGCTCGTTTGGAAGAAAAGTAAGTGTTGGCAAAATCGGAGTAATCCACAGGCTCCGACAAGCTCTCAATATCGGTTTCGGTCATAGCAATATTTGCCCTGTTTTTGTATTGAAGCCCGGTGTACCACACTCCTACTCGGAAACTTCCCACACTGGAATTGTAATCGTATTGAACGCCGTCAAAAAGACCGTCCGCTATAAAGGAAAGAGGGTCGGTATATTTGACACGTCCCGCCTTCAGGCTTGAACTGCCAATAAGCAAGTTGTACTCGGTGCGGAGCAGTTCGGGTATATAGAAAAAATCTTCTTCCTTTCCGATTGAAAAACCTGCGGATACGATTAATTCCCCATTGTCGCCTAACGGCGTTGAGAAGCGTGGGAAAATCGCCGTCTTAAAATCAAAGGCGTTGTCCTCGGTTACTGCGTTACCGAATCCGCCGTCGGCATTTATCACTAACCCGAAATCGTAGGCGGAAAGGGAGGCGGGAAACGTCAAAATTAAAATTAAAAGTATTTTGTATAGTTTCATTTTAGTTCTCCATGTCAAGAATTCTGTTTACATAGTAGAGGAGCCGTTCGCCCGACACGAAATCGGAGGGGTCGCTGCGGTTTTGAATAACGTTAAGGTAGGTTAATTGGCGGTAGGCGTAACGGCGGTTTTTGGTGAGGGCGTACATTATCCCGCCCTTCATGTTGAAAGAACGCATTAACAGCAGGGATATGTTATTTAGCCGCGCAGAATCGTTCGCTTGCGTGTCCTTGGGCAGCCACCCCCTATCCATCGCCAAACTGAAAGCGTCATCGGCGTTTGTTTGATTTACGTTGTCCAACTGACCCGCCGCTTCCAGCACAAGCAATGCGGCGTCCCGATAGTTCACCTGTTTCTGCTCCAACAGCCGCTCAATCCTTTCGGCGGTTTGAGCGGAAAGCAAACTCGGTATGGCTAGTAGAAAGCAAAGTAAGATTTTTTTCATTCATTTCTCCTATATTGATAATTTTTGGGTTTCATGCTATATTTACCTCATGGACGTTATCGTTGAGTTTAACGAAGCGGCTTTTCGGCATGGGTTTAGCAAAGAAGATATTCTGTGTGCTCTTAAGACGAAAATACGCGCCGGTCTTGTTGGGGAGTTGCCTGAAAAGTACGCTGTCATTGGTTTTGACCGTGTTGGTAACCCTCTTGAAATTATGTATAATCCGGTAGACGATAACACTATTTCCGTTTTTCATGCGATGAGGGCTCGTAAGAGTTTTATTAAAATGCTTGGACTTTAACTTTATTAGGAGAGAATTATGGCAAGATTGACCGAAGAAGAAGCGTATGCGCTTGACGATTTTGTTACCAACAATGAAATTACGCTTGGTCCTAACGAAACCGATTGGCTTGCGCAAAGGGAATTGCGTCTTTTGGGACTGTCGAATATGTCTGTCTATTACCTTTTGACAAAAGCAACGGCTGATCACAAAACACCCGCCAAAATCATTGATGAATTGGTTGGTAAAGAAATAGCCGCCGCTGTATAATCTCTCTTTCATTTTTCTTACTTCCTTTTTCCCCTTTTTCATGCTATATTTTCTCTCAATGACCATTGAGAAAAACATGACCTGTTTTATGTGTAAAGGCAATGTAAAGGACGGGCTCTCTACCTTCACCGCCGACATGGGCGACTGTATTGTTGTTATCAAAAATGTGCCGTCCCGTGTGTGCGGTCAGTGCGGAGAAGCTTCGTTCAGCGATGAAGTGGCACGCAGACTTGAGCAGATTGTTCACAGTCTGACGGATTCCGCTTCCGCCGAAATTGCGGTAATTAGTTATTCTGAAAAAGCCGCCTGATTCCATTCTCATTCCTCATTTCTTTTAGTAGTTAGTAGTTAGTAAATAGTATTTAGCACTTCACTTTCTCTACATACTATCTACTATCCACTAACTACTACCTTCTTATTTCAGGTCGCCGTCTACCACCTTGATCGTGTTTTCTGTACTACTGAGAGTGTCGTTAGGTGTCCATCCACCGCTATCGTCAAAGGTTCCGTATTCGCAAGAATTACTACTATCCCCACTATGGAAGGCATTATTATAAGTAGAAGTATTCCGCAGGCTTTCGTCTGCTTCATTTTTCCCATAGATAGTCCCATTTTCAATGCGGAAGATTGCGGTTCCCAGGTTACTAAGCCCCATACCCACACCGCCGCCGTATCCATAATTAAAAGTATTATTACCATTGTTGGCATTGCCCGATATTTCACCGCCTCTCATGTTGAAGGTTGCGGTGTTTCCAGCAACACCGGCGTATACTATTACACCGCCACCACTGTTTTCTGAGCCGGAGCTGCCATAATAAGGGGCACCACCAAAAGCGGTATTGTCTTTGATTTTGGCTGTGCCTGACATGTTAAAGGTTCCGTTATGAAGTACAGCCACACCGCCGCCGCAACCGGCGTTATTTTTTTCGATTGTACCGCCTGTCATGTTGAAGGTTCCGTTACTTCGTATAGCCACACCGCCGCCGCCGAATGTACCTGAGTTCACACCATTAACTGATGAATTATTCGGGTTTGTATCATTGCCCGAGATTGTCCCGCCTGACATATTGAAGGTTCCGTCATTCAAAGCCACACCACTACCTTTGTTGCCTGAGATTTCACCGCCTGACATGGTAAATCTTCCGCTGTTTACTCTAACCCCTGAACCTCCGTTATCGCTTATTTTTCCGCTTACCATATTGAAAACACCTTCTGTAACGGTCACAACTGCGGTAGCGTAACTAACATTGGAACGTCCTTTGAGGCTAACATCTTTCAAGTTGACTGTTTGGTCTGTGCCAATATGGAGCAAGAACGTGTTTGTTGTTGTTATGCTTGAATGTAAAGTTATTGAGCCTGTTCCTTCGATGTTCACGGTAAGCCCGGTAACATCACCGAAGGTAAAGGTTAATGGAGAAAATGTAAAGAAAGTAGTAGTGGTAAAGTCGTCTGTTACGTTAATGGTGTAGGTCTTGTTGTTGTCGCCACTTGAGATTATGTTGATAGCGGCTGACCAATCATCGTCGGTGGAAACGTTTAATGGAGCCGCTGGGAATACCGCCGTTACAACATTGGAACTGGCGGTGTTGGTAACTGATGACGCTCCTGCTACCGAGAAGGAGTTTGCCGTTACGCCATCAAAGGTGTAGTTAGCGGTATCCTTCAAGGTTAGGGTTATGGTTGCGGTGTAAACGGTTCCGTATGCAAATTTACCATTTGTTAATGGCGTAGACCATGCTACGGTTCCAGTGTATTGCTCAGTTGCGGTTATTGTTGCAACTGGACTTCTGTTGAATGAGGGGACGGTTACGCCGGGGATAGTGAAGATGGTGATGGGTGCTTTGTTAATTGTCAGCGTCCCTGCGCTAAAGCTTGTTGTGGAAGCGTTATAATTTGTTCCCACCCCTACGTCAAAGGTTACGGCGTATGTTCCCACGTTTATTGGTTCTGTTGTACTGCCATTGTATTTTATTGTTATAGTTCCGTCAGACTTTCCGTCTTTTGGCGTTATGGTAACAGACTTGGCAGTGCCGTCATAGGTTGCTGTTTCAGCTACGCTGAAAATAAAATCGGAGACTACAGGATTTGCCTTGATTACTGTCAATTTGGCTGTAGTTTCTTGCATAAGATGTTGTCCGTGTTTTATTGTTACAGACAGTCCGTTATGCTCAGAGAAAATCAATTCATCGCCATTCGACGGAATGGCGGTTAAGCCATTAGCCTCAAAATTTTCGGGGGTAACGTCTATCGAACCGTCATCATAGACAAGCGTTACCACAAGCCCCGATAAATTAAGCGTTTCGCCGTGCGTGTATTCCATTTTTGACGGCGATGATTTTATCGTTATAGAGGTAACTGTTTTTGCGCTTGTTTTCGCAAAGGTGTGGGATAATGTAACAGTCGTGCCTGTGTTGTTTGTTATTACCGCATTATTCCCAGTGATTTTAGCGTTCTCGGAAGTCAATCCTGTAAAGGTGTATCCGCTGTTTGCCGTCAGCGTAACTGAGGCGGTATAAGCCACGCCGCCTTGGAACGGACTATCGTTCGGAATCCATGTAATGCCACTTACGGTAAAATTGCCCTCGCCTTCATCTACTTGTGTCGGCGGTATATCGTCTTTCACGGGCACATCAATAACGATATTTACAATTTCGATGGGTATCGCATCGGGGTCTGGTTCGTCAGGCGTTCTGCCTTCCACCTGCGTCATAGTTATAGGTACGGAAGGGTTACGCCCTCGCTTCAAATTGACGGAAGCCGCCCCCTGCGCCACGAGCGTTCCGTTATAGTACGCCTTAACGCTTATGTTCCAATGACCTGGTTTAACTACAAATTGAACCGACTGTCCCTCCCTCACGCCTGTCTTTTCCACTTTACCGCCCAAGTCATTTGTCAGCGTTATATTGTGGTCAAGTTGCGTACTGTCGATTGTGCCGTCCCACGACAGCGCCGTCCTGCTTCCGTTCCCAATAGTTATGGTTATCGAAGCGTCCTCTTCATCGCCGTCCGTGGGCGGCGCACAGGTGCACACCAAGCAGAAAACCGCCAGTGCAGAAAGGAATAGAGCTGAAACGCTATTTCCTTTTTTCATTTTTCTTTCTTCTTTTTTCATTTATTTATCCCCCCTTATTGGTTGCGGACACTTTGCGTTCCCGCTTTTAATAAAACTTTAGAAAGTAGTAATTTTTTATATAAACTTCTAGTAGTCCATATCGTATCATTACATTATATAAGTCCATATCGGCTTTTGTCAATAGGTAATCCATATTGTTCAATAAGGTATGGTCAAAAGGCAATAATCATGAATGGAAAGGAAATAAAGGCATTATTAGGTAAAAACATCAAGAATTTGAGGGCTTCTAGACAATATTCCCAGGCCATATTAGCGGAAAAAGCGGATATTTCCATAGCTTATTTAAGTAAAATTGAAAGAGGCCTGAAATTTCCCAAACCGGATATTTTATCGCAACTGGCGGACGGTCTTGGAGTGGAATTATACGAACTATTTAAAACAAATTATGTGCCTAAAGTCGTACCTGTTAGTGAAACCGAACACACTAAAAGAGTAATAAACCGTATCTCCAAAGAAATGTCTCAAAAAATGACCAGAACAATGAACGGAGTTTTTAAACGATATTTAAAATAATAGAATAGGAACTATAGGAAAGAAGAAACTCACACAAAGATCACTAAGGAACAAAGATCACGAAGAGTTCTTGTACGTTATCCTATCGTGAAGACCACGCAAAGATTTCGGACAACGCTCCTTTCCTCTCTTCCTTTGTGTCCTTCTCTTCCTCCGTGTTCTTTGTGAGAATCTCTTTCAAAAAAATCACCCCAACACATCCGTAAACCGCAATATTCTCCACCCGCGTTTTTTCGCCTTACGCGCGAGAATGCCGTCGGGGTTTACCGCCACGGGATTTCCACAGTACTCCATAAGGGGAAGGTCGGTGTATGAGTCGGAATAAAAACTGACATCCTGCGGGTTAATAGCGTTACGGGACATCCACTCAACGGCGGCCGTTTTCTTTTTAGGGCCAAAAGAACTGTAACCTACAAGATTACCAGTCGTCTTTCCCTGCGAATATTCCAATTGGCACGCCAGGGAGCCTTCTATTCCAAAAAATTGCTCTAATGGCTTTATGATAAAGTCAAACGATGAGGTGGCAAAAATTACTTTTTCTCCGTTTTTAAGAGCTTCTTCTATAATACTCTTCGCGCCCGTATAAATATTTGGTTTAATCCGTTTTTTAAAACAGGAATCGGCAATGCTTTCAAGAACGTCTTTTTCCAAACCTGCCAATTTTTTTACGGTGTTCTCTATAAAATCATTATTGGGGGACGCGAGCTTGTACTTTACCCAGTCAATAAGAAGATGGCTTACCTGAGAATAGCGTATAACTTTTTCTTTTAACGCCATTTGCACGAAATATTCAGTGCTTGTCTTTCTTACAATCGTGTGATCAACGTCAAATATATGTACGCGCGTTTTAGAGACAGCGTTAAAATCTTCATTTGCCATCGTTTATACAAATTCCAAATATTGACAGTCGTTATACGCGTACGGCGCGTATTCCCCGCGCATCCATTCGGGCAGAAGACGCGCCATCTGAGCCATAACTTCAGCCATTACTTTTTCACGTTCTTCTTTTCCGGGCATGCTTTCGCATTTAATGCGGAAGGGACGGCCAGCCTTAAAACAAAATGGGGTTCTTTTAAGGCGGCGCATGTTTTTCCAAACGTTCTCCCCGCCGAAATGGGCGACAGGAAGAATCGGCACGCCGGCCTCAAGGGCAAGCTGAATGATTCCTGGTTTCCCTTTTCCCAATACGCCGTCTTTGCTTCTTGTCCCCTCGGGCGCGATGCACATATAATACCCTTTTTTTATCGCGTCCAGCACTTTTTTAAAAGACTCGCTAAACGCGCCTTTTCTGTCAATCGGAATAGCATTGTAAGTGTTAAAAATAAATGACATTATCGGGTTATCCCATGTTTCGGATTTAACAAGCCCTGACACGTTAATAGGATAACTGTAAGTTACAAGAATAGGGACTTCCAAAAAATTTATATGGTTAAAAATAACAAGCATTGGCTCGTTAGTTTTTAACGCTTCGATAAATTCCTTACAGTCAATTTTGCAGATAACGCTTAATATGCCTTTCATGAAATAACTTACGGCGAATCTTCGAAATCCCATGTTACCCTCCAATAAGGCGCAGCGCGTTAGGAATGCAGGTTATTTCCAATTCCTTGCCTTCGTAACAGACGGTCTCTCCGTCGCAGTGCGCCGCCATTCCTCCCTCAAGCGCCTTCAGATGGAAACGCGATCCCCTGCCGAAATTTACTCCCTTACATTCGCCCTGAGTTCCTTTTGTATAATGGGAAATTATTTTTAAAAGATCAAATCTGGATTTCTGATGTTGCACATAACAGATGTCTAAAAGCCCGTCGTCAAGAAGGGCGTTAGGCCCCATATAGAAACTTCCGCCCATGCGCCTTCCGTTTACGACCGAAACAAGGACCGCGGGAAGCGTTACTTCCTTGTCATCAAATTTAATTTGAATAACAGGCGAAGGCTCGTAGCGGATAACGGTAATAAGGGCGCCGACCGCGTAGGAAATGCCGCTTTTTATTTTTAATTTCGCCGCCTCAAAGCCGACCTTGGTGTCAAAACCGATTCCAATTCCGTTGATAAAATAGCGTCCGTCGGGGAAAAATCCGCCCTTCACGAAACCGGCGTCCATGGGCTTAGCGTTTCCTGTTATCAGCAATTGAAGCGCTTTTTCAACATCCTGCGGTATTGCCGGCGTAGCGGAAAAATCATTGCCGCGCCCGATAGGGAGTATTCCAAAAACAGGAGGAGCGCTCGCGTTACGCCTTAACAACCCGTTTATAACTTCGTTGCAGGTTCCGTCCCCCCCCGCGGCGACTGTTACGTCATCCGCGCCTATCTTTAAATCACGCGCCATATTCAGCGCGTCGCCGATTCCCTTTGTAGGGAATATTTCAAAATTACGCCCGCTTTCACGAAGAAAACGCTCGATTATCGGACGCTTTTTTTCCGCCTTTCCTTTCCCCGCCGTAGGGTTAAAAATAACCCAAAGTTTTCCAAATTGTGCCATGTGAGGATTATATCATACTTAGGATTATTTTACCAGTAATTTATTTAGGGAAATTCATGTGGGAGCGGGGAGTAGGGAGCAGTGAGCAAGGAGCAAGGAGCAAGGAGCAATAGTAGAAGCGGATTGTGGGTAGTTAGGAGTAGATAATAATATAGTAGATAGTTGGAAGTGGGGAATAAAAGAGTGATCTTTTTCTTTACCAGGGATGTTGTCGGCCTTGGGCGTCGCGGATTACTAGGTTTTCTTCATCGTCTCTTAGTGGGTCGTGGTTTTCTGTGCCGCGTCTTCGCGTTATGTAGTTATACGCGCTTTCTGCTGCCGTTTCTGGCGGGACTTCTTCGGTCATTGGGTCGAATACGCGGAAGGTATATCCTTTTGGGGCAAGTTTGTTGCGCGTCATCTGTATAAATTGATGAAGAGCGGCTTTGCACATATTATAAGCGAAATGATCGATGCGGCGCGTTTCATTAATCGACGCGTCCGAGCTGGTCAGATAAAAGAGGCGTTTGCCTTCGCCTTGATCAAGGAATGGCAGAAAGGCTTCCAGAATAGACATGCTGACCAGTATGTTTTGACGGTATACTTGCTCTATCACTTTCGCGTCTATGCCGTCACGTACCGTGAAGGTATCTTTTGGAGAATTGACATCGGTGGCGTCCAGCAGAAAATCCAGCTTGCTGGTTTTCTCTTTGAGCGCCGCCGCGGCTTCGTATGGGTCATTGGGCAATAGCGTAACATTTTCTATTTGTTTAACGCCCATAGCAAAAACTTTAAATCCTTCACGGGCGAATATTGACGCAAGCGTTTCGTCAAAAGCCGTATCCAAACAGGTAATAAGCGCTATCTTTTTCATATCACTGCCTTAAAACGGCCATTCATAGCCGGAATAATCTACCATCACAAGCCGGTGTTCATCGCGAAGCGGCGTCTCGAAGTATTTTGCCCCAATGTCGCCGATATAATCAGGATCATAGAGCGCATCTTTAGACAGCGAGCCGTCTTGCATACGCCGCTTCATCCAGCCGGGATGAAAGAGGCGGAAGGTGTAGCCCTGAGAATACAATTGATTGTGAAGAATGCGTACGCCCATATTGAGGGATGCCTTGCTCATGGGATACGGGTACGGGCTGTCGCCGCGATGTTTCATCAGCGTAATACATGACACCTCGCTTGATACAAAGCAGAGCCGTTTCATTTTGCCTTTATCCAAAAGCGGCAATAGGCTTTCTACAAGAAGAACAGGCCCTAGGGCGTTGACCTGAAACGATTTCCACGCCGACTCAATATCCATTGGCGGCTCATACAGATTGCATTTAACATGCTCCATCAACGCCGCGTTGGAGATTAGCATATCAAGGGAATCCGTTACTTTTAGCAAACTGCCCTTTGCTGCGGCAATGCTGTCCGCGCAACTCACGTCAAGTTTTACAATATGCAGATTGGAGTTCTTTTCAGCGATATTCTCCAACAGGGAATAGTCATCCAGAAACTTACCGGCAAAGACCAGCCATTCACGTTTTAAAAATTCTTTGCACAGCGAAAGGCCTAACCCTCTGTCCGCGCCGGTTATAATTACACTTTTCATATTATGCCCGCTATTGGCCGCCGCACCATTTTAAAGCGTTGGAAATTGTCCGCTGATATTGCGGGTTGATCCATACAGGTAAAAAATGTCCCGGTGTTAAGACGCATACCCGTCCTTTGCCCTGTGCGCGCACATACCCCGCAGGGCAGATCCATGCTGGCGTATTATTATAAGGATCCTCCTTATATTTACCTTCCTCCCCCTGCGGCGGTGAATAAGACGCAATTAAAATGTCAGCGTCACTGGCAAGAATTTCAAGCCGATAATGCTCGTCTGTTTCACAAAACATTCCTACTCCTTCAGTAACAGGATGATTTTTAATTGGCTGTACCGTAACAGGACAGGCGTTAGGGTGATAAATAAAACGACAACCAATTAAACGGTCGAGCATTTCTGTATTCCCGCCTGTCACAATGCCGCTATGCGCGACAAGCAGCCCGCCGCCATTCTCCACATAAGAAACAAAAGCCTTCTGTACCTTTTCTGTTTTCCAGCTTGATTTGTTCTCATGGCTGACCTCATCGCTCTTAGCCAGAAAAACGACAGGGTAATCCGAAAGCGTATTCGGCGCAAAATCCTTAGCGTTAGTGATTATATCAAATTGAAAGCCTTGTGCAGCAAGAGGGGTAACACCGTCAATGAGTATTTTGGCCGGATGCCAGTAATCATCACAAAGCAATAATACGCGCATAATTGGTTTCTCCTTAGTATGTTCTTATTATAGAATATATAAGTGGAAAAGGGAACTAATTAGCAATTAGCAATGAACAATGGGCGAAGTTAGCAAGCATAGCGGCTTGCCAAAAGACCGCGCTTGCAAACAACAAAATTGCTCATTGCTCATTTTTAATTGCTCATTGAAACAACACCTTCTTCGTGTTCTTTGTGTGAAATTTTTCGCTATAATTTAGCTATAATTCCGTTCTAATTTATACCTAGCCGCGGTCATATCGTCAATTTCCGCCATTTGCAAATCCATCATTTCTTTGCGGTACTCTTTTTTTTGTTTTTCTTTTAATTTTTCTATCGCCTTTAAATCTTTTTGCGCTTCAATGTACAGGGCGCGTTTTTCTTCTACCACAAGTTCCGCCTGCGCCGCCTGATTCGCGAGTTTCTCCGCTTCCTGTTCAAGACGCAGAATGTAAATGTCCCAACTGGCCATATTTAGCCCGTCATTAAAACGCTGCTCCGCGGCGTTGTGTCGCTTTAACGCCGTAATCTTTATATCATTTTCTATTTTGTTAAGAATACTAATCGCCTGCCCAAGGGCGAGCTTGCACTCGTCTTCTTTAAATTTTCTTAATTGCAAAACTTTTTCAAGCCTGAAAGTAAATCTTTTCATCAGTTGTTATCGCTTAAAATATTCATTCCAGGCAGTGAAGAAAATAAAGACGCCACGCTGTTAAGCGCCATTCTTGCGTCTTCCGTATCAGCGGGTTTTGCCGCTATTTTTGGCGCGTCGGTTTTTATTTTTTGACTTACTATTTTTACAAGCATTTTATTAGTATCGGTCATTTCTTCCTGCGGGATTGGAACGCCCGCTATTTTTGACATTGCCGTAAGAGTTTCTTCCAAAGACGAAGGCTCGTCCACCCCCTGAATAAGAAATTCCTCAATGGGGCCGTGTTTCGCGATTGCTTCGTCAATCTCAGGATTAGACCCCTGATGATAGGCGCCTACATTGATAAGGTCTTCGGCGGCGGCGTAAGACGCCATATTTTTGCGGATAACGCCTGCGGCTCTTCTGCTTTCAGGCCCCGATACTTTTGGAGAGAGACGGGAAATGCTCGGCAAAATGTCAATTGCAGGGTAATGATAGGCATGGGCAAGATCCCTTGAAAGAACGATATGCCCGTCTAAAATGCCTCGGACGGTATCAGCGACAGGTTCGTCCATATCGTCGCCGTCTACAAGGACGGTATAAAAACCGGTTATGCTTCCCTTGTCGGAAGTGCCGGATCTTTCAAGAAGTTTCGGCATGGAATCAAACATGCTGGGCGGGAAGCCTCTTTGCGCGGGAGGCTCGCCTGCGGCAAGGCCTATTTCCCTCATGGCGCGGGCAAAGCGCGTAACGGAGTCAAACAAAAGCATAACGTCGTTTCCCTGATCGCGGAAATATTCAGCGACGGCGGTCGCCACATAGGCGCCGCGAAGACGGGCAAGAGGGGGAGAATTGGAAGGAGTGACTATCAGTACGCTGCGTTTAAGCCCCTCAGGACCAAGATCGTATTCTATAAAATCGTTCACTTCCCGCCCGCGCTCCCCTATTAGGGCGACCACGTTTACATCGGCGGAAGTGTTACGCGCAATCATTCCAAGTAGGGTGGATTTTCCAACGCCTGAACCTGAAAAAATGCCAAGCCTCTGTCCTTTGCCAACCGCAAGAAGGCCGTCAATGGCGCGGACTCCGGTTGTTATGCGCTCCGTAATCCGCCTTCTTTTTAGCGGATCGGGCGGGCTTGCAAGCGCGGGATACGAACAAGAAGACGCGATATCGCCCTTGTTGTCCAAAGGGTTTCCAAGAGCGTCTATAACGCGCCCTAAAAGCTTGTCGGAAACCTGCACTTCAAGACGGCTGCCGAGGGCTATTACTCTGTCACCGACTTCAATTCCGTCAGTTTCCTCATAGGCCATTAGCTGAACAAATTCATATCTTAAGCCTACAACTTCGGCTTTAATCGCGCCCCTGCCTTTTGGAGCGATAATTCTGCATATTTCGCCTATAATAGCCTGAGGGCCTCGGCTTTCAATTAATAATCCTTCTACTTTTATTACTTTACCGACGCATTTTATCGGATCCGTGCGATCCGCGCATTCAAGATATTTTTCAAAAATATTTTCTTCAACAACATTTGTCCGCATGCGGCCCCCCTCCACAAGCTTGACTTCGTAAATTATTACGGAGTCGAAGTATCAGTTTTCCTTCTTGTTATTTGATCTAACCCGCTTGTTATTCTCTTGTCAACTTCTCTCTTGCCTTTTGTCGCCATTGTCGCAAGAGCGGCTAACGCCGCGGACGCGGTAAGTGCCGCGCTCGCGCCGGCTGAAAGTTCAGGTTCTTCAGAATCAGAATCGGAATCGGAATCTGAACTGGAATTGGAATCAACAGCCGCATTTTCTTTTTCTGATTTATTCAGCGCGTCCATTATCGCGGAAGACGCGGCAAGTTCGGTATTAAGCCTTGCAGACCTTATTACAGGAGACGGCAAATTATCGGCATTTGTAGTTTTTATTGGTGAAATTTCCAGTATCCTGTTTTCTATCTCCGCAAGCTGGCTTGCGATTCGCGCGTCAATCTCTCCAAAATCAGTTTCTATTACGCAGCCGCCCTTATCTACGGAACTGTCTTCAACTATATTTATGTTTTTTACGCCTTCCATAAGGGCGATAAAATCCTGCTTGTGTTCGGTGGCAAGTTTAAGATCCGCAAGATTAACCTTAATTGTGATATTTCCCTTCGCTTTAACTTTACGCAGTGCTTCAACTACATTGGAAATTATCACATCACGCTGATTTTCAGAGATGACCTTGATAACTTTCCGCGTAATGAGAAGCACCAAATAAATAATTTCTTTTTCAGTATCGCTTAAAATATCCGCCCTCTTGTCCTGAGCGCGTTCAAGCACTACCTGAGTTCTTTCAATAAGGCGGTCAACTTCCGCTTTTCCTTCGGCATATCCGTCTTCCTTGCCCTCAGTCTTTCCCTGTTCTTTCGCTTCCCTGCGTTCAGTCTCCAAAGACTTTCTTACTTCGTCTTCATGTTCGCTTGCCTTTACTTTCGCGTCCGCTATTATGCGCTCGGCTTCTTCTTCAGCCTGCTGTTTTAAAACCTGAGCCTCGTCAGTCTGCCTTTTAACTTCCGCAAAGGCCGCTTTCTGCGCGTCTTGAACAATTTTATCCGCTTCTTCTTTTGCCGAAGAAATCATTTGCCCCTTTTCTTCTTCCCACCTTGATTTGAACATTTCAGCTTCGCGCCGAAGCTCGTCTGCCGTGGGTCCCGTATACTCTTCAACTGCCTCCATGCTTTCCACGTCTTCTTCTAAGGCGGATAAATGAGTAATTTCAGGATAGGAAGTGGGAGTATCAATAACGACCTTTTCCGGAAGCGTTACCAATTCATTCGGTCTGAAAACAGCCTTTAACATCAGGTTATCCCCTTCTCATAAAATGCTTCTCGTTATACAACAAGCTCGTCTTCTCCAGCGCGGGCGACGACGATTTCACCGGTATCCTCAAGGTGGCGGATAATGGATACTATCTTTTGCTGCGCTTCTTCAACGTCTTTCAAGCGTACCGGGCCCATGTACTCCATGTCTTCTTTGAGCATGCTTGCCGCGCGTTTTGACATATTCTTGAATATCTTGTCCTGAACTTCCGAATCAACGGATTTAAGCGCTTTTGCGAGTTCCTGAGAATCCACTTCGCGCATAACCTTTTGAATGGCGCGGTCGTCGAGCATAACGATGTCTTCGAATACGAACATTCTTTTCTTGATCTCTTCCGCAAGTTCCGGGTCTTCGTCTTCCAACGCTTCGATGATCTGCTTTTCTGAGGCGCGGTCTACAAGGTTCAATATTTCTACGATACTCTCAACGCCGCCCGCCGCGGTGTAGTCTTCGCTTGACAGCGATGAAAGTTTCTTTTCAAGTACGCGCTCAACTTCGCGCAATACTTCTGGGCTTGTTCTGTCCATTGTCGCGATACGCCGCGCCACGTCGCTCTGCACTTCATGCGGCAGGTTTTGCAGGATGATGGATGCCTTGTTAGGTTCAAGGTACGCCAATATAAGGGCGATTGTCTGCGGGTGTTCCTGCTGAATAAAGTTCAAAAGGTGCGCCGGGTCTGTTCGGCGGATAAAGTCGAATGGGCGCACTTGAAGGCTCGACGTTAAGCGGTTGATAATATCAATCGCTTTTTGGCTTCCCAGTGATTTTTCCAAAAGCTCCCTTGCGTAGTCGATGCCGCCTGTGGAGATGAACTGGTTAGCCATCATCAGTTCTTGGAATTCCTGAAGGATTGCGTCTTTCTGCTCCGCGTCGATTGTTTCTAACCGCGCGATTTCAAAGGTGAGAGTTTCAATTTCATCTTCGCGCAGGAATTTAAATATTTCCGCGGAAATTTCCGAACCTATCGTTACAAGAAATATAGCGGCTTTTTGCCGGCCTGAATATTCTTTTACGTTTTTCTTCTTGGAACTGCCGCCTACGACAGCTCCGGGAGTTAACGGTGACTTTGCCATAATTTATTCCTCCAATATCCAAGTTCTTATAAGCTGGGCGGCGTCTTCCGGATGCTCTTTTGCCAAATTGATGGCGCTTTCCATCAACTGCATCCTTGTCCGTTCTTCCGTAGAAATTGAGACATCCTCTCCTTCGTGTTCCGCCTCGGCCATCGCGCTTTCCCGCAACATCTGTTCGCGGCGCGCCCGCTCTTCTTCGGCAAGCCTCTTGCGCCTCTCCATCTCGCGGGAGATCGTCCTAAATAGCATAAATCCAAATAACATTAATGTCAAACCCGCGATAAAAACAATTATTGTAAGCTGCATTTGTTTTTTCCTGAAATACGCCGCGTCCTCTTCCGCGAATTCCTTACTGCGATCCACGGGAAGATTAGTAACGGTAACGGAATCCCCTCTTGCCGAATTATAACCGATAGCGTCGCATATATATTTTCTTACCTTTTCCACATCTTCAGGGGGAATGGGAGTGTATTCCCTTTCAATGGTTCCATCCGCCGTGATTATCGGGTTTCTTTTGGAGTCATATTTCCTTTTCCATACCCCGTCTATGTTTACGGAAACTGAAACGCGATCAATTTGAGGGCTTTTTTCTCCCTGAACATTAAGTTCGCCCCATTCATAATTTTTTGACTCTGTATTTTGTTCCATCTCCCCATAAAGATTGCTCATGTCCTTTAAAGCGGGAGGGGCCTGCCCTTCCACTCCGGGAGGACCTTCCGGGTTAAATCCCGTTCCTTTCCATTTTGTAGTAGCTGATGTTTCCCCGGCGATAATTTCTATTGTTCTTTGCGAATCGTCATACGAAAGGCCGGGAGTCTGCGGTTTAATTATGGTGGGAAGAATATCTTTTCTTGTATATGATTCCTGGCTGTAATTTTTTTCAAATTTAATGTTAAGATCTCTTACGCGATCCTCAGAAAATATTTTTTGAATCGCCGTAAGCACGCGTTCCCTGTACCATTTTTCCTGCGCCACAAGGTCTTTTTGCTGACGCTCATTAAGGGCTTGCTTGTCAAAATCCTTTAATCCGTCAAAATCGTTAAGCTGATTGCCGTGATTATCGGTAATTGTGATATTATCATCATTCAGCCCTTCAATAGCGTTTATTAAAAGTTTTTGCATGCCTTTAATTTTTTTTATGTTTTGGGTAATGTCGCTTCCGGGCGACGGAATGATGGTTACGGCGGCGCTTACAGGATTTTGCTCAGAGGCAAAAATTGCTTTTTTGGGCCACACAATAGCCAACTTTACATTTTCAACACCTTCAAACGCCTTGAGATGTTCAATGATTTTTATTTCCTGAGCCCGTTGAAATCTTACATTACGCTCAAAGTCAGTAGTAGTCCAACGTTCCTGATCAAAAATCTCCCAAGGGTTAATTTTTGAGGGAAGCAAATCCTCAGTCACAAGAATTGCCCTCATGCGCTGCGCCGTTGCGTCATCCGCAACCCGCACAACATTGTCAGGAGTAACCGTAACTTTAACATTTTCCTGCTCGATGCGGCTTACTATCCTGTTCAGCAAATTTTCATCAGTGATCGGCCTGCTGATAACAGCCGATAAAACCGGCGTGGCTGAAACCCGAAACAGCGTTGCCACCGTGCCGATGATGACAACTGCTATTACCGCGATTATGATCTTTTGCCGTAAAGACCATCCTGCCCATAAAGACGCAACCTTAGTAAATAATTTTTTGAAAAACTCGTTCATTTCCCCCCCCAAATATAATTATTATCTTGTATTTATCAAATCTCTCCAACTCTGGATCAATCTGCTTAAAATATTTCGCGTAATGTCAAGCGCCATGCCCGCTTCGGCCTGAGCTATTGTAATATCGTGAATATCAACCGAATCCGGATTGATAATCGCTTCTTTTTGCAAACTGCTTGCGTTTAACTGCGCCCCCGACACTTTATCAAGCGCCTGA
This sequence comes from Treponema sp. R8-4-B8, assembly GCF_054786175.1. Classification (NCBI taxonomy): domain Bacteria; kingdom Pseudomonadati; phylum Spirochaetota; class Spirochaetia; order Treponematales; family Treponemataceae; genus Treponema; species Treponema sp. R8-4-B8. The sequence goes on from NZ_BDHE01000488.1 coordinate 62,541, forward strand.
AGCAGAGCGTCTTCAAAAACTCCCGCCCTTGTAACGCTCCCCGCGCCTAGCGTATCCCTAAGATTCAAAGCTTTATGTCCGTTTCCAAAATACGGGCTGTCAGGCGGCAGCATGTGCCCTTCACGGGTATGCTTCATTGTTATCGAATAATCCTTCGCTGCTGACGCGCTTACATACGACTGGCTGTCAAAAATCTTCATAATTCCCTCCCTTTAAAAAAACTATTTCGCGCCTATTTCCAAGGCTTTTAAAAACATAGATTTTGATCCGTCAATAATCGCGGCATTCGCTTCATAAGATCGCGAAGCTGAAATCATATCCGTCATTTCCGTAACAACGTCCACGTTGGGCATTTCAACATAACCTTCGCGCGGTCCTGAAAGAATCGCGTCAGGATGAGTCGGATCATAAACATAACGCGGCTCAGTCGAGCGATCCTGCTGGACTTCCGCGACGCGCACTCCCCTGCCCAATCCATTATCCATGGTATCGGGAAGGAACGGTGAACGCCAGTAGGGGCCTTCCGTCATTGGCCGCATAATTACGCGGCTGCGCCTGAAAGGGCCGCCCTCTGCCGTTCTTGTCGTATTGATATTCGCCATATTGTTAGCGATTACGTCAAGCCTCACTCTGTTCGCGGTTAAGCCCGTCGCCGCAATGTTTATCGAATTGAAAATTCCCATTTAATCCTTCCTTATCCTCTTAATGCCCTGCCTATCTGGCTGTATTCAAACGCCGCGGACTGCGCTAAAAGCGTATAACTCATCTGGTTATGCGTCGCGAGCATGAATTCCTTTTCCGGGTCAACATTGTTCCCGTTGTTGTTGTACGTGCTAGTGTAGTCTAACACGCGCCTAATTTGCACATCACGGTAGTCCCTTTCCTTATAATTAGGAAAATGGCCTGGGCGCGTCATTTTAATTTCCAGCGCCGGGCGCCGTCCTTCCGAATCAAGCGCCCGTTTTAGCTCGCTCTCAAAATTAACGTCCGTGCGCTTAAAATTGGGAACATTGGCATTAGCCAAATTGTTGGCAATGACCTGTCTGCGGACGACGCTTGCGTCCATAGCGCGGTGCAATAAATCGACTGTTTTAGCGAATGTGTTCATAAAACATTCCTCCCAATTCAAATTTCGGCAAAATTTACCCCTTCCTTTACCTGCCTTACCTACAGAATGTACCTGCCAAGATCCTGATCTTTGACGATATCCGCCAATTTTTGGTTGACATAATCTACAGTTATGTCAATTTTAGCCGGAGCTATATCGGACGCTTCAAAGGAGACCTCCTCCAGAAGAGTCTCCATTATCGTATGAAGCCGCCTTGCCCCAATATTTTCCATTTTTGAGTTCACCTCCGCGGCAAGAGCCGCAAGATGTTCGATAGCCTCCGGCGTAAATACCAGACCGACATTTTCCGTCGCAAGCAATTCTGTGTACTGCTTGATAAGGGCGTTTTTAGGCTCGGTTAAAATACGCAAAAAATCGTCCTTGCCTAGGGAATCTAATTCCACGCGAAGGGGGAACCTTCCCTGCAATTCGGGGATCAAGTCCGATGGCTTGCTTACATTGAAAGCGCCCGCCGCGATAAAGAGAATATGATCAGTATTGACCGGCCCCCACTTTGTATTAACCGTCGCCCCTTCAACGATGGGAAGAATGTCGCGCTGCACGCCTTCGCGCGAAACATCGGGGCCGCCTCCCCTGTCGCCTTTAACCGCAATTTTATCAATTTCGTCTATAAAGATAATGCCTGTTTCTTCCACCCGCTGACGCGCCTCGTCGCTTACCCTGTCGCGGTCTACAAGTTTCTCGGCTTCTTCCGCTCTTAATATTTCCATCGCGCGGGGAACAGTCACTACTTTTTTCTTTTGTACGCCGCCCAACATTCCCGCGATTCCTGAAAGACTCGCTTCAATATCTTCCATGCTGCCGCCCATCATTTCAAAAGCGGGGATAGTCGGGCTTTGCCCAACCGTCAACTCGACAGTTCTGTCATTAAGCAAGCCTTCGCGAAGCATGAGCCTTAATTTTTCTCTTGTGGCTTTGAACCTGTCATTTTCGCCGTCTTTTACTTCTTCCGCGGACTCTTCCTGACCTTCCGCGTTTTTCTGCACATTCGCGTTATTTTCATCTTCCTGCGTTTCCTGATTTTTCTTAAAAGCGGGAAACCCCAACTGCAATGTTGTCGCTATAATACTGCTGTTTGAATTTTCAGGGTTTATTTGAAAAGTGCCCATAGGCCTCATTATCGGGCCGGGACGCGGTTTTTTCTCTTTATGTTTTTTCTCGCTTATCGGCAGCAATAAATCCAAGAGAGCGTCTTCAGCGCGTTTTTCAGCTTCCTGTTTAACCGCTTCCTGCATTTCCTGTTTTACCATTTGAAACCCGGCTGCCATTAAATCGCGCACCATTGATTCCACATCCCTGCCCACATAACCTACCTCGGTATATTTTGTGGCTTCCACTTTAATAAACGGGGATCCCGCGAGTTTCGCGAGACGGCGCGCGATTTCCGTTTTTCCAACACCGGTCGGCCCTATCATTAAAATGTTTTTAGGGGCGATGTCTTCGCGTATCTCTGGTTCAAGTTTTAACCTTCTTACGCGGTTACGCAACGCCACAGCGACGGCTCTCTTTGCTTTTTTCTGGCCTACGATATACTTGTCCAATTCTGACACTATCTGTCTTGGAGTGTATTCTTTTTTGTCTTCCATCATCCTAATTCCTCCAATGTTATTTGCATATTTGTATAAATGCAGATGTTACCCGCTATTTTTAAACTTTTTTCAGCTATTTCCGCCGCCGTAAACCCGCTTCCTTCCATAAAAGCCAACGCCGCGGCATAAGCGTAATTTCCCCCCGAGCCAATCGCAAGCGCGTCTTCGGCGGGTTCAATCACGTCCCCTGTTCCTGAAATTAACAGTATTTTAGATATATCCGCCACCAGCAGAAGCGCTTCAAGCCGCCTTAAAGTGCGGTCCATGCGCCAGTCTTTCGCCAATTCAACCGCGGCTCTCGCGAGGTCGCCTGAATATTCTTTTAACTTTGCCTCAAAACGGTCAAAGAGCGTAAACGCGTCCGCGGTAGCGCCGGCAAAACCGCAAAGCACCTTCCCGTCCATAAGGCGGCGCACCTTACGCGCGTTATTTTTCATTACCGTGTTTCCCATTGTCACTTGGCCATCTCCCGCCATCGCGACCTTGCCGTCTTTTCTTACCGCTATTACGGTAGTACTCCTTATTTTTTCTTCCATGTTATCCTCCCGCATGCGGATGCGAAGCCGCATACACTTTTTTCATTTTTTCAAAATTAACATGCGTGTAACGCTGTGTGGTGGAAATGCTTGAGTGTCCCAACATTTCCTGAACCACGCGCACGTCGCATCCCGAATTTACCAGATGAGTCGCGAAACTGTGGCGAAGCGCGTGCGGATGAATGTTTTTTCCGATGCCGGAATGCAGGGCATAACGCGAAATAATCCAACGCACTCCCGGAATGGAAATGGGCTGGCCTTTCCTGCTTATAAACAAAGCGCTTTTTTTCCCGTCAATCCCCGCCGTTTTTAAAAGTTCCGCCCTTTGCGGAAGATATTCCTGTATCGCCGCAACCGCCTCGTCGCTGAAAAACACATAACGCTGTTTTCCCCCCTTCCCTGTAATTTTCGCCTCGTCAAGATCGGCGGATATATTCGCCATGGAAAGCGACACCGCTTCCGATATTCGCAAACCGCCCGAATACATCGCCATAATAAGCGCCTTATCCCTTTCCGGCCAGAGAATACCCGTAGCCTCGGGAAGCGCGGCAAAATCAGCCATTTCATCTTCCCATAGGACATCCGGCAGCCTTACCGGAGTTTTAATGTTACGCAATGAAGAGCAGGGGTTATCTAGTCTTTTATCAAAACGCGTCATCCAGCGGTAAAAACCGCGAATTGTAGAAAGACAGCGGTTCACGCTTGTCGCCGCCATTTTTTCAGCCGTCAATTCAGCGATAAAACTCTGCACCTCATAAGCGGACGCTTCTTCGGGCGCAATCCCATGATTAGCGCAGTAATTCGCATAACGCAGAAGATCGTTTCCGTAAGCTTCCACCGTCCTCGCTGAACATCCCTTTACGGATTCCATGTAGGATAAGAATTCCGTGACAATTTTAGAATCAATATTCATCACTTTTTTTTCTTCTTTCATTATTACTCCTCATCATCCGCGCTGTGCAAATAATCGCAATCTGGATTTATACACGCCTTATGCGCCCCGTTTTTCTTGTCATATTTTTCCACCATGAAAAATCCGCATTTCGGGCATTTTTGATTTATCGGCTTAAAGTGGCTTATAAAATCACATTGGGGATAATTTGTACAGCCGTAAAATTCCTTGCCCCTGCCCTTGGTTTTTCTCGCGACTATATCGCCGTCACATTTGGGGCATTTCGCGAGCGGGATTGATTTTGTATTCCGGCACTCAGGAAAACCCGAACACGCGAGGAAAAACCCATAACGCCCTAGTTTTTTTAACATCGGTTTCCCGCACTTTTCACATAAAAAGTCAGTTTGCTCATCTAAAGTGCCTTTGTACGATTCTATTGTTTTACTCACGTCGTCTACGGTCGTTTTAAACGGCTGCCAAAATTCCCTGATCATGTCTGGCCAGCTAATCTTGTTTTCTTCAACTTCATCAAGTTTGGTTTCCATTGACGCGGTAAAATCAACATCAATATAGTGAGGGAAATATTCAACTAACACTTCATTTATCAGTTTGCCTAACACTGTCGGCACAAGCTGTTTATTTGAGCGCGTAACATAGTAGCGGTCCAATAAAACGGAAATAATTGACGCGTATGTGGAAGGCCGGCCTATGCCCTTTTCTTCCAGAATACGCACGATTGACGCGTCGGAATAACGGGCGGGGCCCTGGGTAAAATGCTGTTCTGTTTTAAATTTTTCCGCTTTTACTTTATCGCCAGTCTTTAACGCCGGGCAAGAACCGCCGCTTTCCTCTTTTGAAGAAAGCAGTTTAATCGCCTTATAAAACCCTTTCTCAAGAAGCTTGGTTCCGCTGACTCGGAAAAGCCCCTCATCCTTGTCTGCCGTAACCTTTATGTCAACGCTGACAGTTCTGCTTTTCGCGTTGTTCATTTGGCTTGAAACAAAACGTTCCCAGATAATCGTATAAAGGCGGATTTGGTCTTTTGTAAGGTATTCCTTTATTGATTCAGGAGTATATTCCGTGTATGTGGGCCTTATTGCTTCATGAGCGTCCTGCGCGTTTTTGCCGACCGCATATTCAACAGGTTTCTCAGGCATATCGCCTGGAAAATTTTTCACAAGCCAATTTCTAACGTCGTCAATGGCGGTATTTGAAATACGGACGCTGTCGGTACGCATATAAGTAATAAGACCGACGCGGGAGGCGCCGATGCCCACGCCTTCGTAAAGCTGCTGAGCCACCTGCATTGTCTTGCGTGAGGTGAAACCCAGGCGGTTAGCCGCAGTCTGCTGTAATTGCGAAGTTGTAAACGGAGCTTTCGGCCTGATTGTTTTATCAGTCTCACGGACATCAGAAACTAAGAAATCGCTGTTTTGAATTTTTTCTATGATTGATTTGACTTCTGCCTCGCTTTTAAGATCCGGTTTGACGTTATTCCATAAAACAAGCTGGGAAGCGTATGTTGATTTGCCCGATTTAAAATCCGCTTCAAGAGTCCAGTATTCTTCAGGAATGAAACTGTCAACTTCTTTTTCCCTTTCGCAGATAAGGCGTAACGCTACTGATTGAACTCTTCCGGCAGAAAGGCCGTTCTTTACTTTTTTCCAAAGAAGCGGCGAAAGGTTATAGCCTACAAGCCTGTCAAGAACGCGCCGCGCTTTTTGGGCGGCCACTTTATCTTCATCAATGCCGCGCGGATTTAAAACCGCGTCATTAACGGCCTGCGGGGTTATTTCGTTAAAACTGATCCTTTCAATGGGAACTTTTTCCGTTTTTGCGGTAATAGCGTTACGCAAATGCCACGCTATCGCTTCCCCTTCGCGGTCATTATCGCAGGCAAGCAGCACCTTGCCGGATTTTTTCGCATCCGTTTGCAATTCTTTTAAAATTTTCGCCCTTCCGCGGACTGTGATATATTCAGGCTCAAAATTATGATCCACGTCTATCGCTGTTCTTGATTTGGGCAGATCAATAAGATGGCCCATCGACGCTTTTACATTGTAGGAATGACCTAAGTACTTTTCGATAGTTTTCACTTTTCCAGGAGATTCCACGATCACCAGAATTTGTTTTTCCGGTTTTGATGATTTCTTTTTTACCGGACTCTTTTTTACAGTTTTTTCAGCCGTCATACCACATCCTTAAATTTCAATTTTTAAAAAATTAGCCATTGAATGGATAATTTCATTTTTGTCCGCGCCTGATTTCTCAGCCGTATCAACGTCAAATTCTTCAGCCGCCATATTCCATTTATAAAGCACTTCCCTCGCCGAATTAATAATTTCCGCACCGTCCTGCGCGAGTTTAATCGTTCCTCTTTTGTCAAATTTCCCGTCTTCCCGCACTCCGCAGGAAGCTACCCAAAGGTCTTTTCCCTGCTCAAGCGCGAACGCCGCGGTAATTAACGCCCCCGATTTTTTAGGCGCCTCCACAATCAGCACTCCCCGCGACATGGCGGCGATAATCCTGTTCCTCGCTGGAAACGTCCATTTGCTAGGACGCGTTCCCGGCGGATACTCGGAAATTATCGCGCCGCCCGAGTCCAATATCCGTTTCGCCAACGGCCTGTTCACGGAAGGATATACATGGTCTATTCCTGACCCCAGTACCGCATAACCGGGGGCGTTACCGATAAGATTTCCCCTATGGGACATTGCGTCAATTCCCAAAGCAAGGCCTGATATTACCGATATTCCCGCCCTGCCTATGTTACCCGCGATTTTATACGCCTGTTCCGCAGCCTGCGGACTTGGATTTCTTGTGCCGACCATTCCTAACAGCGATTTTTCTGGATTGGGAAGATTTCCCATATAAAAAATAACAGCCGGCGGATCATAAGATTCCCTTAAAAGCGGCGGATAATCCTGCTCATTCCATGATACCCATTTAATAGAGCGCATTCTGCAAGTTGTGTCAATACTTCCCGCTTTTTCATGGATTTCCGTAATATCCCAAAATTCGCGCAATTCGCGATTTAGAATTTCTTCCATGCTTCTTTTAGTCTGTACAAATAATTTTTCTTCGTCTTCAAAGGCCTGCAATAATAAAATTCTTTCCGTTATTTTAATATCCGGTAAAAGAGAAATAATTAAATCCAGCAAACCGCGTTTATTCATATATCAACCCCTGAACTATGTCTTTGTTATTTTGCGCCTCTTCTTTGATCTTTTTATCCTTAGTGCGGCTGATTATTTTGTCGTATAATTCAACCGCCCCTGAATAATTTTCCGTAGTATAATACGCCCTCGCCATGACAAACATGGCTGAGATATCAGAGGCGTTTATTTTCAGATAACGTTCCAGATACGGAATCGCGTCCTGCGGCCTGTCAAGTTCAAAAATATACAGTACCGCGATGCCGTACATTGGCTTTACGTATGTAATGTCAAGTTCCATCGCCCGTAAATACGAATTCTCGGAAAGTTTAAACAATCTGTCTTTTTCTTTTTGATCTCCCGTTGAAAATCCGACAAGCGATTTTGCGGCTGACGCGGCTGAAACGCCCGTTAAATAATAAATAGTCGGGTCTTCGGTATTATAATAAATCGCCCTTTCAAACGCGTTAAGCGCGTCGTTGTGCATATTTTTGTCAGCGAGCCTTATCGCCAGTATTTTCCAGTAAACTCCGGTTTGAGCGCCTTCCCTTACGTTCCTTTCGATCTGATCTTCATATAACGCGATTGCCTTTCTTAAACCGTCAATGGTTTCAGGCGGACCGCCTTTCGGACTTAATTCCGCGATGCGTTTGACCAATTCCCTATGGGTTTTTGTGTTTACGCGCTGATATACAAAATAAAACACCGTACCTATCACGGCAACAACAAGGAAAGCCTTTAAAATTTCTTTTAGTCTTTTCATATAATCTCACCCTTCCGTCTTATATAATTTTGGAAGATAACGACGGTGATTTTCCCGTAAGATTGCCGTATCCACATGAGTATAAATTTGAGTTGTGCCAAGATCGGCATGCCCTAAAAGTTCTTGTACTGTCCTTAAATCCGCGCCACCCGCCAATAGCGAAGTCGCAAAACTGTGCCGTAATGTGTGAATATGCGACGACACTCCGGCGATGCAGGCGGATTTCGCGTAATTTTTCCAAATGCCCTTTCTGGAGAGACGGCTTCCGTTTCTTCCGATAAAAAGGGCATGGGTCTTGTTTATTTTACCCGCCAGTTTAGGCCTTGCGTATTGCAGATATTGTTTTAATTGATACGCGGCTTCTTTTCCAAAAAGCACAATACGCTCTTTATTGCCTTTTCCCCTTACCTTTGCGATTCCTGTGTCGATATCAACATCTTTTATGTTAAGTCCCACGGCTTCAGAAACGCGCAGTCCCGCCGAATAAATTAATTCAAAAAGGCATCTGTCGCGGCAGCCTTGCGGTTTTGACGTGTCTATAACATTTAAAAGATCTTCTATCGTTTTCCTGTCCATTACTTCGGGAATATTTAGTTTTCGTTTGGGGCTTTCAAGAACATCCGCCGGATTACTTTCCACCAGTCCTTCATCCGCGGCAAATCTGTAAAAAGACCTGAGCGCGGAAATCGCCTTTGCGACGGAACGGGGCTTTATTTTATCAGCATTACCGCGCATAACAAGATACTCTGTAAGAAATGCCGCGTCTGTTTCAGAAAGTGAAATTTTTCTTGATTCAAGAAATTCAAGAAAACACTTTATCTCCAGACGGTAACATTCTTTTGTAAGTAATGCGAGGCGTTCTATCGCAACAAGACGAGAACAGTATCTGGCAAGAAGTTCTGAATTTTTCAAACTAATATTTCTCCGTTTTTTCCAAAACCTGTTTTTCATCCGTCCTGTAATTATGTTTTCTTATAATGGACGGAATATCCAGATCATCCTGATATTCGCGCTGTGGCAGGTATGAAAGACATTCCGGTCTTTTTGTCCTTTCAACCATTCCTTCAAATTCATTGTAATCAATAAAATCCAAATTCTGAACTTTGACCGGATCGCTTTTTTTTGCGTCCATTCGCTTGTTTCCGCTAAAACCTGTCGCGATGATAGTTATCTGAATAGCGTTTTCCAGTTCAGGATCAATTCGAAGGCCGTGAATAATGTTCACTTCCTGATCGCATTGTTCTTTTACCGTTTGAATGCAATTATGTATTTCAACAAGCGTTATGTCCTCAGGGCCTACAATATTAATAAGAACACCCGTCGCCCCGTCTATGCTGGTATCTTCAAGAAGCGGGTTGTCTATCGCGTTTTTAACCGCGTCCTGCGCCCTGTTTTCCCCTGTGCCAAAACCAATGCCCATTAGCGCGTCGCCTTTGCCCTTCATTACGGTTTCAACGTCCGCGAAATCCGTATTCTGGAATCCGGTTTCCGTAATAAGTTCCGATATTCCCTGCACTCCACGGCACAGTATTTCATCCGCTATCATGTAGGCTTTGTTATATGTCGTCTTGCTGTCAACAACTTTAAACAAATGCTGATTCGGGATAACTATTAAAGTGTCAACTTCATCGCGCAGTTTCGCGATCCCTTCTTCGGCGAGCCTCATTTTATAACGGCCTTCAAATTCAAAAGGCGTTGTTACTACGGCCACCGTAAGCGCGCCCAATTGTCTTGCGATTTTAGCGACAATCGGAGCCGCTCCCGTCCCTGTTCCGCCGCCCATTCCCGCGGTGATAAAAACCATATCAGCGCCCCTTAACGCTTCGGCAATCGCCACCTGATCTTCTATCGCGGCTTTTTCCCCTTTTTCAGGGTTTCCTCCAGCGCCGCGCCCGCCTGTTATTTCAGCGCCGATTTGCACCTTAACCTTCGCCCTGCTCTTTTTATACAGATCTTGAATATCCGTATTAGCGGCGATAAACTCCACTCCGGCTATTTCCGCGTCAATCATGCGGTTTAACGCGTTTCCGCCTCCGCCGCCCAGAGATATTACCTTGATAACAGCCGGAACATCGTTACGCGCTTTTATTATCTCCCTGTTTTCATTGGCTGAAACAACCTTTAGAGAAACAGACGCCTCCTGCGGTTTAAATTGTAGTACCTGTGGTTTCTCACATACTGCAAAAACATTCATCTTTTTAACCCCTCCCGTTAAAATTTTTTTATCTGACTTTAAAACAACGTTTATATTTTCAGATTATGCGAACTCCTCTCTTAGCCATGATATTAACTTGCCAATAAGAGCTTCGTTCTTTTTTTCACCGTGCCGTTCCCCTCTCTCGCCCGAGTCAACGCCCGCCCTGCGGTTTCCCTCAAGCGCGAGCCCTATGACTGTGGCATAAGAGGGCGTCCGGTATTCTTCCACCAATCCCGCCAAATCCTGCGACGGTATGGGACTTCCAAGCCGCGCCGGCAGTTTTAATATGCTGTTCGCAAGATCAACAACACCTGACAATTGCGCCCCGCCGCCTGTTAATACGACGCCTCCTCCAAGCGGACGCGGTAGATTTAGCGAGTCAAGATGTTGTTTAATCAATTTAAATATTTCTTCCATTCTAGGTTTAATAATCGCAAGTATCTGCGACCGTGGAATCGTTATCGGGGGCCTTCCACCCACTCCCGGCACAATTACGGTTTCATCGTCATCTAACATTTCATCCCAGCAGCAACCCGCGTCAATTTTAATCTTTTCCGAGTTATCAACTGAAATATTTTTAATAATTGATATGTCGCTTGTGACTTGAGTGCCGCCCGCCGGTATCGTATAAGTTGAATACGGGGCGCCTTCCACGTAAACGAGCATGTCCGTAGTTCCCCCGCCAAGATCAACTAACGCTACGCCAAGATCAATTTCTTCCTGCGTAAGAACGGCGCGCCCTGATGCAAGAGTCTGTAAAATCAATTCATTCACGCGAAAACCCGCGCGGTTGACGCACTTAATTAAATTCTGCCCCCCTGTCACTGAGCATGTAATTATATGCACTTCAGACTCCAACCGCACTCCAAGCATATCCATCGGGTTTCTTATCCCTTTTTGATCGTCCACTTTAAAATTCTGCGGTATTACTTCCAAAATTTGCCTGTCAGTCGGTATCACGACGGCTTTCGCGGCTTCAATTACGCGGTCAATATCTTCCTGCCCAATTTCTCTTTCCCTTGTATCGCGTTTTTTTCCCGTTACTCCGACAACGCCTCTGGAATTTATCCCGTTTATATGATTGCCTCCTATTCCCGTCCAGCAATCTGTCACTTCAAGCCCGCTCATCATCTCCGCGTCTTCAATCGCCGCTTCTATGGCGTGAACGGTAGCCTCGATATTTACCACCACTCCCTTTCTTAAACCTGTGGAAGGCCGTAGACCTGAGCCAATTATTTTAAGGCGTCCGTCCGCGTCACGTTCGCAAACAATGACGCGCACGTATGTTGATCCAATGTCCAACGACGCAATTATTCCATTATTCATCAGGATAACTCCTCAATTTTATAAGAACCTATGCCGGATCTAAAATCAATTTCCCTCGGACGTTTATCGTCCGTTTTAAACACATTTAACATAAGCAGCATGTATCTTAACGTATCTTCCGTTAAATTATTTTCCACTCTTACCCTTATGCCGCCGTGAACTGGGAAAAGCACAAGGTCATATCCGTCCCATGCTTTTCTTTCAATCCGTATCTCGGAAATCGCGGATAACAATTCAGGCGATGATACGGATATTTTGCCAAGATTTTCCACTAACGGAACAAGCGCCGAAGGAAGACGCATATTAAGCTGGGCGTTTTCAATTCCGGAAATAACGGGAATATTGGCATTTTCCCGCAAATCGCCGCTTTCAATTTTGTAAAACACCCCATTTCTGTCAATGTAAATCATTACCTGTTTTGAGTTTACAGTCGCCAATGTAACGGCGGCGGCCTGGCGCGGATTTAAAAAGATAGACAATTTGTCCGGGAAACGCTTTATTACAACAGCCGATTCAACAAGGATATTGGAAGAAAGTTTTTCTTTTACAAGATTAACGTTAGTTGAAAAATATGATGAACTGTCGTCAATGCCGGCAAGAGAAAGAATTTGAGCCCTTGACAGTCCTGAAAATCCGTGTACCTCAACAGAAGAGAAAGGAATAAACGGGCTTACGCCAAAAAGCCAGATTAATTCCGCCGCTAAAATAATGACGGCTATAATCAGCAGCCTTTTAAGCCCCTTCTCAATTTTTTCATTGGATTTCTTTTTTACGATAACCGTATCAGAAGTTTCATAAAAATAATCAGTACTCATTTTCATCCTCCGATACTCCGTAAATTGATTTTACTTTTTCGCCATCGCTTTTATTCCTAGCGACATTGGCTATAAGGCCCGCGCAAATCATCGTCGTAATAAGCGATGAGCCGCCTGCGGAAAAAAATGGAAGCGGAATTCCGGTGGCGGGAACGGCCCCGGAAACAACGGCCGTATTAAGCATTGCCTGAGATACAATTAATGTCGTTAATCCAGCGGCTAACAGTTTTCCAAATAAAGTCTTGCTGTCCAAGGCGGCTTTATATCCTAACCACGCGAAAACGGCAAACAAGGCAAAAAACAGCAGAACGCCGATAAATCCCGTTTCTTCGACATACGCGCTAAAAACAAAATCAGAGTGAATTTCAGGAATGCTCGCCAACTTGCGCGTGCCTTCCCCGAAGCCTCTCCCCCATAAACCGCTGGAAACAATAGCGTCTTTGCTCGCGTTCACCTGAAACCCCGCGCCAAGCGGATCCCACTGCGGCCTTAAAAAACTGACCAGCCGCCTGACTCTGTATTCTTTGGTAAAAACTAATAGCGCGGAAACCGGAATAATCATTGTAATCGCCGCAATGAAATAACGGAAACGGATGCCGGCAAGGAAAAATATTATTAATGCGTTTATGACGATAAAAATCGCGGTAGAGAAATTATTTTGCCTGTAAATAAGACCGAAGAAAATCCCCGTAACTAAAACCGGCGGCAGAACGCCAGAATAAAAATTGTCAAGGTTATCAGATTTTTTATCAAGCAGATGGGCAAGATACAACGGAAGCGCGAACTTCACCATCTCTGACGGTTGATAGCTGAATATTCCAACTTCTATCCAGCGTGACGCGCCATAGCGTTCAACGCCTATGCCGGGGATAAATGTTAATACGCATAAAGAAGCGGCGAGGATTACAAGAGGTAATATGAATTTTCTAAGCACGTTAAGATTAATCAGCGAAGAAAAAATGAAAAGGACAATTCCCGCCGCGCCGTAAATCAACTGCCTATTAATAAAATAATTTCCTTCCCCGAAAAATCGCGCCGCGAAAGAGTACGATGCGGAATATAGCGTTACAAGCCCCGTGCCTAATAACAGTATTACGCATAAACAAAAGAGGTGTGCCGTATTTTGATTTTGCGCTCTTTCCGCGTCAAACATATTCATCCTTCTCCTATTGAATTTTTAAAGTTGACAGGGCTATAATGGCGCATAACCCCCCCAGTATCCAAAAGCGGATAACGGTCTTGTTTTCCGACCAGCCAAGCATTTCATAGTGATGGTGAAGCGGGGCCATGCGGAAAATTCTTTTCTTCCTCAATTTAAAAGACGCCACTTGAAGAATCACGGAAAAAATCTCAATAATGAACACTCCTCCGATAACAAGCAATAATATTTCTTTTTTTGTTATTAACGAAATTACGGCAATAACGCCGCCTAACGACAGGCTTCCAACGTCTCCCATAAAACAGTCGGCGGGGTGGGCGTTAAACCAAAGGAACCCCACGCAGGCGCCCGTTGCCGCAAGACAAAATACTGTTAGTTCCCCCGCTTCGGGAATATAGGGTATTCCAAGATACGTTGAATAGTCAACGCGTCCTGTGATATATGTGAGGATTGACAGCGTAAGAAAAACTAATATAAGCAAACCCGCCAAAAGGCCGTCCAAACCGTCGGAGAAATTTACAGCGTTTGATTCGCCCACGACAAGCAATACCGCAAATGGAATCCAAAGCCAGCCCATGTCCCAAACAGGTTCCTTAAAGAAGGGAATGTAAAGCGCCGTTATGTTTTCGCCGCCCGTAAAATAAATTATTAATACAATGGCAATCGCTATTATAAACTGTCCGGCAAGTTTTACCCGCGCCGCAAGCCCCTGTGAATTATGTCGCGTAACTTTTAAATAGTCGTCGGCAAAACCTACGGCGCCAAACGCCAGGAACGCTCCCATCGTTATCCAGATGGCCTTATTATGCAAATTGCCCCAGAAAAGCATCGCTATTACGACGGAAAGAATAATAAACGTCCCCCCCATAGTCGGAGTTCCCGATTTGGCAAGATGGGTCTGAGGTCCGTCTTCGCGGATGGACTGCCTTATTTTTAATCTTCTCAAAAGCTCTATAATTTTCCCGCCGAAGATAAAACAAATCAACAAAGTGGTAAGAGCGGCAAACGCTCCTCTGAAAGTCAAATACGAGAATACGCGGAATGGAGAAAAATAACTAAATAAGAAATCCAAGAATTCAAGAAACATCGCCTACCCCCGTTAACATTTCGGTTAATCTTTCAAGAGCGCAGCCCCGCGAACCTTTAAGAAGCGCAAGGTCTCCTTTTTTCACATAACTGTCAATCGCTTTAGAAAGTTCATTTATATCGTCTGAATAAAAGAAAGATTTGCCGTTATCTTCCATGACGCGCGCGGCCGTTTTTATTTCATTTCCGAACAGAAAAACTTTTTTCGCGGACGACGCCGATAAATGAAAACCCAATTTTTCATGTTCTAAAACCGAACTGTCGCCCAACTCAAGCATGTCGGCAATCACATAAACTTTCCTTCCCGGCCATTCAAGCGAATCGCAGAATTCAACGCTCTTTGCCGCTGACTCAGGATTGGCGTTGTAACAATCGCGTACAACGGTCGCCCGCTTTCCGTTTAAAATTTCAAGCCTGCCAAAAAGCGGCTTAACCGATTCAAGCCCTTTGATAATCGCGTTATCTGAAACTGGGATTTCTTTCGCTATAGCGATGGCGGCGATAGCGTCGTCAAGACTGTGTTTCCCCGGCAGGGCAAAACGCACTTTTTCCCCAGCCCAGAAAATTTCAGTCCCTTCCAACCCCAGGCTGCGACATCCTTCAAACTCCTTAAAATTTTCCTGACCGTAAAATTTTACTTTTCCCGTAACGCCTTGCGCCATCTCATTGGCATACTCGTCATTTGCCGGAATAAGGGCTATGTCGCCGTCTTTTAAAAATTTAAAAATGCGCTTTTTTTCGTTAACTATTTTAGCTTTGCTGCCGAAATATTCGATATGCGCGGAACCTATATTTGTAATTGACGCGATGTTTGGTTTAAGAACTTCGGCTATTTCCGCTATTTCATTAGGCCTGTTCATTCCAAGCTCGAAAACTCCCACTTCATGACAGGCGCGGACTTCAAAAACGGATAACGGAAGCCCCGTCTCGGAATTAAGGTTCCCCTTGTTCATTACCGTATTTTTTTCGAATGAAATAATCGCCGCGGTAATTTCTTTTGTGGTGGTTTTTCCCGATGAGCCGGTTATCCCGACTCTTTTTAAGTTGGGAAATTTTTCAAGATAGACTCTCGCGGAATCCTGCAAGCCTTTTAAAGTATTTTCCACTACGATTAAATCTTTACCCGCTTTTTTGGCGATATTAATTAAATCGAAACTTTCCAGTTTTGAAGAATCAACAACGGCGCCCTTCGCGCCTGAATCAAACGCCGCCTGCACAAATTTATGTCCGTCGTGCGAAGCGCCGGCAAGGGCGAAGAAAATGGAGCCTTCTTTAACGGCGCGGGAGTCAATGGCTGCTGAAGAAAAACCTAAATTAGGCGAAAATGAAATATGACGCGCTCCCAATAAATTGGACAGCTCGCCGATACTCATCAAATCAGTCTCCATGCCCCTTTCCCCCCGTTATTTTTACCTGAAGAAAATACTCAGGCGGTATCTTTTGCAGTTCTAGTTCGCTTTTGGCAAGACTCTCTATTCTTTCCGGTGACGAGTACTCGCCGATTCCGGCAATAAGCCTTTTATTGCTCTCGATCCATTCGGTCTGCGTTTGTTCGAGGCGTTCCAATTCTTTTACAAGGTTTTGATAACGGTTGGACTGCCAGACTAAAATGCCGAGGCAAAGCGGTATGGTAAGAACAAGGAAATAAAGCAGCAAATACCGTTTAATCATCATCAACCTCGTCTAAAACTTTTTCCGCTACGCGAAATCTGGCGCTTCTGGAAGGAGGATTCCGCTCAATCTCGTCTTTTCCGGCCGTAATGCCTTTTTTTGTAATGATATTGATTGAGCGGTGCCCTCCACATTTACAAATCGGCGCATTCGGCGGACAAATACAGTCTTTGTTCATAGTCCGCATGAAATTTTTTACGATTCTATCTTCGATAGAATGGTAAGTCAGCACCCCGAGCCTCCCCTCCGGCTCGAGAAGCCTTAACGCCGCCTCAAGGATCGATGGAAGCCTTGAAAGCTCCCCGTTTGTCGCGACACGCAAAGCCTGAAATACTTTTGTCGCGGGATGTATAGGCCCATGCCTGTAAGAAGCCGGTACCGCTCTTTCCACTAAATGGGCAAGAGCCGAAGTTGTAGTTATTGTCGATTTTTGCCTCTCATTAACAATTAGCGAAGCGATTCTGCGCGAATAACGCTCGTCGGCGTTATTGTAAAACAGATCGGCCAATTCCCTTTCGGGAAGACGCGCCAAAAGCTCAGCCGCGGTAAGGCCAGTCGAAGTATCAAGGCGCATGTCAAGATATTCGTCTTTTTCAAAGCTAAAGCCCTTGCCGCTTTTTTTGTAATGATAAAAACTAATGCCCAAATCAAAGAAAATTCTATCCGGCCTTTTAAACTGCGAAGGATAATCAGTCAGGAGATCAAACGACCAGCCGCAATAAAAATAAACGCGGTCGGCGAAAAGCTCAAGCCTTTTTTTCGCGATCTCAAGAATGTCTTTATCAACGTCTATGGCGATCAATTTTAAATCGGGATACTTTGACATCATCGAATAACTGTGTCCGCCTTCGCCGGTATTGCAGTCGATAAAAAGTCCGTTACTCCCCTTAGGTCCGAGCAACTCGAGAACTTCATTCAGCATAACGGGCGTGTGATAATACTTTGTCATTCTTCATCCTCATCTGAAAAGAAATTAACTTTGCCAAGAAGTTTTTTATGGGTGTTCTTGTTAATGAGCCTGACCTCTTCCATGAAGTTTTTATTGTAGTCGGCGTTCCAAATCTCAAGATGTTTGTTGATGCTCACGACAAGGCAGTCCTTTGTTAAATTCGCGTAGGAACGCAGGAAGGCGGGAACGGGAATTCGCCCCGTTTTTGGGTCGATTTCCACTGAAAAAGCCGTACTTTCATGCTGATATTGAAAAGCCTCGATTTCTTCGGAACTAAGGGCTTTTTCCTCGCATTTTTTCTTAAATTTTGACAGGAGCCTCTGATAAGTGGCGGCTTGCATAACCCAGACGCACAATTCTTTGCCCTGCGTAATAACCAGTTTGCCGGTATAAAGCTCGCGCAAAGGAGCGGGAATAACAACTCTACCTTTATCATCAAGAGTAGATTCAAATGTACCAGTTTGTAGTTGAAATTCCACGATAATCCTCAGTATTCTAGGTTATGTCACTAAATGACACTTACAGTATTGATCGGAATAAAAAATAACGCAATACTATTGATAATATTTTTTTCAAAAAATGAAAAAAAAATGTTGATTTAACTATACACCTATGTAGTACATGAATAAAAACCGATAAATTCGCATATTTTAAAAGTTACGCGACATAAAACCAATTATTGTCAAAATAAAAATTATGCTTTTTATTTGACAAATTAAAAATATGTGACAAAATTGGTAATGCGGAGACGTTAAAACCGCAAGGAGTTTTTTACATGGAGCAGAAAATTATTGGGACATGGGTTGACTCGCGAGGGGAGACATGGGTCTTTAATTCTAATGGGGTATTAAAAAGAGTGGGAGAGGAGTATAAATTCGCCGTTACCGATACTAAATTGGTTTGTGTCCGTTCAGCAGAATATGGTAAATCTCATCATTTTGATAATTCTTATGACATTTCAATATCTTCTGACGGAAAAACATTAATCTTATCTTATATGGTAAACGGAGCCAATTCTTGCCTTTGGTTGACAAAAAAATAATCGCTATAAAGCTGCGCGTTTTACTATACATTTGTATAGAACAACAAAAATAATTGCGAAAAATTTGCCATTTTGATATGATAAATCATGCAAATTAACGAATTTTTCATAGTTTTTCCCGAAGGCGACATTCAGGAGATACAGGGGCGGCTGCCCTTTAATTCCCTTGTTGACATGAACGGCAATGTGCTGAGCCTGCCTTTGCCGACCAACAGGATGATTGTCTTTAAGGTTGCGGCGATAAAAACCGAAGAAAAAACAGGCGTAAGCGAGACCTATCATTTTTTAGACTTGCTTAGCGCCGAGGAATTACTTGAATACGCGAAAAACGATAGGCACTAATAATGAAAGCTCCCTTCACCGCGCGTTAAAATTTCAATACGCCGGCCCAGGCGGCAAAACCGAAGCCGAAGTAGGCGTTTTTGTCGCGGACGGCATAAGAAAAGACGGCGAATACATCGAGGTTCAAACGGGGAGCTTTGCCCCGCTTATAAAAAAAGTAAAAGAGTTCACCTCAACCGGCAAAGTGCGGATTATTCACCCTGTCGCGGTAACAAAAACGATTGAAGTCCACGCCAAAAACGGAAAATTGCTTTACCGCAGAAAAAGCCCCTTACACGGAACAGTCTGGAACATTTTTAACGCCCTCCTTCACGCTCCCACTCTGCCGCTTATCCGAGGCGTAAAAATAGAAATCGCTTTGGTTGACATTACAGAAAAGCGGGTAAAAGACGGCAAAGGCGCGTGGCGGCGGAAGGGAATCAGCATTAAAGACAAAAAATTATCCGCTTTCCACGAGAGCATTATTTTGTCAAAGCAAAAAGATTATCTGCGCTTTATCCCTTTTAAAAAAAATGAAAAATTTACAGTCTCATCCCACGCTGAAAAAGCCGGTATTAAAAGGTGGATCTCCCAAAGGGCGGTGTACGTGTTAATGAAGATGAATGTGATTAAGAGGGTTGGTAAAGAGGGGAACGCTTGGGTGTATGTGAGAGGGTAGGTAAAGATTTCAAGTTACTGGCAGTTTCAATTTTGCCTTTCTTATAATAGCCGTCGAATTGCGACTGCCTGTCCATCCAAGCTTTTTGACGTGCGTTATACTCAGCCCTTACCTTCTCGTCCGCGCTTATCTCATACAGGATGTCTACCGCTTTCCGTATTTCAGGGTTTGCCGTTGCTATCATCTCAAATTCTCCTTTCTGCTTAGCCCGCAAATTTCGCTATCTATCAACAACCTACTACTCACTATCCTCTCCTTCAATAAAACCGCTGATAATATCTATCACTGTAAATAAAATATCGTTTGGAATTTTCTCGATAAATTCATAGTTACGCGCTTTAATATCCAATGTTCTTGATTGGTCGGCTAAAACAACTCCTGTTGTTTTTGTTCTTTTATCTAATTTTACGTGAAAAGGATGATTCTTGTTTGTATTTGTTATGGGACATACAATAGCCAAACTTGAAAAATTGTTAAAAGTTTTATTGCTTATTACCAGAGCATGCCGCCTACCTTTTTGCTCATGGCCAGTCTGCGGATCAAAATCCAGCCAAATAATATCACCCTGTTTTACCATGCTTCTTTTCCGGCGGGACTGCCCCAGTCAATTTCCTTTTGATGTTTACGCTTCTTGTCAAAATCTGCCCCATAAAATTCCGCAAGCCGTTCTCTGGTGGTTTTATGTTCCTTTACATTTTTTTTGGTAATAATAATTTTTTCTTTTTCCAATCTCACATCTACAGAATCATTTTCTTTAATTTTGATATTTTGAAGAAACGCTTTTGGTATCCTTATTCCGTGGCTGTTGCCCCATTTAACTATCGTGGTTTGCATAAAATATCCTCCAATTTATTAGGATATACTAAGTATATCCGTATTAAGGGAAAAAGTCAATAGAATAGTGGGGAAAAGTGGTGTCGGTTACGCCGCGTGACCCATTGTGCTCTTCGTGTGAATTTCTTTGGAAAAATTTCAATATATAGGGTGACCCAACGCCTTGTTGAAACGCTCAGATGTTTCTACAGATTAGAATGTGATTGACACCAAATCATGTTTGAAAAAGCGCTCACTGTAACGTCCATCCTATACCTTGAATATATATATAATTCTCCACTCTACCAGTTTGAGTGTTTTCAAGATAATATTCATGGAATTCCTTAAATACATCGCTTTGATTTGTTAAATCAATTGCGTTATCGGTAAGAACTCCTCCTTTAACAGTTATTTCAGATAAGGCGTCACATTGATAAAAGGCATAATTGTCGATATTTGTTACCTCAGGAATGTTCACTCTAGTAAGGTTAGGACAATATTCAAAAGCATATGCGGGTATTCTTTGCACTTCTGGCAAGTCCACGCTTGTAATGGAAGTGCAATTACGGAAAGAGTGGGAGCCAATATTTTTTACAGCGCTAAAATTCACACTGGTTAGGGAATTACAGCCATAGAATGCAGAATTACCAATTCTGGTCAAGGTATTTGAATGGACAGTTTTTAGATTATCGAAATATTTAAAAGCTGAAATAAAATTCCCATCTCTTATACTTTCGGCAACATTGGGTAATATTATGGAATCAATATAAGATTTGCCGGTTGAAACTGTATTATCGGGGTTAAATTCCGTACCATCCATAGCACAGGCCGAAAGGTCAAGGCTTACCATCTCCTTTTTATCTTCAATTTTTGAAAGTAATTTACGCCAGCCGCTGCCCTCCTGATCCATCTTTCCCAAATCCGTGGGAATAATTAATTTATCATCGTTTTCATTCATATTACCACAAGCGGTAAATGCCAAACTTAGTACTAACATAAAAATCGCCATATATATCCTCTTTTCGCAGTATAGCATATAGGTGACAGATACCCAACACTCTGTTGAAACACTTCAGATGTTTCTACAAATTGGAGTGTGATTGACACCTTAGTATTTTCTTCCGGTTTTTACTAAAAATAATTCTTAGAATCATTGCCTTATTGCCCCGAAATATGTAAATTAATAATAAGGATAAATCAATATCCATAAATCAATCCTAAGGGGAAAAAAATGGGAATTTTAAGTTCAATTAAAGAGAAAATTTTAGGGAAATCTACGGAACCGGCAAAACCGGCGGCTACGACATCAGCGCCGGCTGGCGCGACAGCGGCGGCAATAGCGGCGGCGGCGGGAAAAGCGGCATTGGAAAAAGAAGCGGCAAAAGAGGCCGCGAAACCGGTAGACGTGGAAGCCGTTCTTGAAGCGGCGGTAAAAGCAAAAGGGATAAAACTCAACTGGCGCGAATCAATAGTCGATTTAATGAAAGCGTTAGACCTAGACAGCAGCCTTGCCGCCCGCAAAGAACTTGCCGCCGATCTGAAATACACAGGCCCGCATCCCGACGGCTCCGCCGAAAAGAATATCTGGCTGCACAAAGAACTAATGAAAACATTAGCCGCAAACGGCGGCAAAATACCGAAAGAACTGCTAAGTTAGAGAGCAGTGAGAAGTGAGCAGTGAGAAGTGAGCAATGAGCAATGAGCAATGAGCAATGAGCAGTAAACAATAAGCAGTATGTCTACTCACTATTCATTACCTTACTATTCACTATCCACTGCTCACTGTTTCAAGTCTTTCTCAGCAACTCCATCGGCTTAATTTTTCCCGCCCGCCACGCGGGAATCCACGACGCAAGCACTGAACAGAGAATGGCGAAAAGCCAGATAAGCGTCACAGCTTTCCAGTCTATTATTATGGGAATTGTTTCAAGGTAAAAACCGGGATCAAGTATCTTTACCTCCTCCCCGTGAAATATGCCTGAAAAAAACGTAAGAATCTTTTCCAAAGAGCGAATTAAAAAATTGATATTGCTTCCTATTAACAGCCCGAATGTTACTCCGATAAGCCCGCCGATAAATCCCGTAAGAAAACTGCCCCACAGAAAAATTTCCGTAACGCCGCTTACGCTTGCCCCTGAAATTTTTAAAATGGCGATATCCCTTTGACGCTCTATAACCAGCATGCTTGTGGCTGAAGAAACATTTACCGCCGCGACAATCACTATCAACGCCATTATGAAAAGCAAAAGCTGCCTTGTAGTCTGATACGAACTGTACTGCGAACGCAAAAGATCCTTCCATGTGTAAATGCTGTAATTGGTTGACATTTTTAGATTCATTTCCCACGCGAAATCATCGGCGTTTTTGTACGGGTCGTCAATCTTGATTAAATAATTTGTCGAGGGCTCCTGGGAAAAAACTCGCTTTGCGCCTTCCAAATTAATTATGCACCATAATGCGTCAAGCTCGTTATAACCGCAGGAAATTATTCCCTTAACCGTAAAAGATGCGGTTTTTGGGATCATTCTGCCCCCTTCTTCGGACATGATAGTCATAAGCCGCACGGCATCACCCGCTTTTACTCCTATGTTCTGCGCTAAAGTTTCACCTAACACAATGTCCCTGTCCGTCTGCGGCTTGCTTTCGCCGTCAATAATTTTTAATAAGACAGCGCTTGCCGAATCATCCCAAAACGAGGATTCAACCGCCCTGACGGAAACGCCAGTTTTCCCTTTTTTCCCCGCTAAAACGCCCATTCCGCGCTGTTCCGCCCATACTCCCCTTACGCCGTCAATCTCATTTATTTCATTTTTTGTACTCTCTAAACCCATGAAATTATTATAATCAAAAACCTGTATATGGCCGGTTCCAAGTTCCAGATACCTGTCCGTAATTCCCCTTATCATCCCGTCCGCGACAATTAACGTTACAATAATAGGAACAAGACTGACAGCTATTCCTGCCGCAGCTCCTCGCAGATAACGCACGCCCTCCTTTGCCCTGCCCCATAAGTATCTAATCGCTATATAAAAAGAAGTTTTCTTTTTCAAGATAATTCCTCTGACAAAAGGCCGTTTTCCAAGACAAATCTGACAGACGCCCTTTGCGCCACCTTTTTGTCATGTGTTACAATAATTAACGTCTTATTTCTTTTTTGCGCGTTTTCATATAACAGTTCCGCGACAATATCGCTGTTCTGCGGGTCAAGATTCCCGGTCGGTTCGTCAGCCAGAATTAACGCGGGATCATTTACCATGGAACGCGCCACCGCCACCCTTTGCCTCTCCCCTCCTGAAAGCTGAGACGGGAAATGGCCGTTTCTGTCTTCAAGTTTAACGTCAGCTAACAACTGTCTTGCCCTGTCAATCGCGTCTTTTTTCTTTAGCCCCGCAATGTACGCGGGCAGCATAATATTTTCAAGAGCGGTAAAATCTTTTAAAAGATAATGAAACTGAAAAACAAAGCCCGTTTGCTTTGACCTGTATGCGGAAATCTCTTTTTCAGAAAGTGAAGTTATGTCAGTCCCGTCCAAAAATACGCTCCCTTCGTCGGTATGATCAAGGCCGCCTATTATATTTAAAAGCGTGCTTTTGCCGCTTCCGCTTTGCCCGCTTATCGCGACGGACTTTCCTTCTTCAATTTCAAAATTAATGCCTTTTAGGATGTGAAGCGTTTCCGCGCCAGAAACATAATTTTTTACTATGTTTGTAACTTTTAAAAGTATTTTTCCCCGCGTATCATTCATAACGAAGCACCTCCGCCGGTTGTATTTTTGACGCTTTTCGCGACGCAAACCATGCAGCCGCAAGAGCGGATATAAATCCAAATAAAAATATTAATACGACTTCATGCGGCAGAATCCTGGACGGTATCTCTTTTATATAAAATACCGCCGGAGAAAAAACGGCGAAATTCCCCGTCATTCCGACTCCAAGCCGGCCAGCTATTATATTAATAATATCAATAAACCAATTTATTATATTTTCAACTAACGTAAAAAAGCCTGACATATTTAATGCGACGGCCAATCCGATAATTAATCCGATAAACGCGCCTGTAAGCCCTATAATCGCCCCGTCAAAGACAAATATAAAACGTACCTCTGTCTGCGTGCCGCCAACGGCGCGTAATAAGCCTATTTCTTCACGCCTCTGCAGTACCGCCCTTCTTTGCGCCTGAAAAATATTTAAACCGACTACGATAAAAATTAAGCCTACAAGTATAAACATAAATAATTTTTCCGTCCTAAGGGCGCCAAAAAAAGAACGGTTATAATCGCGCCAGCTTGATAATTTAACTCCCTCGTAAGAAGATAATTTTTTTCTTGCCTGTTCCAACACCGTCTTGTCCATAAAACGGTTCGCAAGCTTAATTCCCAGCTTTAAATCACATTCATTTTGTAAAAAAGAAGAGTTTTCAATATTAATAAAAATCCAACTGCAATCATATTCATAATAACCTGTTCTAAATATTCCGGTAACAAAGCCGTTAAAACTGCTTCCGTCTTCCTGCGAAAGAATACCGGTTAGGGAAAATACGGTTATCTCGTCTCCTGTGGACAGGCCAAGCCTGCGGGCCAGCTCAGAACCCAATAACGCGTTCTTTTTATTTGAAATATCAAAATAGCCTTCTTCAAAATCCAGCCTGCCCGTCATTGCCCTGTCAATTTCGGGCGTGTTTTCACCTAACCCTCTTACCAATACCGCCTGTTGTGACGCCCTTCTTCCCCTCGCGATAGCCTGGTATTCCTTAAACGGAACCGCCGCCTTAACTCCCGGAATCCCAAGCATAGCCGCCTGTATTTCATCAATTTTATCCGGATCAAAAGATTCCACGCGCAAATGATACGATGAAACTTCTAAAATACTTTCTATAAAACCTAATTGAAATCCGTTCATAACGGCGATAATCACAATAAGGGCCAGTACTCCTACCGCTATTCCTAAAATCGCCAAAACTGGAGAACTGCTTCGGCCTTTAAAAATATAGCGGGAAGCAACAAATAAAACCCATAATCTTTTCAATTTCTCACCCTAGTTTCTGATATTTTCCTTCCGTCTTCCCAAACAGCGCGAAGCACTACAAGATCATTCATGTAAAGTTCTTCAATCTCCGTTTTCCCTTCCGTACTGACAATCCTTTCCAAAACGCCGTTTTTAAAATTCCTTTCTAAAATCTTGTCTCCGTCCGAGTTATACGCAAATTCAGCGGTTAATACCGTTTCTCCTTCCGTCTTTACAGTTTTTACAATGCGGTTGCCCTTCCATGTGTTTTTTATCGTCCAAACTATTTTATTTTCATCATCATAAAGAGTTTGACTTGTAATTCTTCCTCTGTCATCAGTATCAAAAATCATTTTATAACCGGCGTTAATTAAATCATCTTCAAAGAATTCAGGATATACATTGATTTTTTCGCCGATAAAGACATCCATTTTTATTGAATCAATTATATGTTTTGGAAAAGCTATTATAACGGGATCAACCGATACTCCGTCCTTATAAAATATCCGTTCTATTCCCCTTAAATAATGAAAACGATTATAACGGTAATAATCAATATAAGACGCTTTAAAATCATCTTCATCGTTATCTGACAATGAATACTCGGCGCTTACTAAAATATTGTCTTTTAACATATACTCTGTTTTTTCCGTTTTTCCGTCTTCAAAAAACCTATATTCAGACTTTAAAAATAAATTTTCATCGTATATCTCGATAAATCCTTTTCTTTTTTTAATGTCTTTATTAATTACTACTTTTGCTTCTTCTTCCGGTTTTCCTTCTTCCGGTTTTGCTTCTTCCGGCTTTCCTTCTTCCGATTCTTCTTTTTCCGCCAGCGTTATACTTTCAGTTTCTTTTTCCTCATTCGTAACCAATTCCGTTGTTTCTTCTTTAACGTCAGGTACCGATTCAGGCTCAATAAAAACGGCATTTAACCTTGTATTGCCTTTTGCGTCCCTTAATATCCATTGCGTTCTTATTTGTTCGCCTTTTTTATAAAGAATACGCGCTTCAACATTGTATTTTTCATCAAAATAGGGAAGAAGATACTCAGGCAATTCTTCATTTGAAACATAGTTTATGGCAAGCGCGTATTGATTTCGCAGCGCGGTAAACCGGGATTGCATTTCCTCTAAAGCCATACCGCCTGAATTTGAACGGAACCACCGCGGCGGCCTTATCCAATCGTCTCTCTGAGAAAATTCAATATCTAAAGCAATTTCAGTTTCTTCAGAGTCTATGTCCGGCAATGACTCATCCGTTTCCTGGGTAAGCGCTACAATGCCCCCAAAGAGTATCAAAACGGGAATAACGATAAGAATTATTTTTTTACCCGATACCCGCAAATTCCCTCGCAAATTTATGGGGATCAAACAATTCAATATCCCCGTATTTTTCGCCCATGCATATATACGTTACGGGCAAACGTAATTCCGACGCCAAAGAAAAAACTACTCCTCCCTTGGCGGTAGAATCGTACTTTGTCAATATTACCCCGTCCAGAGCGACAGCGCCGTGAAATATTTCAGCTTGGGCGAAAGCGTTTCTTCCAGTGGTAGCGTCCAGCACAAGGTATTTCAAATAACTAATTCCGCCAGCCTTTGACTCCACTACCCTGTCAATCTTTCGCAATTCTTCAACTAACGCCGATTTTGTGTGCATTCTTCCAGCGGTATCCGCTATAACAACGTCCGCCCCGCCTGACAATGCCGCTTCCAGAGCGTCATAAACTACAGCCGCCGGGTCTCCCCCCTGCTTATGTGAGACTACCCGCGTATTTAGTTTCT
Source organism: Treponema sp. R8-4-B8 (assembly GCF_054786175.1). Classification (NCBI taxonomy): domain Bacteria; kingdom Pseudomonadati; phylum Spirochaetota; class Spirochaetia; order Treponematales; family Treponemataceae; genus Treponema; species Treponema sp. R8-4-B8. The sequence continues at coordinate 89,453 of NZ_BDHE01000488.1, forward strand.
GCCCGTGTATTTTTAACTGATCAATCGCCGCGGCTCTGAACGTATCCGCCGCCGCGAGAATTGTTTTTTTATTGTACTTGGTATTGTAAAGATGTGAAAGTTTTGCCGCGATAGTTGTTTTACCGACTCCGTTTACCCCAAGGAGCAGAATAGCCGTCAAATTTTCATAAGTTTCGGGAGTTTTAACCGGCGCCGCTTTTTTTAATTCGTCTTCAAGCAATTCTGCCAATTTTTCAGGTAACGCGACAGATCCGTCTTTTTTAAATTGCTCTTTTAGTAATTCAGCCGTTTTATACGCCTGCGAAGCGCCAAAATCGCCTTCTATTAACAAATCACATAGCTCGTCAAATAAACCTTCATTAATCGTGGGTTTCCCTTTGAAAAAATTTTTTATCTTTTCGCTGAATTTCATTTTTTCCCGCCTTGTGGCGCGATTGGCGCTGAATCCTTTCCCGAAAAGTAAATATATCTGATCATACGGTAAATGCCATATATTGAAGCTACGCCAAAAGCGACGGCGGATCCTATGCTAAAATAATTCATATATGTATTGCTATCTACAAATTCCTGAGTCAGCATTCCGTGCTCATAACTATACGCAGCCGCGTTATTTGATCCCATATATGAATAATATAAAATCCATGTCGCGATGCCTGTAATCCATTGACTGCCCCACGCCCAGTAATACCACCTGCGCTCTTTGTCCACGCGGCCTTTTTTTATTGGCATCGACGTTTTTACGGATACTGATTGCGAATGTTCCGGAGAATCCGGGGTTTTAAAAACAATAGAACCTTTACTTCCGTCGGCGTTTTCCATTTCTATATATTCAAAACTGTTAGCGGGAAGCCTGAGAGTTAACGGAGATTCACCAATATACAACGAGCCATGATATACGTTATTTCGCGCGTTACTTGAAATATCCGTATTAAAATACTCAATAGGATTAAGCTTTAAATTAATTTCAGCAAGCTCTCCTGAAACAAGTTCCGTTTCAAGGACAATGCTTTCATGATCAGGGGCCGACGCGGTTACCGTTATTTTACCGGGAGGGTATTCCGTTAATGGGGCTCCTCCTCTGCCGGCGAATGATCTGTTAATTAACACTAACGCCGTTTCTGGCTCGGCTTTAACCGCCACCGCCGCGGGATGGTTTCCGGAAAGAACAATTATTAATTTTCGCGTAATTTCATCAATAGCGCCGCTAATATCGCCATACGAAAAAATAGCGCTATCCTCCCAAACGTATGACTTTGTATATATAGTATAAAGTCTTAACTTTAAAAAATATCTTCCGTGAAAATCCGTAATAGTCCCAGATAAAAAAGCGTCCGCTCTTTGGGCTACGCAAAACCTGTTTTCGCCACCCTTTTCAGGAGCGGCGGGAAACGTAAGAGTAAGATTGCCGGGAACTAATTTAAAAACAGGCTCCTTATTTATCAGCGGAATTTTATTATCAATTTCTTCCAGCTTTTCCCTTAGTACTTTTATCTCATTATCTATCTTTACGATATTTTGACGGTACTTCCAATCAGGCTCACCCATGTAAATTTGCCGGGATCTTTCATCAATTTTTGCGGAAAGCGCTTTTGCGGCGTTTGCGCGTTCTCGCGCCCACGCGTATTCTTCATAATAGGCGTATTCAGGAGATATGCGGGTATGATAATTAATTGATTGCAAGCGGTCTGTCAATTCTCTTGATATTACGTCGGAAATATTTAATTTATCAGATGGAAGGGAGCTTGCGTCAAAATTTGTTATGCACAGGAACCATTCGTCATTTTGCGTTTTAACTTCCGTTTCATCGGTTTTTCCCTTTGCGAATAACGGCACGGTTAAAATGAGAAATATTAAAACTAAAAGACGCCTCTCTTTTTTCAATTCATCTCCCCATTACGCCATGAAAATTTTAAATACTCTTCAATAAAAGGATCAATATCGCCGTCCATTACGGCCTGAATATTTCCCTTCTCAACTTTTGTACGGTAATCTTTTACCATAGTATACGGCTGAAACACATACGATCTTATCTGGTGCCCCCAAGAAATATCCTTTTTCTCCTGCGAATATTTTTCGTTTTCTTTTTCCTTCTCCTGCCTGTAATATTCATAAAGCCGCGCTTTAAGCATGCTCATGGCGATCGCGCGGTTTTTTATCTGACTGCGCTCGTTCTGGCAGGCGACGACAATGCCCGTCGGCAGGTGCGTAAATCGGACCGCGCTGTCCGTCTTATTTACATGCTGTCCTCCCGCGCCTCCCGACCTGTAGGTGTCCACGCGCAAATCTTCGGGTTTTATGTCTACTTCGATTGTATCATCAATAACGGGAAAAAGGTAAACCGAAGCGAAGGACGTATGCCTTCGCGCGTTTGCGTCAAACGGGCTGATCCTTACAAGCCTATGAATCCCCGACTCGCCTTTTAAATAACCGTATGCGTAGTCTCCGTCGATACGGCAAGTTGCCGACTTTAGCCCCCCTTCCGCTTCCTGCTGATCAACTTCCTCGACGGTAAAGCCCTTTTGTTCCGCCCAGCGCAGGTACATGCGGTAGAGCATCTGCGTCCAATCGCAGGCTTCAGTCCCGCCCGCTCCCGAATGAACGGTAAGAAAACAGGGGTTTTTGTCCATTTCGCCCGTCATAAGCTCAAACATATTCTGTTTTTCATAGCGGGCGGTTAAGTCTTTTATTGTATTTTCGATACCGGCGCTTTCGCTTTCATCTTTCGCCTCAGTAGCCAGTTCAAATAAGGCTTGTAAATCGGCGACTTCATCCCGCAGGGCTTTCCACGGTTCATACCGGTTTTTAAGGCTTTTAAGGGAAGCCATTGTCTTTTCGACAGTTTCCTGATTGTTCCAAAACCCCGGCTCTGCGGTTTTTGCCTCGACTTCGGCTATACGCTGCGCAAACGAAGCGTCTTCAAAGACGCCTCCATGTTTCGTTTATTTTTTTCTCTAAATCTTCAATGGGCGCGCCCAATTCGGTAAGTAACATGGCAATCTCCTGTCTTAATGATATATAAAATTACCAAGCGCGTAAAGAGGGACGATTTTAATGCCGGGCAATTCGCCGAAATTTTCAAGTGAGGTGCGGATTCCGAAAGAAGACTGCTTTTCTTCCATAAACAAACGCATGCTTTGCATTGAGCCTTTGCCGCTGCTTTTTACTTCTATTGGAACGATATTCAGCCCTTGTTGTATGACAAAATCGACCTCCGCGTTACTGCTTTTGTTTTCGCGGTGCCAGTAGTAAAGATTTTTTTTCTCATAGCAGGAAGATGATTTTAGTATTTCCAAACCGGCGAATAATTCAGCGATACTGCCTTTGTTTATCAATGAAAAATCGTCGCTTATCAATAAATTAGATAATGGCAGCCCCAATAATCTTTGGAAAATGCCCGTATCCAATAAAAGAAGTTTTTTCTTCTTACTGTCAATTTCCGCCCCAAGCGGTATTCCGTTCGCGGCGGAATGAACAACGGGAATAACCAGCCCTGACATTATTAAAAGTTCCATTCCCTCTTTTATTTGCCTGCTGTTATAATCATTTGACATATTCGTATATACAAATTTTCTTCCCATTTGCGCCGTAATTGAATCAAACACGGCTGATAATTGCGATGTAGAAACTCTTTTCTTGTATTTGGTAAAGTCAGATCTCAAAGAAATAATAAGATCGTCTAAAATTCGCTGACAGGAAAGCAAATCATTATTATTAACATAAGCGGACACTACCTCTGGCATTCCGCCAAGTATTAAAAATATCCTAAAAAGTTCAATCGCTTTTTTATGAACAGGCTCCGACAAAGTATTTTTACAATCCGCGTTTTGAATGGCTTGCAGCAGCAAACTATGATTACAGGCGTTTAAAAATTCAAAAAAATTCATCGGATACATAAACATCGAACGCACGCGCCCTACTCCGAATGACGGTATTTCCTGAAAAGCGAATTCCAAAAGAGAGCCTGCGGCGATAACGTGCAATTCTCCGTATTCTTCGTAAAAAAAACGCAGGGAGGAGATTGCCGGAACTGAACTTTGAATTTCATCGAAGAACAATAGTGTTTTCCCCGGGATTATAGGCATTTGATAAATTGCGGAAAGTTCCTGGCAAAGTTTAAAAGGAGACAAGTCGCCTTTCGCGAATAAATCCCGCGCTTCGTTATTTGACTCAAAGTTTATTTCAAAAAAATACTCAAACTGTTCCGACAGGTGTTTTACAGCCCTGGATTTTCCAACTTGCCTCGCGCCTCTAAGCAATAAAGGTTTGCGGTTACTTTCCCTCATCCATAGGAGTAAATCATTGTCTATTTTTCTGTTTATATAGGGAGTATTTTCCATTTTTTGCCTCTAAAACAGTATAATTGTTCTTTGTCAAAAATACAAGTGTAGAAATAGTAATTATTGATAATTATCTAAAGCAAATAATAACCATATTTACATAATATACAAGCTTATAAATAGCAATTATAATCATTTTCACAAGGCTTATATACATTTTTTATGCATATATTACAATTCTTTATACATATTTTATTATCATTTATACAAGGTATATACATATATATATATCATTATTACAAGTCTAATATATGTTTTATATGATATTATTACAATGCTAACAATGACTATATTTATCATAAACACAAGGCAAAGCCCCCTATTCCCCACCCTCTTAAAAACCGCTATACTCACGTTATGGACAAATTAATCATCAAGGGGGCGCGTGAACATAATTTAAAAAACATTGATCTTGAACTTCCTCGCGACAAATTAATCGTTATTTCTGGGCTTTCCGGCTCAGGCAAAAGTTCGCTCGCGTTTGACACGATTTTCGCCGAAGGACAGCGACGTTATGTGGAAAGTTTGTCCGCCTACGCCCGCCAGTTTTTGGGGCGCATGGACAAGCCCGATTTGGACTACATCGAAGGGCTTTCCCCCGCAATTTCAATCGAACAAAAAACCACCCATCGTAATCCGCGCTCAACCGTCGGCACCGTTACCGAAATTTATGATTATTACCGCCTTCTTTTCGCCAGAATCGGCGTCCCGCACTGCCCTGTCTGCGGCAAGGAAATCCGCGAACAGCCTGTGGATTCAATAATCGAGACGATTTTACAATTTAAAGAAGGAACGAAAATTCAACTGCTCTCTCCCGTCATTCGCGGGAAAAAGGGAGAACATCAAAAAATAATCGAAGACGCGCGAAAGGCGGGATTCGCAAGAGCCAGAATAGACGGAGTTCCGGTAAACCTTGACGAAAGCATCAAATTGGACAAACAAAAAAAACACTCTATCGAAATTATCGTTGACAGGCTTGTAATTGGAAAAGAGATTCGCTCGCGATTGGCGGAGTCGGTGGAAACGGCTTTGCAAACTGCTGAAGGCTTGATAATCGTACTTGTTAACGAGGACGGAAAAAATTCAGAACAGGTTTTCTCGCAAAAAAATTCCTGTCCCGACTGCGGCGTGTCAATTCCCGAATTACAGCCGAGGCTTTTTTCGTTTAACAACCCGTTTGGCGCGTGTCCCGGATGTTCCGGTCTTGGAATAAAGTTGGAATTCGACCCTGATCTTGTAATCCCCGACCGCAGTCTCTCTTTTAACGAAGGCGGCGTTATCCCGTACAATCCTGACAGCGCGTGGAACAGCAGCCGTTTTCAAAGTCTTGCCAAACATTACGATTTCAGCCTTGATACGCCGTTTAACAAACTGCCGAAAAAAATAGTGAACGCTATTCTTTACGGCAGCGACGATGATATTAAAGTCCGTTATGTGAACCGCGAAGGAACGGGACGTTTTGAATACCAGTCAAAATTTCCCGGTATTCTGGAAGAGCTTAAACGCCGCTATCTTGAAACGCAGTCGCAGGGCATTAAAGACTGGCTTGAAAAATTTATGAGTCAAAAGGATTGCGAAGACTGCGGGGGCAAACGGTTAAAGCCGGAAGTGTTAGCCGTAACCGTCGCCGGAAAAAATATTTGGGAATTGTCAAAGTTATCGGTAACTGATTCTTTGCATTTTTTTAAAACTGTAAAATTTAACAAGAATGAAAATAAAATAGCGTATCAGATATTAAAAGAGATAAACGCGCGTCTTGGCTTTATGCAGAACATCGGCCTTGATTACCTCAGCCTTGAGCGCAAGGCATCCACTCTTTCAGGCGGTGAAGCCCAGAGGATCAGGCTTGCGACGCAAATAGGCTCCAGTCTTGTGGGCGTATTGTACATTCTTGACGAGCCGTCTATCGGGCTTCACCAAAGAGACAACCAACGCCTGATTGACACCCTTATGTATCTGCGCGATCTGGGTAACACGCTGATTGTCGTCGAACATGACGAACAAACTTTACGCACCGCCGACCACATTGTCGATTTGGGGCCTGGCGCCGGCGTTCATGGGGGATATGTCGTAGCGCAGGGAAAGCCCGAAGAAGTGATGAAAGTAAAAGAAAGCCTTACAGGCCAATATTTGGCTGGAGCGTTAAAAATCGAGATTCCAAAAGAACGCAGAGTGGGAAACGGCGCATTTATAAAATTAAGAGGGGTAAGCGAGCACAATTTAAAAAATATCAACGTGGAAATTCCGCTTGGAATTTTTACCTGCATCACGGGCGTTTCCGGTTCTGGAAAATCTACCTTGCTCTCCGACGTTCTGTATCCCGCGCTTGCGAATAAAATCTACGGTTCTAATCACACGGAAGGCGTTTATAAAAAACTGGACGGCGCGGAATACATAGATAAGGTAATTGATATCGATCAAAGCCCGATAGGCAGAACGCCGAGATCAAACCCGATTACTTATGTCGAAGGATTTACGGCAATCCGCGATCTGTTCGCCAACCTGCCGGAAGCGAAAATGAGGGGGTATAAGCCAGGGCGCTTTTCGTTTAATGTGCGCGGCGGCAGATGCGAAAATTGCGAAGGGGACGGGACGATTAAAATAGAGATGAATTTTTTGCCTGACGTTTACATAATGTGCGACGTATGCCAGGGCAAAAGATTTAATAAAGAGACGCTGGAAATCCGCTACAAAGGAAAAAATATCGCCGAAGTATTAGACATGACCATCGAAGAAGCCGCGGCGTTTTTCGCCCCCATACCGCAGATCGCGAGAAAAATGCAGACCCTTTTATCAGTGGGGTTGGGTTATGTGAAACTTGGGCAGTCGGCGCTTACGCTCTCAGGAGGGGAGGCGCAGAGGGTAAAGCTCGCCCTTGAGCTTTCAAAACGTTCCACGGGAAGAACCTTGTACATGCTTGACGAGCCTACGACCGGCCTTCATTTTGCCGACGTAAAACAGTTAATGGACGTAATTCAACGGTTGGTAGATCAGGGAAATACGGTTATAATGATAGAACACAATCTTGACGTGCTTTTGCAGTCGGATCACATTATTGATTTGGGGCCTGAAGGCGGCGAAAAAGGAGGACAAATAATCGCGACAGGCGCGCCTGAACAAATTGCCAAATGCGGCGAGTCATACACTGGCGCGTTTCTGGCTGAAATGTTAAATCGTAACGCGGTACGCAAGAATAAAAGACAATGATAAAAAGACGGTTTTTCTTATTATTTATTTTATTATCTCAATTTTTTACGGCGCTATACGCGCAGGAAGAACCGCCGCCATTGGATGAATCTGCCGAGGAAGAACAAGAAGAAGAAATAATTACCGATACTCATTTAAACCGGCGCATAGAAATGGAACTAAAAACATCATCTTTAAGCGAACTTGCGGCATGGTGCCGCACTCTTGGGCTTTCGGAAGGCGGTACAAGAGAAGAACTGTCCAAACGCATAAGAGATCATTTTAGCATGCGCGAACCAAATGCCAATAATAATGAAAAACGAAAAATAATAATTATTGAATCCTCCCAAGCCTCCGAGTATTTTACAATTGACGTAATTGACGAAGATTACGCGAGGTTAAAAGGCGACGTTAAAATAAGTTTAAAAGACGGAGATAAAACTCATAAAATAAGAGCGGATGAAATACTGTTTAACCGTACAAGAAATATAATTACTGCAAGCGGAAACGTAATGTACGAAAAAACAGAATCGGATAAAACAGAAACTTTCCGGGGAAGAAGCATAACCGTAAACATTGACAACTGGTCAAGTATTTTTCTTGACGGCAGTTCGACAATGGAAAACGAAGGGTCTTCATATCTTTTTTCAGGATCGGTAATTTCCAGAAGCGATCAGGAAGTGACAATTTTAAGAAAAGCCATGATCTCCAACGGAACGGACGAGAACGCGTATTGGTCAATCAGAGCTTCAAAATTATGGCTTCTGCCGGGTTCTGACTTCGCTATTTTTAACGCGGTTTTAAACGTAGGGGAAATCCCCGTATTATATATTCCGTTTTTTTATTATCCGGCGGATGACGTGGTCTTTCATCCTGTTATAGGATACCGCAGCAGAGAAGGCGGTTTTATTCAAACAACAACTTATCTTATAGGCCAGCCCAAATCTGAGTCTACTGAAAAAAGTTCTCTTAGCAGAATAATCGGTAATTCAAACAATAAGGAAAAAGAACTTCAAGGCCTGTTCCTTCGCACGACAAACAGGCCTATAAAAGATACAAATTCAACCAGTCTTAAAGCTTTGCTTGATTATTATGTTAATTTAGGCGCGTATATAGGGCTTGAGCTTACCGCTCCAAAGATAGGAATCTTAAATCAAACCGGTTTGTCTTTAGGAGTAGGATTTACAAGAACGTTAACTGATACGGAATTTGGCTATTCTCCGTATGCGCCAAATTATGACGGCACATTTGACTGGAATAAATCCAACTTTTTGTCATGGCCTGTTCCTTTCCGTTACAGGCTTAAATTTACAAGCGGCATTTCAATGAAATACGGCGGCCTTTCATGGGATATCCCGTATTTTTCCGACAAGTATGTTGACAGGGATTTTACTAACAACCGCGCTGAAAGCATGGATTGGATGAATATGATGCAGAAAGGGGCGTCATTTAAAGAGGAATCGGCGGAAAGTGAAATCGGCACTTATAATTGGCATATGACAGGAAATTTAAGCCCGTCATTGGGCAAACTTTCCCCTTTCATTTCCAGCTTTTCCATTTCCAACATTTCTACAACATTATCTTTTAAAATTTTACCGGATACTTTTATAACCCAGACAAATCCTAATTCTCCTAACCGTTTTTTTTACGCGCCGGACAGGTGGACAATTTACAGCATTTCAAGTTCAATTTCCGGAACTCCGCTTTCTTTAGGCGGCGTACAGTCAAAACCGGCAAGCAGGACGCCTGATTCCAAAACGCCAGAAGATCCGTTTAACGGCATCGGCGTTCCCATATCCCCGTGGGCGGCGGATGACATTAACGGGGAAAAAACAACGTCGGCGGAAATTATAGCTCCCCCTGTTCTTTCCCAAACTTTTAGCCTGCCGTCGGCGGGAAATACGAAATTCAGCTTTGATTATTCGATATCTCCAACAAGTTCTTCAGAACTTCAGTTTATGTCAAAAAACTGGAACACATATGAAGACGTTGACTGGAACGAATCCCAGTCAATACTGACAAGCGTTAGCGGAAATACAAATTTAAATTTTCGCGTAGATCATTCAACGGGTTTGTTCAGCAATACTATCGCCCTTTCAGGAAGCGGAACATGGCGTGATTATTCATACTTGAATGAAGAAATGTATACGGATCCAATTACAGGCGTTGTAAATACGGCAGAAATGGAAAAAGCCCGCAAACAACAATACGGTATGACAAACTATACGTCTTCTTACTCTTATAACGGCACGCTAAAACCGTTCTTTTTTGATCCCATATTTGGCCAAACAAGTTTTCAATATGCTTTTAGAGGCACATTGGTAAAATCAAAAAGATACGCGGATGGGGACGGCCCTGAGCTTACGCCCGAATGGGGATCATGGGTAAAAGAAGAAAGAAAAGACGGAGAAGACATACTGGGACTTAACAGCCACAGGCTTACCGCGAATTTTGCGGCTAGATTATTTGACAAGGATCAGAATATTTCATTTAGCGCGGAGCTTCCGCCTATTGACGGGCTTATTACGGCAAACGCCGCGTTCAGAGTCTGGATATCACAAACATCCGTTAATTATCGTATGGAAAAACCTGAAGCGGAAGATGAATGGAAATTCAAACCTTTTGACATAAATGAAACTCTGACATTCCCTAAAATAGGATCATTCAATCATAATATGAAATTTACCCCGCAAGAGGATAAAATTGACGATATAAAATTAACCTATCTTAAATCAACATTAAAGTTATGGAATTTTACAACAGATTTTTTAATGATATGGACGACAAAATCGGTTTTTGTACCGGATCCCTACGGGGGCGGCAAATGGACGAATGAAGGGGAACCTGATCTGTTTCCTAAAGAATTAAAATTTTCATATTACTATTCTTTGCCCACGACAAAAATATTTAAAAACACCGTTAATCTGTCTTTTAATGTTAATACGGCGTTAAATTTTGATTTACAACAATATACCAATTCTAACTTTCAATTTTCAATGGGCTTTAATTTAAGTCTTACCAATTTTCTGGATCTGTCCATATCGGCAACGTCCCAAAACGCCGTAATTTTCAGATATTTCAAAGGCGTTTCCGGAATGGAAGAATTAACGTCAATGTATCCAGAAGGCGAGCAAAATAATTTGTTTGTGGATTTATTTGATTCATTTAATTTTGTTGACGTATCAAAACGGCGCAGGTCAGGGTTTAAAATGCAGAGATTCAGCCTTGATTTAACTCATCATTTGGGCGATTGGACGGCGTCGTTTAGAATCAGCATGTACCCATACCAGAAGACTGACAATGCGGGAGGAATTCCGACAATTAACATTATCTCTGATATTACCCTGCTTGTAACATGGACGCCGATTACAGAAATTAAATCTGATATCAGTTATGACGGCAGACTTGACAGATGGACGGTTAAATAAGAAATGTCTTTACCCCTAACTCCACTTGACTAGCCTATTTATCAGGAATAGAATCATTAAAGAGGTATTTTTGGAGGACGGGATAACTATAGCTTTTGAGAACAGGGAGCTTTTATCCGGAATTTGCGGGGCAAATGACGGAAACCTTAGGGTTATAGAAGGCACTCTGGGCGGTTTCATAACGGCAAGGGGAAATGAGATTCATTTTGAAAGCCAGGATGAAGCTGGAATCAAACGCTTTAGGACGATAATGGATAATCTTATCACAGCGGTAAATGAGGGCGAACACCCCTCTGCCGAGTATATCCGCGCCCTTGCGGATGATTTGCCTTTTTCAGAAACTGAAGAAAAGGGCGGCAGTTTTTTCCGCGATTCAATGATTCAAATCCCCCACGGTTTTAACCGCGTTTATCCACGCACCAGAAATCAGGCGCTTTATATTCAGGGAATGAGGGAAAATGAAATTTGCTTCTGCATAGGGCCGGCCGGCACCGGAAAAACATATCTTGCGATAGCCCACGCCCTTCAAATGCTGCTTTCAAAAAAAATGCGAAAACTTGTCCTTACGCGCCCGGTAGTGGAAGCCGGTGAAAATTTGGGATTTCTTCCCGGCGATCTCGCGCAAAAAATAGACCCGTATTTAAAGCCGCTCTACGACGCTATGGAATCGCTTGTCCCTTATGAAGTGATAAGCAGAATGGAAGAAACCCGTTCAATAGAAATCGCGCCTCTCGCGTACATGAGGGGAAGAAGTTTAAACGACTGCATGGTAATTTTAGACGAAGCGCAGAATACGACCAAAGAACAGATGAAAATGTTTTTAACAAGAATTGGAAACGGCACGAGGGCCGTGATTACGGGGGATACCACTCAAATTGACCTTCACCGCAAGTCAGATTCGGGGCTTTTGCACGCTTTGGAAATATTAAGAGGCGTTGAGGGTTTAAACTTTTCTTTCCTGCATACAACCGACGTGGCGCGTAATCCGCTGATAAAAAAAATAATACAGGCATACAATGAAAGCGAAAAATGAAAACGAAAAAAAAGTCATTAACTCGCTATTAAGCCGTTTTCGTTCAGGTCCGGCTTTTTTCAGCATTGTGTTATGCGTCATTATAATAGTGGTGATAATTGCATGTGAAAAAATCGGTTCTATGGAAGATTTGCGGAAAATTATCGGCACTATTTTCCTTGTTTTCTTATTTTACGCCATGTATGTTATTTTACAGGGACGCGCGATTCTTGGCAAAGAGCTGAATAACAGCGAGCGTTATCTGCTTGCTTCCATTACCGGCGCTTACATCATATGTCTAGTGTTAATTAAATATCTCTCTTCCTTTGTCAACGCATTTCCAATATCCCTCGCTATTCCCACCGGGCTATTTATAATGCTGCTGGCCGTTTTTATGGGAAAAAGACTTGCAATGATCATGGCGATAGCTTTGCCGTTAGGCGCATATTTTACCGGCGCTTTTGACAACTATTCATATTTAATCGCGCTTGTTTCAGGGGCTGCGGCGTCTACCGTCCTTCATAACGAATCAAACAGGATGAGCTTGATAAAGGCGGGAGTTGTAATCGCCGGCGCAAATTGTTTCGCGGTTGTGGTGGTATTGCTTATCCGCCAGGCTAACATTTATGAATACCCCGCCCTATTATTTTGGGCGGCGCTTAACGGCATTATCTGCGGGATGTTAACACTCGGCTTTTTGCCGCCACTTGAACACGCGCTGAACGCGGTAACTCCGTTCAGGCTTATGGAACTGTCCGATTTAAACGCGCCTATTTTACGCAAACTGTTCACGACGGCTCCGGGAACTTACAGCCATTCGCTGATGGTGGCAAATCTGGCCGAACAGGCGTGTCAGGATATTGGCGCGAACGCCCTCCTCGCCAGAGTCGGCGCTTATTACCATGACATCGGTAAAATGGAAAACCCCGACTACTTTGTCGAGAACCAAACCAATCATAACAGGCACGATGAAATAAATCCGCGCCTTTCGGCCACAATAATCCGAAGCCATGTTAAACTGGGCGTTGAAAAAGCGCAAAGTCTGGGGCTTCCCAAAGACGTAATTTCAATAATAGCGGAACACCACGGCAACTCGATCATTTCGTGGTTTTACAACAAGGCGACCGAGCAGGAAGAAACCGTCAGTTCCGAAGATTTTTCGTATCAGGGCAACCCGCCGCGCTCAAAGGAATCGGCTATTGTAATGCTTGCGGACATTTCAGAAGCGGCGGTACGGACTTTAAACAAGCCTACGGCGAGCAAAATTGATAAATTTATTCAACAGTTATTCGAGGCAAAAATCGAGCACGGCCAGCTTTCTGAATCCGATCTGTCCTTCCGCGACCTTGAAATAATTAAAAAGACTTTTGTAAGAGTGCTCGCGGGTTATTATCACGCAAGAATCGAGTACCCTAAACAAAAAGAGGAAAAGCAGGATGAATAATGTGACTATCAACGCTCTGGAAATCCCCCTGCCTTCATGGAGCGGCGACGCGTGCCTCTTTGCTCTGAAAGTCCTTGATGAAATAAAACGCGATAATTGGGAATTGTCCGTTCTTTTTTGCGATGACAAAACAATCGCCGATTTAAACCGTCAATACCGCGATAAGAACGAGCCTACGGACATACTTTCATTTAACCTTGGCGAAACAATAAAAGAAGGCGGAAAAACAACGTATTTGCCTGGGGACATCGTCATTTCCCTGGACTCTATGAAGGAAAACGCCCTTTATTTTCAAACCCCTCAAGATGAGGAGTTACGCAGATTGCTAATTCATGGTATTCTTCACTTAGACGGAATGGATCATAAAACTTTGGAAAAGGATGAGCCGATGCTCGAGTTACAGGAAAAGATACTGGACAAGCTGGGAAAAGAACAGATAATCCCCCATAAGGGAGAAAAAAATTGAAAGCCCCTTTTAAGATCAATACGCAGGCAATTAAAGGACTGGAAGAAGATCAAAGACAGATGATCAGGGGCGTTGTGGAATTATCGGACACCACGGTCAAAGAAGTGATGGTTCCAAGAACCGACGCTGTTTTTCTTTCAGCCGACGCGTCAAAAGATGAATTGCTTAAATGCATTTCTGAAAGCGAACATTCGCGTTTTCCCGTATACAAGGACACGGTAGACAATGTAATAGGAGTATTGCACGTAAAAGACGTATTAAAAGCCCTTGTAAACGTCAAACCTTTTGACATTAATTCGATGGTAAGAAAGCCTTTTTTCGTGCCGGTGTCAAAACATATCGACGATCTTTTGCGCGAACTGCGCCGCAAAAAAGTCCATATCGCGGTAGTAGTGGACGAATACGGCGGAGTGTCAGGCATCGTTTCTATGGAAGATATAATAGAAGAAATAATCGGAGACATTCAGGACGAGTTTGACCATGAAACCGAAGACGTGGTAAAACTTGGCGAAGGCGTGTGGCTATGCGACGCGAGGGTAAACCTTGAATTTTTAGCGGAAGAAACAAACATGGAACTTCCGGTTGACGACTTTGACACGCTTGGCGGCTTTGTATTTGATCTATTCGGCAAAATACCTGTAATGAATGAAAAAATTGAATATAGGGATTACGATTTTATCATACAGGAAATGGACGGGCATAAAATTAACTTGATAAAAATTGTAACCCATAAAAAGGAATAGTTGTTTTTAAAGGGGAGGGGGTAAAATGCCGCGTTTGAGAATTTTAATTTGTCTTATTTGCGCCGTGTCGTTTTTTCCCGTAGCGTCTGCCGCGCAGGAGCGGGGAACGGCGGCTTCTTATTTTGAGCGCGGCAGAAACCAAATGGCCGATGAAAACTGGTACTCCGCCGTTGAATCATTCCTTGAATGTTTAAGGCTCAATCCGGCCCATGCGGAGGGAACCGCCTCACTTGCCGAATGTTACTACGAGCTTGCGGAATTTGATGAAGCGCTTAACTGGGTAAGAAAAGCGAAACAGCTGGCGCGGACCAACATGTCCGTAGCGAACTTGGAAGTTTTTACCCTAATCGCGCTTGGGCAACTGGACGCCGCCTCCGTTCTTGTCAACGAAATACTCGCGAAAGAGCCTTACAACAGGGAAACCTTGTTTGCCGCCGGTGAACTTGACATCGCGAGAAACAGGCCTTCCGAAGCCATGCTGCGTTACCGTGACGCGGTAAGGCGCTACCCAGACGACCGCAGGCTTTTAATCTCACTCGCCCTTGTAACTCTTTCCCTTGGAGACGGAGATACCGCCGCTAATTACATAAACAGCGCCCTTTTGCAGCATCCGGGAGATTACCGCGTTTACTATTACGCGTCTTACATTTACTCCATGAATAATAAAATTACGGATGCTATCGGTTTTGCGGAACGTTCCCTTTACTACAAACCCGATCACGCGCCTAGCCGCTCTTTAATGGCGACTCTCCGTTACCGTAACGGCGAGTACGAAGAAGCGGCGCGGCTTTGCGACATTATAATCGCGGGCAACAGGCAGGACATGGGAGCGTGGTATTTAAAAGGGCTGTCCCTTCTCAGGATGAACCGCAATCAGGACGCGATAACGGTCCTGTCAACCGCCATCTCCGTTAATGAAGAAGATGAATTTATCCGCGCCGTGTTGGAAGAAACTCTTTTCTCTTTCACCGCTATTGAAGATCCGCGCCGCGCTAGATTTGCGACGTGGCACTTTAACAAAGCGCGAAGTTTCCGCCAGCGCAATCTAATTGATCAGGCGCTTTTTGAATACCGCCGCGGTTTAAGAATGAATCCCTTTGCGATGGACAGGCGCGAATACGCGGAATTGCTCAGGCTTTCCGGCTACCCCGCCCGCTACCTTGAAGAACTTCGCTTCTTGCAGGATCAGGGCATAGCAGACCGCAGCATAAACGACGCGGTGGAAGCCTACGGCTCCCTTTTATCAAACGCGCTCTTTAAACAATGGCAGGTAAACCCTGTTGATTTGGCGGAGAGGCATTGGAAGATCGCTATCTTTTCGCTTGCGGGGCAATCAAGCTTCTGCCACGCGGACGCGGGGTCTGTCGCCGCGGGCGTTATCCGCGAATTGCTCGTTCATGACCGTAATATTACCCCAATGAATCTGGATTTGCGTCAGGCGGTTTTTTCACAGGCATTCAAACACGCGAGGGAAAGCGGGGCGGATTATTTCATTCTTGTTTCAGTTACGGAAAACGAGCGCGACATTTCCATAAAAGCCGAAGCTTTTGTTGGAAGGACAGGCTCTCCCGCCGGAACTTTTTACACTTACCGCACAGGAGTTGACAGATTGCGCGACGCTTCACGAGGCATAGTAACGCAGTTTTCATCGTCATTGCCGATTCGAGGCAGGCTTCTTATCCGAAAGCAGGGACAGGCGCTGATCAACAAAGGAAAGGCCGACGGCATACAGCAGGATACCGTATACGACGTTGTAAAGCGCGGGCGTATGCAGACCGCGAACGAAGGCATCGCCATCATCTATTCAAGCGATGAGCTTATAGGGAAACTTACAATCACCAATGTTGACGAAGAGATAGCCATTGGCGCTTTGGCGAGAAACGGTTTCTTTGACCGCATTGAACCGGGAGACGAAGTAATCCTTCAAGCCAAAAAAACAAGCAAACCCGCTGAAAGCGCGGCAAACCCTGAATTAAGGGCGCTATTAAGGACATTGCGTTAAATAACGGGAGTTGCCCAATAAATCTGAATTTTACCACGAACCAGGAGCAAACATAGCACTTTGTAACGGCTAAATATTTATAAAGAAGACCTCACGCAAAGGCGCAAAGAACGCAAAGTTGTTGTTTGTGAGATTATCGTTTTTCCTTTAAAATTTCTAGTTAAACTAATATATCTAGATCAATAATGAGCTATCGGACAAGAACTTTGCGCCTCCGCGCCTTTGCGAGAGAAAATTTGAGAATAATGTTCTGTATGATCGTAAAATACTTTCGGCGTTAATATTTTAAAGGTTCCACGTGGATGGTCGCGGTCATGCCGAATTTATCTAAAATAACTTCTTCAATTTCTGACGCGATCCTGTGGCCTTTTTCTATTGTTAAATCTTTATTAAGCCTTATATGAAAAGTTAATTCTTTTTGAGAAATATAATTATGAATATGCAAATGATGGATTTTTAAATCATCATAATATATGCTTTGGATTTCTTTTGTCAGTTTATCTATCAAATCCTGATCCGGCTGCTCGCCTAAAATTTTATTTATGGCTTCTTTTAAAATTGTAAAAGCCGCGTAAAACAGCATAATGGCGATTATTATTCCCAACACGCTGTCAATCCACCAGAACTGTTTCGCGAATAAAATGCCGATAAGCACAACCACGGAAGAAAGCGCGTCCGATCTGTGGTGCCAGCCGTCGGCTCTTACGCTGGAATTACCCGTCTTGCGCCCGATATAAAACGCGTATTGCGCCAGCAGTTCTTTTACAAGAATTGAAACGGCGGTGACAATTACCGCTATTGTCCCATATTCAACCTTATCCTTATCCAAAAAATGCCTGATTGAGCTATCCAAAAAACCAAACGCGATGACGACTAAAATTACAGCGATAAAAAGCGAAGCAATCTGTTCCCACCTGCCGTGCCCAAACGGGTGTTCCTTATCAGCCTTTTTTGCCGCTAATTTCGAGGCAATAACGACAACTATCGAGCTGATGGAATCGGACAGCGTATGCCATGCGTCAGCGGCAAGCGCGACAGAACCCGATATTACGCTCGCCCAAATTTTCAGTATAAATAACAGAAAATTTACTACTATTGAAACGGTTCCTTCAACATACCCCGCTTTTGTTCTGTTCATTTTAATTTATTATTCTAACATAGTTGCGATATTGATTCAACATAGAAAAATTCGAAAGACCTTACACAAAGGGCACAAAGGTACAAAGATCACAAAGGAAGAGGGAAGAGGGGGTTTTTGTTCGGAGGCTTAGATTGAGCTTCACAATAAGATAACGGACAAAGACCTCTTATCTTCCCTTTGTGATCTTCTCTTCCTTAGTGCTCTTAGTGAGAAATTTTTCGAAAAATTTTCATTTTCGGTCAAGCGCCACGCATCCTCACGCCATATATACATAAATAATTTCAAGGAGTTGTTTATGCAAACAATCAATCAAAATCCTGCTCAGTACGAGTGGGGACCCTTCCCTTTCGGGAACGGGGAGCGTATCTTGGACATCCGCTATGACCCGGTGTTCAAAGCCGTATTCACCAAAGACACGTCAGCGTCAAGAGGCGCGTTGTCGAAATTGATTTCCGCGCTTATCGGGCGTACTGTCGCTGTGGAAACCATCATCGCCAACGAGCCGCCTATTGACGATTTGAGACAGCGGTATTTACGTTTCGACGTAGCCTGTAAAACAGAGAAAGGCGAGCTCGTTAACGTTGAAATGTCGTTCAACCCAATAGCGAGCGAGCCTGTGCGGCTTGAGTACTACGTCTCAAAGTTGTTCGTAGGACAGGACATTCACGGGATAGATAAAGAATATGATGATTTGAAGGAAACCTATCAAATCGCTATTCTGGCGAATGAGAAATTTTATAATGATGAAAAATTCATTCACAATTTCTCGTATTGCGATTTGGACAACTGTATCTCATTGGGCGGAAGAACCAAAATAATCACCATAGAATTGGTAAAGACGGAACCCGCGGCCGGAAAGCCCGTTGAAGAAATGACAACCGCGGAACAGTGGGCGGTATTTTTCCAATATTTGACAGATCCTGAGAAAAGGGCTAAAATAATTGATATAACCAACCGAGAGGAGGGCATAGCGATGGCTGTAGACACATTGATAAACATTACCAAAGACGAAATAGAATACGCGCGGATGACTACTCTGATAAAGAGCGAACTTGACTGGCGGAGCGGGATGGCGGATGCTGAGCGGAAAGGGCATAAGGAAGGCCGTAAGGAAGAAAAACTCGAAAACGCCCGAAAGATGAAAGCTGACAATATGCCTGTATCACAGATTATTAAGTACACCGGACTATCTACGGAGACTATAGCCCAGTTGTGAGATTTTACAACATCATAAACTTAAGGAAGAATATAACCACGGAGTTACACGGAGGAAGAGAAGATTTTCGTGCCAAAACTCCGTGGTACTCCTAGCTGACAAACAGACAGGGCTATGCGTGGGATAATGGTGTCGGTTACTGTCGCGTTTATTGCTTTCTCCAAAGGTACCCATTTGCGTCTTTAATGGTATCTGAATCTATAGTTACAAATTTATAATTGTCGCCAGGACTGTTGACAGGCATATAAATCGCGTATACCATTCTTTCTGAAATTGTGTATGACCATTTAAAGCGGCTTGGGCCGCTGGTCCACTTTGTCCCTTCGTGATCTTAGTGAGAATTCCTTGCGGTGAATTCCTTGCGGAATACGCCAACTTAATTTACACTAATAACCAAAGGAGATTACTCAATGATTACAAAAAGAAACATTTGGAACGCCCTGATAATCGTAATGGCCGTCTTTGCGGCGGGGTGCCCGTTATCAACCGGCGATGAAACATCGGGAGCATACTCCTATACCGTTGATGAATTTCAAGGGGGTATTTTTAATGATATGTCCCCAGCGTTAACCATGAATGATTGGTTTTTATCGATCACATACCCCGCAAGCAATTATGATTCATGGACGGGAAACCAAAATGTATTCGTATACAAAGATAATAAATTGAAAAATCCCTTTTCTGGCTCAGATTCAATTAACGAAGACTCCGTATTTTACTGTGAAAAATCACTTAACGGTCAAGGTAAAAAGACAGGCCAAATTACCGGAAAAATTACCCTTACGGATATTCCATCCCCCGGAACAAAAGTACAAATTCGCGCTTATTCATTTTCTCAATATCCGGCTTCTTGGTGGAATTTATACAAAAAAATAAATATGAGTTCGGTAACAGGCGCAAGCGCGGCTCTTAATTGGTCGCTTCCGGTATATGAAACGTTTAAGCCAAATACAGAAACCGCGTTTGAACTCATTGTTCTGCCTGGTGATTCGTTGAATACTTATACCATTACCGTTCCTGATAAAATACTATTAAGTGACATAAATGAAAGCGCCATTAATATCGGAGAAGTAAGTATCAGAGGCGTCAACTTAAGCGGAACCATTAACATTAACTATGATGGCAATCCGGTTCCATATTTAGAGTTATACGCTATTTATCCCGTTCAAGGCGTATTAAACATCACCTGTCTCTCTTCCCCGGAACCTAATACTCCCTGGTCATTAACTTATGGGGAGAACAAAAATCCCATAGTAGATATTGTATTCAAAATAACAGGCTATTCCCAAAAAAATCCGACATCTGATTATTTACTGTTTGATATATCAGTAAAAGACGTGAACTTGTCTGTTACCAATAACCAAAACATATCAGAAATCGTCATAAACATAGGAGACGCGAAAAATTATTAGCTTTTCTTTCACACATATCCTATCGTAAAGCCCACGCACAGCCTTCAGACAACAACCACCTCTTCCCTCTTCTTTGTGATCTTCTCTTCCTTAGTGTTCTTCGTGAGAAATATTTGGAATTATACTTAAAAACTTTTCAATCTTCGAAGCCGTAGAAAAACTCAGCGCTTTCCGCGCCATTTCTTCCGCCTGCTCTACCGTAACTGAGGCAATAGCCCTTTTTACTGCAGCTACAGACGCGGCTCCCATGCTGAATTTACGCAAGCCAAGACCGATAAGTACCGGTATGGCAGCCGGATCGCTTCCCAATTCCCCGCAAATGGAGATTGGCTTTTTGGCGTTGTTAAAAACCGAAACGACCTCTTTTATCAATTTAAAAACACTGGGGTGATAACTCTGGTAATAAGGCTCCATGTCGGCGTTCATTCTGTCCGCGGCGCACAAATACTGGCAAAGATCGTTTGACCCTATGCTGGCGAAATCCACTTCCTTTGCCGCCAAACCGGCAATAAGGGCGATACTTGGAATCTCTATCATAATGCCAATTTTAAATTCGCCAAATTGGACGTTTTCTTTTTTTAAAGCGTTTTTTATTTCAGCGATTATTTTTCTTGCTTTTTTTATATCATCAATAGAGCCGACCATAGGAAGCATAAGCCAAAGATTGCCGTAAAGCGAGGCGCGAATAGCCGCCCTTAGCTGGGTTTTAAAAATTTCAGGATTACTGAAACATAACCTTATGCCGCGTTTTCCCAAGAAAGGATTATCTTCATGATTCTGTTCCATATATGGTACTTGTTTGTCACCGCCAATATCCAGAACGCGCAAAATAACCGGTCTTTTGCCGAAACGTTCTAAAACTTTTTTGTAAGTTTCAAACTGTTCTTCTTCCGACGGCAGAGTATTGCGCCCCATGTAAAGAAATTCAGTTCTGAACAAACCGACGCCATCCGTGTAACTTTGAGCGTCAAGTTCGTCATCATTGGCGTTTGAAATGTTAAGGTCAATGTCAATTCTTGTCCCGCAGGCTGTAACCGCTTCCCTCTTTTGAAATGTTTCCGCGTCTTTTCTATCGCGGTTAAAAACTCCGCTTTTCTCCTGATACTCTTTTACAATTTCTTCCTCAGGGTCAATAATTACTGTTCCTTGCGCGGCGTCAACCGCGGAGAGCTGTCCTTGTTTTACGGCGCTTAAAAGCCCTTCAATGCCTAAAACGGCGGGGATTCCGTAACTCTTGGCGATAATGGCGGCGTGCGAGGTTATCCCGCCAGTTTCGGTAAGAATCGCGAGTATATTGCCGCTGTTTAAACCGGCGGTGCCGGAAGGTTTAAGTTCGCGCGCCGCGATGACGCAGGGCTCTTTTAAAGAGGAAAGAGAGGTTGATTTTTGCCCGTACCATAAACGCAGAAGCAGGGCGCGGATGTCGTCAAAATCCGCCGCACGTTCGGCGATAAGCGAATCTGAAGTTTTTCGCAAAACGCCAAGGACGGTTTCGTAAACCTGATAAATCGCCCAATCCCCTGCCCAGTGTTCGTTTAGTATCCTTGCCGGAATCTCTTCGTTAATGATAAGGTCTTCTACTATTTCTTTGTGGGCGGTAAAAATTTCCGCTTTTACAGGATCAACGCTAGAGACTGAAAGCCTGAGCTTTTCAATCTCGTTAATAGCTTCTTTTTTAATTGAATAATAGCGGGCAAGGTGCGCCTGTTCCTCTCCTTGAGGAACAAAGCTTTCGCAAGGAATATCAAATTTTTCATCGTAGATATAAATATGCCCCACGGCAATTCCGGGGGCAATTCCTTTTCCTTTTAAAATCATGAGAGTAATAAAAAGGCTGCCGATTTACAATCAGCAGCCTCTTTGGTTTTTACCAGCCGTCAACCATATCGTCCGGGTCGCGGTGATTCTCGGTAAAAAGATCGGTAACCGCGCGGAGATCGTCCATATAAATATAGTAGCTGCCTCTTGCTTCCATCGGGTCGCAATTAATTCTAAAGCCTGTTATTTTTATGCCATAGTTGCCATGATAATGGTAGCTTCTTTGAATTACGCCTGGCTGCCCTTCGTTCTCCGGAGCCGGAGGAATGGTAACCGTCAACTTTTGCCAGCCGATAAAATTGAGTTTTCCAAAGCTAAATTCATAATCATTGCCAAAGAAATCTTGAATTAACAAAAAAAGCTCATGATTAAAGTTACGTCCCGAAACCCACACGGAAACGGTTTTCGCGATTCCTTCTATTGGAATTGGACGCGCGGGATAAATATAAAACTGACTGAATCCCCTTCGGAGAAAATCTATTCTGGTACCAAGCACGTATTGATCTGGAATATTCATGCCTTCTTCATCTGGAATCTTTTGTTTGCCGGCGGGAGCGCCTATAAACAACCTGCTTGTCGGGAAACCGTCGTCATGCGATATTCTGGATCTCCAGAAACCGTCATGCTCGAATCTGTCAACAGACACTTCTTTTATCAGTTGCTGTCCCGCGTCAATTCCAAGCCTTTCAGGCTCAGCAGCGCCAACTTCCTGTCTTTGTTGGGATTGTTGCGGTTGTTGGGCAAAGGCAAAACCGCCGATACACAGAATTAAAATAATAACTAAAAATTTCCTCATTTTGATACTCCTTATTTTTGATCCCAGAGCCTTTGAACATTAAGCGGATCAGCCAAATCACTGCCGTCAAACAAAGCTTCATTTATATCCGTTAGAATTTTAAGCTGTTTAAAATAAATATAAAAATTATCAACTCTTTCAACCGGCTGGGTCCACAACCTGAACTTTACAAAATGCAAACTTGGATAAGTGGGCTCGTCCTTAATTTGAGGTCTATCCATAATATCCTTTCCAATCTCTTTAGACCTTTTTATAGGTTCCGATTCCGTCCATACCGTCTGATTAAGGTTAGTGGGGATATTTACGCTCATGTTTTTCCAGCCGAGGAAATAAGTGCTTCCAAAATTGAGGATATGAACTACGCCATTGTAATCCCTGAAGTAAACTTCCATGTAATACCTCATGTTGGATCCCCATACCCACATGTCCATTCTTTTCATTCTGCCGGGAATCGGTATTCCAATAGGCTTTTCATCAGGATCATCAGCTAATACCGGGTAAATATCTATCCAGTTATAGCCTCTGCGGTCAAAACGTCCGTTCAATCCAAAACTCTTTGGAGAACCTTCGGCTTTTCCCGCTCTGAAAGCCTGGCTTGGATACGCGTCAACATAAGTGACTAACGGATAAGTGGTATCGTCGGTTTTGGTGATAAACCGGCTGGCGTCCGTTTTCCATTTATATATTGAGTCACCATTACCGTTAAAAGACTCCAAAACCCAATTGTTAAGGTTTTCGGCTCTGTACTGACCATGGACTGATAAAACCGTTATACATGCCCATACAATCAGGCAGATAAATTTCAAGCTTCTTTGTTTCATCATTAAGCTCCTTTATTAATCTATTTAAATTATATTATTTTGAACTATGTTTGTCAAATCTTTAACCACTTGTTTTTTACATTTTACCTTGTTTTTTTTATTAGGGCAACAACATCTTTGTCAAATTTTTTCCTATTTAAAACCATGAATTCTGACTTAATTAGCCCGTTTTTCTCCCCTGCTTTGACCATACTGACAGCTTGACGCGCCTGCGCCCAGGGTGAATCGTTAATTACCATGACCACGTCGGACGGCAATAAATAAGGGTCTATCCATGTAAAAGAAATAACCGGAACGCCGGTTTTCTTTTCCAGATACTCAAAACCCAACCCCGCGAGGATAACACAGGATATATCGGGTATTTCCGAGTATTGTGAAAAAGAGTTAAAAAATTGAGTTTCAGTAAGAATTCCCCTGTCAAATAAGCCTTTTTGTAAAACATCCTTCATTGGGGACAAATTCTTACCAAGAAAAACTACGATTTTTTCTTTTTTTTCCATTTCAGGGGCAGAATCATCATTTTTTGGTTCCTCCTCATGTTTAAAAGCACTAATTGCAAGCCCTAAATTGTAAAAATCGTCATTTATATCCGTCTTATAGATAAAATAATCAGCTTTATCCTCACCAAGCGTCTTTTCAGCCGGATTTTCACTCTCAGGATACCTTCCTTCCAGCACAACAACAGGAATATTGGGGTTTAACTCCTTATAACGCTGCGCCGACTGTACAAATCTAAGTGGAAAAAGCACGCAATACGGCTTAACAGAAATTTCCGCGACTGCGAATGGGACAATATCGTCGCCCGCGTCATTGGCAACCTCAACGGTCTTTACACTCCGGAACATAGAAACCGATGACAGTAAAGCTTCGTTTTTAATCCTTTTTCTTCCATATAATTCGATAAATGACTCCTCCGTCACGATTAATACGGGTGAACGGGTATAATAGATAGCCAACACGATAATAGCCGCCAGAGCAAGGCTTGCGGCAATTATCAATGTTTTGAGGTTCCGTCTCATATCAGCATTATTTTACCATATTTGTAATAAATAGGGGAACAATTAACAGTGAGCAGTGAGCAATGAGTAGCCACTGAGCTTGTCGAGATGACCAGAGAGCAAAGAGCAATTATCAAAGAGCGAAGTTAGCGAGCTTAGCGTTTTGCCAAGAAGCCGCGCCCACAAACAACGAAATTGCTCACTGTTAACTGCTCACTGCTCATTTCCCTCTTTGTGTTCTTCTCTTTCTTAGTGTTCTTGGTGAGAAATTTTTTCGAAAAATTTTTAAAAACAGTCAAGCAAAATGGCACTCTCGCGCCATATATAGGTGCCTGATCACTTCAAGTGGTCAGGCGGAAAAAACTATTTATGGAGTTAGTTATGAAAACTAAAAAACAAAATCCAGCTCAGTACGAGTGGGGTCCCTTCCCTTTTGAGGATGGGACGCAAATCTTTGACATCCGCTATGATCCGGTGTTCAAAGCCGTATTCACCAGAAACACGTCAGAGTCAAGAGCCGCGTTGTCGGACTTGATTTCTACGCTTATAGGACGCGTTATCGCTGTGGAGGCAATCACAGCCAACGAACCGCCTATTAAAAATTTGATGCAAAAACACATACGCTTCGACGTATCCTGCAGAACAGAGGAAGGCGATCTTGTCAATGTGGAAATGTCATTTAATCCCAATGCTGATGAAATGGTACGCCTTGAGTACTATACGGCAATATTATTCACAGGGCAGGAAATTCACGGAAATGACAAAAGTTATGATGATTTGAAAGAAACTTATCAAATCGCGATTCTTGCAAAGGGGAAATTTTTTCCGGATAAAAACCTTATTCACGATTTTTCATACAGCGATCTTAAAACCCGCGTCTGTCTTGGCGGGAAAACCAGAATAATAACTGTAGAACTGGTAAAAACGAAACCTATAGCCGATAAACCCATTGAAGAGATGACAAACGCGGAACTGTGGGCGGTATTTTTTGAATATTTGACAGACGAGGAGAAAAGAAGTAAAATTATTAAGATAATCAATCGAAAGGAAGGCATAGCGATGGCGGTAAAAACCATGACAGGCTTTACGCAGAACGAAATAGAGTACATACGCAAGATGGGTGAGTTAAAGGCTGAACTAGATTATCAAAGCGAAATGACATGGGCCAAACGTGAAGGTCATAAAAAAGGACTTGCAAAAGGACTTGCAAAAGGACTAAAGCAAGGTCTTACCAAAGGCCGTAACAAAGAAAAACTCGAAAGTGCCCAAAAAATGAAGGCTGATAATATGCCTGTATCGCTGATTAATAAGTATACTGGACTGTCTGAGGAAATTATCGCGCAACTTTAATTTATTCGCAAAGGCCTCACACGAAGATCACAAAGGTACCAAGATCACAAAGTAAGAAAAGAGGGAATTTTTGTCCGAAATCTAAGCGCGGGCTTCACGACAAGATAACGGACAAAAACCCCCTCTTCCATCTTAGTGTCCTTCTCTTCCTTTGTGCTCTTTGTGTGAAAATCTTTGGAATAACTCCCCTTGCCATACTTACAAAAAGGCTGTATAATACCCAACTAAGGAGCGAAAAATATGACTAGTTATAAAGAATTGGGTCTTGTAAATACAAAAGACCTTTTTAAAAAAGCGGTTTCTGGCGGGTATGCCCTTCCGGCGTACAATTTTAACAATATGGAACAAATGCAGGCCATTATCCAGGCGTGCGTGGAAACCAAATCGCCTGTAATCTTACAGGTGTCGGCTGGGGCGCGTAAATACGCCAATCAGAATATCCTGAAAAACATGGCGCGGGGAGCCGTGGAATACGCCCATGAGCTGGGATATGACATTCCGATAGTTCTTCACCTTGACCACGGCGACAGTTTTGAAATCTGCAAAGACTGTATCGAGACCGGCTTTTCATCGGTGATGATTGACGGCTCGCACTTGCCCTATGATGAAAACGTGGCGGTTACAAAAAAGGTCTGCGAATACGCGCATTCCCAAAAAGATTATGTTACGGTGGAAGGTGAGCTTGGAGTTCTCGCCGGAGTGGAAGACAATGTTTCAGCCGAAAAAAGCCATTATACCCAGCCCTCAGAAGTGATTGATTTTGTCGGCAAGACAAAGGTCGATTCATTGGCGATTTCCATCGGCACAAGCCATGGGCGCATGAAATTTAAACCGGAGCAATGTAAAAGAGACGCTAACGGCATCCTTATCCCTCCCCCGTTGCGCTTTGATATCCTTAAAGAAATTGAAAAACAAATACCGGGCTTCCCAATCGTTTTACACGGTTCTTCATCAGTCCCCATTGAATATGTGCATATAATAGAAAAGTACGGCGGAAAATTAACTGACTCCGTAGGCATCCCCGAAGAACAGTTGCGCGAAGCAGCGAAAAGCGCGGTCTGCAAAATCAACATTGATTCTGACGGACGGCTCGCCATGACGGCTATGATCCGCAAGGTTTTTGTTGAACATCCCGATGAGTTCGATCCCCGTAAATACTTAGGCCCAGCGCGAGACGAACTTAAAAAACTATACGCGCACAAAAATCAGAATGTTTTGGGCTCAGCAGGACAGGCGTGAAACAAAATACATCAATGATACCTATGCTGCTTACTAAGAATCTTAGTTTAGCGGCAAAGATTTCCAACGGTTTATTCAAAATAGGCAAAGCAAGGTATTTTTTGAATCGTAATTATAAGTACGACCATTTTAAAAATCTGGCTCTCGTTTACTTTAAAGTAACGGGAGCCTGTAACCTTCGCTGTAAAATGTGCGGACAATACGGCGACAAGGGAGTAATGAACGAATGCGCGGGTGAAGAAAATAAAAAGCTCCTTCCGCTTGAAACATGGAAGAAATTTATTGACGAAGTCGCGCCAAGAAAACCTGTTTCATATATTTGGGGCGGAGAGCCGTTCCTCTACCATGACCTTTTCCCCCTTGCAAAATATATGATTGAAAAGGGAATGTATGTAAGCGTCAACACCAATGGCACTTTAATGGAACGGCACGCCGAACAAATTGTCCGCGACGGTTGGAGCACGATTTTTGTTTCTCTTGACGCTTTCCGTGACATAAACGACGAATTGCGCGGCAAAGGCACTTACGACAAGGTAATAGCGGGGTTAAAGGCCATCAACAATGAAAAACAAAAGCAAAAAAAGAAATATCCCCTGTTAAGCATTGTAACGGTCGTCACAAATAAAAATTACATGGATCTCGCTAACCTTTCCGAAGCGAGCAGGGAATACAATATTGATTTGCACATCTACAATTTAGGCACTTACACAAATGACAATATTGTAGCGACTCAGAAACGCTTTATGAAAGAAAAGCTTGACACTGACATTGATTGTCTTGAAGCGTACAACACGGGTTACAATCTTGGAATAGACGGGCAAAAACTGCACAAAATTCTGCACGACATTCAAGAAAAGAATTTCGGCCATCCCGTACTTACAGTTCCCACTTTAAACCCTGAAAAAACTCACACATACTACGCTGAACTTGAAACTCCGGTACGCAATCACTGCGTCGTCCCCTGGTGCCAGTTAAACGTAAACTACAACGGGGACGTGCATTTTTGCGCCGATTATCCCGACTACATTTTAGGCAATATTAAGGAACAGTCAATTAAAGAGATATACAACGGGGACCGCGCGAATTTGTTCAGAAAAACCCTGCATGAATGTGAGGGCGGAATGTTTCCGGGATGCCTTCGCTGTTATCAAAACATGCTCTTTGGCAAAAAAATAAAAAACTTCTAACGGTTCGCGCTCCACTGGACACTAATTACTAACCACTATACACTAGATAACTATGGAACAAATTAAATGGGTCTGGAATTACATGAAGGGGAAGAGAGCCGTCTTCATGGGCGGGCTTTTTCTTACGGTTGTCACGTCGGCGATGCGCGTTATCAATCCCATGTTAGGCATAAAAATAATAGACGTGGTTATCATGAAACACGATACTAGCCCGCTGATAAGGCTTCTTGTTATTATGATGATAGTCCAGCTTGTCCGGCTTTTGCTTAACTATCTTCAGATAATACTGATGGAGATCGCAAGCACAGACGTGATGACGCGCCTTCGCAGGGACATGTACCAGACCGTCCAATGGCAGGATTTTAAATTTTTAAACCGCTTCCCTACCGGCAATTTAATGACAAGGATGACGCAGGACTTGGACCGCCTGCGCCATACTGTAGCGTGGGTTTCATACCAATTTATAGGAGCCATCGCCCTTTTTGCCGCGACATTTATTTTTTATCTGTATTTAAACTGGAAACTCGCCCTTTGCCTTGTGGGGATTACGCCTTTTATTCTATATATAAGCAGCAGGTTCGTAAAAAAAATCAGGCCGCGTTTTTTATTACTGCGGCAGAAACTTACAGACCTTGGAACTTTCGTTACGGAAAACATTGACGGCAACCGAGTGGTTAAAGCCTTCGCCCGCGAAGAACACGAGAAGGAAAAAGTTGAAAAGCAAAACGCCGAATTCCGCGACATAAGCTGCGAGAACGCCATTATTACCGCGAAGTACCAGCCGTTCCTTGAAACCGCAAGCCAATTGCTCATGGTAATAATGCTTGTAGTCGGCGGTTTTTTTCTAATTAAGGAATGGATGACACCGGGCGAATACATGGCGTTTTCCTCGCTTACGTGGGCGCTTTCAATGCCTATGTGGATGTTAGGCCCCCTTCTTGCCGACCTTGAACGCTGGACTTCCGCTGGGCAGATGATCCGCGAAGTGGTGGAAGCGCCAAAGGGAATAAGCGACATGTCGGGGGCGATTCAGCTAACGCAACGCCCCAAGGGAAAAATCGAATTCAGAGACGTAAAACTTACCATTGACGGAAATAAAATTTTTGAGGGTATTAATTTTACGGCGGAAGCCGGCTCCACCGTAGGGATACTTGGAAGCACAGGGTCGGGAAAAACTTCGCTTATAAACCTCCTTGTGCGTTTTTACGAGCCTGACTACGGAGCGGTTCTTTTGGACGGCGTGGACGTAAGGCGTTATACGCTATCGTCGCTGAGACGGCAGATAGGGCTTGCCATGCAGGACGTTTTTTTGTTTTCCGATTCCGTAAAGGGCAATATTTCCTACGGCAGGCCGGAACTTGACGATGAAACCATTAAAAAACGCGCGGTGCAGTCGGACGCTGATAATTTTATTAATGAAATGTCCGACGGCTATGACACGCTGGTGGGAGAGCGCGGGGTTGGGATTTCAGGCGGACAGAGGCAGAGGATAGCGCTCGCGAGGGCGCTTGCCATAGAGCCCGCGATTCTTGTGTTAGACGACACCACTTCCTCGGTTGACAGCGAGACTGAACAGTACATTCAAGAACATCTTGAAAAACTTGAGTTTCCCTGCACAAAGATAATTATCGCGCAGAGGATTTCTTCGTTTAGAAAAGCGGATTTGATTCTTGTCATGGACAAGGGGCGGATCATCGAAAGGGGGACACACGAGGAACTGCTTGCGATGGAAGGGTTTTATTTCCATATATGGCAGCTTCAGTATAACGCGGGTCTTGAAGCGTTGGAGGGAACTCCACAATGAGCTTTTTCAGCAAAAAACAGCAGGAACAAAAAACTTCCAAAGAAAAGAACCGCTATGACATGGACGAATACCTTGACGAAAAGGTAAGTTTGTTTAACGTAAAGCGCGTTTTAGGTTATCTTTTAAAAGCAAAAGGCCATTTAAGGCTTTCGTTAATATTCAGCATCCTTGCATCGATCTCCGGTTTGGTAGGTCCGCTTTTTGTTAAAACGGCGCTGGATGAAGCCGTCCCGCACAAGGACATGCGCCAACTGCTCATGATGGGCGTATACCTTACCGCGTCGATTATTGTAAGCGTAGCGTTAAGCGCCGTGCGGAACATTCTTGTAGCGAAAGCGGGCGCTGGAATTATCCACGATATAAGGCAGGACTTGTTCGCCCATCTTCAAAAATTGTCTTTCAGTTTTTTTGACTCCCGCCCGCACGGAAAAATTTTTGTGCGCGTAGTCCCCTATGTAAACAGCGTGTCAGACGCGCTTTCCAACGGAATCATCAACTTTGTAATAGAAGTTTTAAACATCTTTTTTATCATCTTTTTTATGTATAAAGTTGACCCCCATCTTGCGACTGTTACGGTCATAGGCCTTCCCCTGCTGGCTATTTTTATCTGGACGATAAAGCCCGCCCAGCGCAGGGCGTGGCAGGCCGTATCAAACAAAAACTCAAATATAAACGCATATATTCAGGAATCCATAGACGGGGTAAAGGTTACTCAAGTCTTTGACAGGCAGGATAAAAATCTTGAAATAATGAACGATCTTGCGGATCAGCGCAACAATGTGTGGATGAAGGCGATTTATATTTCCAACACGGTATGGTTTTCCACTGAATCTATAAGCCAGCTTGTCTGGTCATTCGTGTACATAATGGGCGTTTACTGGATGAACCCGATGGCGAGTTTCGGAATGTTGCTTGTTATGGGAAACTACGCGTGGCGTTTTTGGCAGCCGATAATAAACCTCGCGAACATTTACAACACTTTTATAACCGCGATGTCATACCTTGACAGAATTTTTGACACGATAGCGGAACCTGTAACAATTCAGGACATTCCCAACGCCGTGGAATTTCCTTTTATGCGAGGACACGTTGAGTTTAAAAACGTAAATTTCAGTTACGACGGAGAGCGCAAGGTGCTGAACAACGTCAGTTTTAGCGCTCATCCCGGACAGAGCATTGCCATTGTAGGGCCTACGGGAGCCGGAAAAACCACAATCGTAAACCTGCTTTCACGTTTTTACAATATTGAGGAAGGGCAAGTTTTAATCGACGGTCAGGATATAATGAAGGTTACCCTACATTCGCTAAGAAGCCAGATGGGGATAATGCTTCAGGACAGTTTTTTGTTCACGGGAACGATAGCCGACAACATCCGTTACGGGAAATTGGACGCGACCGATGAAGAAATCCGCGCCGCCGCAAAACTGATTGGCGCCAACCAATTTATAGAAAAATTGCCTAACGGTTATGACACCCGCGTCATTGAGCGCGGAAGCGGCATCTCCTCAGGCGAAAGGCAGCTTTTGGCTTTTACCCGCACCCTTATCTCCAACCCGCGAATATTAATTCTTGACGAAGCGACAAGCAGTATCGACACGGGGACCGAACAGCTTGTACAACAGGGAATTCAAACGCTAATGAAAGGCCGCACCTCGTTTATCATCGCCCACAGACTTTCCACGATACGCAACTGCACGCAGATAATGTTCGTAAGCGACGGTCAAATCGTGGAAACAGGCACGCACGAGGAATTAATGGCTAAACGGGGGAGGTACTACGAGCTATGTTTGGCTCAGTATCAGTAATAATATGAAGAAATTTATTATAGCAATAACATTGTTATTATTATTCTCATGCAAAACTATTACTACTATTGAAGAAGTTAAAAAAAAAATACCTTTGAAATATCCCGTCGTATT